>NZ_CP066150.1:1642724-1971269 GCF_023206395.1 Vibrio sp. ED004 | reverse complement strand
GGTGCAATGACTTATCTCGGTTTTGTAGATCTTCTACTGTGATTAGCTGTTTTCCGTGCAGCGCTGAAACGAACGTAAGGCAAGAGTTCACCGAGCGGTATTGCAGCTGTCCATCCACCACTTCACCTAAAACGACGGTACATGCGCCACAGTCACCAGACCCACAACCTTCTTTGGTACCGGTTTTATTAACCTTGGTACGAAGGTAATTGAGCACTGTCATATTCGGCGACAGATTGTCTTCACGTCTTATTTCCTGATTGAGCAAAAAAGTAATCAAGAGACCTCCTTGTAAATCGACATTTTTCCATGTGTATTCTTTTTGACTTCTAGGTCAATAATTATCCATCCTGACCCTGTGGTCAACTATTTATTTACAAAAATGCAACAACATTGTGATTTGGTGGATTGTATACAATTTAATTTTATCTTTAGTTGCTTGTTTTATTGGGATTTAAATTGGAAGTGCTGAGTTTTGTGTTGTGAATGAATTAATGACTATGTATACAAAATAAAGATAAGAATTTTGGCATTTAGGAGCAAATGCTATAGAGGATAAGAGCACTATTCTGCTCAGAATTAAGAGTGTTTTGAGGTGAAATGCGCCGATCTTTGCGTCTATCATTATAGGGAGGGCATAAAAAAGAGAAGTAAACGCAAAGGCTTACTTCTCTCCCGTCTTGTTAACAAAAAGTTGTTAGAGCTGAATTGGAATGGTCAACTCGTTATGACTTGTTCTTAAGCAGATCTGAGAACACAACATGCAGGTCGCTCGATGCGGTGCTGCTGTCTAGGTTGAGCTTGGAACGAATGTGGCTCAAGTGTTCTTTCATCAACTCGACGGCTTGCTCTTCATCGCCAGACTCAATCGCATCAAGTAACCCTTCGTGTTCATCCAAAGAACAGTTCGAGTGATTACCTGTTTCGTATTGAGCGATCAGCAGTGAGGTTTGCGACACTAGGCTGCGCTGGAAGGCAAGCAGTGGTGCGTTTTCTGCCATCTCTGCCAGTTTGATGTGGAACTCACCAGACAAACGTAATCCTGAGCCGTAGTCACCTTGGTCAAAGGCGCAGTTCTCTTTCGCGACCAATTTTCTGCACTCTTCGATTTGAGCTTTGGTTGCGTTTTTCACTGCAAGCTCTGTGATAGCAAGCTCCATTACTTCACGCGCTTTAAATATCTGTTTGGCTTCGTCTACCGTTGGCGCAGCAATCATGGCACCTCGGTTTGGACGGATCACCACAACTTGCTCTAATGAGAGACGCAACAAGGCACGGCGAATAATAGTGCGGCTAACGCCAAAGATTTCTGCTAGTGCTTCTTCGCTTAATTTGGTGGCTGGTGGCAGCCTTTGTTCTAGTATCGCGTCGAAGATATGGCAGTAAACAACATCGTCTTGAGTCTGGCCTGTTACTTTTGTTTTTACACCTTTGGAGACAGAATTTTTGAGAGCTGTCATAGAGATAAGGGCCCTTGTTTAGTCGAGTTGGGTTGGTCGAGAATAATTCATGAGTGTTACTCTATATTGTATACATTTATCTATACAATGCCACCGGATGAAAGTGCGATGCACGCTTATTTGTTAATGACTTATAACATTTAGTTTGCAGTGAACTGTGTGCAATCTAAAGCTTTAAGCCATTCTTCTTGAACTAGACGCGATTATCGCCACAACTGTAGGCGACGATCTGGCTTATTTCGCTCAGGGTACGACCTGATTGCTGCTGCCATTCGTTGAAAGCCTTACTTGCCGCGACTTGTGCTCGTTTGGTGTTGCGACCGCTATCAACTACATCTGTGCTGCGCAGGTGCGCTTCCACGTCAGAAGATAAGATGAATGTGTCTTTGCCCATTTGGCGCAAGGTGTAAGCACCTGTATTTCCGCCCAAACGCTTGCCGTGTTTCTTCAGGTAATCCCAAAGTTCTGTAATTCGCTCTGATGGCCAGTCGGCAACCATTTGTGAGAAGGAGTCCGCTTCACGCTTGGCATTGTGGATCATCATTGCATTAGCCGGGATGGTCATCACCTTGGTGAGGTGGCGAATAATGCGTGGATCTTGTGCTTTCTGCTCCCACATCTCATTCGGCAGCATCAGCATTTTTTCGATGTCGAACTCAAAGAACACTTCTTCAAATTGCGGCCATTTCTTCCTCACTACATTCCACGAAATACCACACTGGAATACCTTTTCGGTAAAGGCTGCTAGCCAACGGTCGTCGGTAATTTGTGATAACTCAGCTTGTGAAAGAGGCGCACGAACAATCTTTTCGAGCTCTGCTGCCCCACCTTTACGGTGAGCGGCACGTTGGTAAATGGTGTCGAATTTTTCTTGGGTCATTGAAGGTTCCAAATTACATCTGTGTATCTTGAGTGTGTAGCAATGCTTAATGATATGGGGTCAAATCTGGCAATTAAAATCATTCCGTTAATTAAAACATACTAACTGAGCTTTAATTCCATTTGATATAGAGGCCAGGTGTTGCCATTGAATTCTTTGAACTTTGGCTCTTTGTCGACCACTTGAAACCCCGCTTTGTCGTAGCAACGTTTTGCCCCGATATTCTGTTGAAAGACCGCCAAGCTGATGGTGGTGACATCAGGAATTTGTTTCGCCGTGTTTAATGCACTTTCTATCATGGATTGCCCAAGCCCTTTGCCTCGTTGGTTTGGGTGAATAGCCACTCGGCAGAAACGAAGTTCGTTGTCTGACATACGTTGAAACTCCATAAAACCGAGCAAGTCATTGGAATTCGACTCAGTGCTAGGCGTGGAGAATGTGTAAAGCTCGACATGGGGCTCTTGAGAGCGTTCAATGATAGAGGAGGCTTCTAACGGCCAACCAAAGGTTCGTCCTCCCCAAAGTACGTAGTCTTCTAGGGATGTGAACCAAGTGACGATCTCGTCGGCGTCGGGTTCCTTAAAGCAGTTTATTTCCATATCCTTCTCCCCTTGTAGTGTGTCTCTTTTTCTAAGTCGCTAAACTTCCGCGCCCAACTGCTCAAGAAAGTCACGCATGTAATCGGTGCGCTTGTTGGCTTCTAACTTGGCGGATTCTGTATTCATGGTTTCCGCCAGCTTGAATAGCTTTACGTAGAAATGGTCGACACTGTAACGCTTGTCATCCAAGTCACGATGTTCAGCTAATGGGTCTTCGTGGTTGTAGAGTTCGGCGTTAAAGCTCTGACCTACATATAAGCAGCGAGCGATACCAATTGCTCCGAGAGAATCTAGGCGATCGGCATCCTGGACGATCTGAGCTTCTATGGTTTCAGGTGTGATGTTAGCGCTGTAGCTGTGCGTGACAATGGCATGATGGATCTCATCAAGATAGGACGCGGGATAGCCGATAGATTTGAGGAAAGAGATCGCCTTGTCTGCTGCCATTTGCGAGCTTTGGGCTCTGTCTGGATGGTTCTTAGGAAAGGTGAAGCAATCATGAAGGTAAGCGGCGGGTAAAACGACTTCAAGCTTAGCCTGTTCTTGTACACACAAAGCCTTCGCGGTTTTGACGACGCGCTTAATGTGGCTAATGTCGTGCGCGGCATCTTGTGTCATTTCTTGTTGTGCAAAATCAAGCAGTTGGTCTTCAAACTTTTCCTTCACGCGTCTCTTTCTCCATATTTAGACGTTAGCAATCTTGTTGATCACCTAGCATTTATTTCACATCGACTGTAACAGTTTCAAGCGCGAGTTTTTATCTTTTATAAAAGGAATGGCAACAAAAAAACCGACTCTGTGAGTCGGCTTAATAGAGAGGCTTGTCTACGTATTTTAGGACGAGACAGATAAAAGCATTATCAACGGCAGTGAGAGCCTAAGCTGCAGCTTGTTGAAGCAGTGCTAACACATCATGAAGAGAAGGGCTGATGGTGTGTCCAAGCGCTTTTACTTCGTCACATGGCTCTACTAAATCAGGGATCTGGAAGCTGATCATGTTGGCTGCCATAGAAGCGCGAATACCATTGTTTGAATCTTCAAACGCTAGGCAAGTTTCAGGTGCAACACCTAGGCGTTCTGCCGCCAATAAGTAGATCTCTGGGTGAGGTTTACCATGAGTCACTTCGCAGCCTGTGCTTAGTGAAGTGAAGTAAGAATCTAGGCCTGCTAACTCAAGCTTCTTCTTGGCGATATCTAGCTGAGTGGAAGTTGCCACCGCGATTGGAATGTCATTCGACTTTAGCCATTCAAGCAGCTCGATCACGCCGTCTTTTACCGGAATCGCTTGGTTTTTAACAATTGCACTGTAGCGCGTGCGCCATTCGTTATTCAGTGCTGGGTAGTCTAGGTTTTCACCGTAGCCATTTCGAAAAATCTGTTCGATGGTTTTTGCGTTACAGCCTATGATGCCTAGGTAAACATCCTGCAAAAACGGAACACCTTGCGCGTGACATGCTTCTTCAAATACCTGCATACAAAGTCGCTCGGTGTCGAGCAGCAGTCCATCCATATCAAAAATAGCAGCTTGAAAATTCATATCCGTGGTTCTTAATGTGTTGTCATCGTAAGGGTGGGTATTTTGACACAGTGCTTTGGGATAGGCGAGTTAGAGTTCAGTAAAACAGCGATAATTGTATTACAAAGTTTTAAGGGAGCAGGCGCAATCCGTTATGGGCTTCTGAATGGGTGATAGCGTTTAGTTATGATATTTAAATTTTATAGATTCAGGCGTTCTAAAAGAAACAATGAACATCAGAATGCATAACAATCCTTGAGTTTCACTTGAGTGAAAAATTACATTTTCGATACTTAATCGCCTGTTATCGTGACCCTAATCTTATAAAAAACAATCCATTAAAACGCTCAATAATTGTGTGACATACCAATAAGTAAAGTATTGAACATACAGACAAAATATCCCTAGTCCACATTTTTAGCAGGGTTGCTTATGTTGTATTTTGAGTTTCTATTTTTACTTGTCGTTCTCTATATCGGTTCTCGGTATGGCGGTATTGGTTTAGGGGTTGTTTCTGGTATTGGTTTGGTGATTGAGGTCTTTATCTTCAAGATGCCGCCAACGTCGCCACCTGTCACCGTAATGTTGATCATTCTCGCGGTGGTAACCTGTGCTTCGATCCTCGAAGCGGCCGGTGGCTTAAAATACATGCTCCAAGTGGCGGAAAGGGTGCTAAGAAAGAATCCGAAACGCGTCACCCTGATAGCACCGTTTGTGACTTATTCGATGACTTTCCTATTGGGTACTGGCCACGCGGTTTACTCAATTATGCCTATTATTGGTGATGTGGCATTGAAGAATGGAATTCGTCCTGAGCGTCCAATGGCAGCGGCTTCTGTTGCATCTCAACTTGCGATTACTGCATCGCCAATTTCGGCGGCAGTGGTGTACTACCTAGCGCAACTTTCAGATATTCAGCATTCCATTACTTTGCTTTCGATTCTATTAGTTACGGTGCCTGCAACCTTGTTCGGTACGCTGTTACTTTCTTTGTACAGCTTGAAACGCGGTAAAGAACTGAACGACGATCCTGATTATCAAGAGCGCTTAAAAGATCCTGAGTGGAAAAAGCGCATTGAAAACACGACTGCAACGTCTTTGGATGAAGTGCTTCCAAGCTCAGCGCGTAATGCAGTCTTGATTTTCCTATTGTCGATTGTGGTGATTGTTATTGTGGCGATGGTGCCAGAAATCAGAACCATCGTAGACGGCGACAAGCCAATCAAGATGTCGGTGATCATCCAAATGATGATGCTCTGCTTCGGCGGTATCATCTTGCTGGCGACCAAAACTGACCCACGTGATGTGCCAAATGGTGTGGTATTCAAATCCGGTATGGTGGCCGCGATCGCTATCTTCGGTATCGCTTGGATGTCAGATACCTACTTCCAATACGCAATGCCTCAGTTCAAATCGGGCATTGTGGAAATGGTCACCAACTACCCATGGACGTTCGCACTAGCGCTATTCATCGTATCGGTTGTGGTGAACTCGCAAGCTGCTACTGCACGTATGATGTTACCTGTTGGCCTTGGCTTAGGATTAGACCCAGCCTTGTTAATCGGCTTGATGCCCGCAGTTTACGGCTACTTCTTTATCCCGAACTACCCATCTGACATCGCAACGGTGAACTTCGATGTATCTGGCACCACCAAGATTGGTAAGTGGTACTTCAACCACTCATTCATGTCGGTGGGTTTAATCGGTGTCGTCGGCGCATGTTGCTTAGGCTACGCACTGGCTCAGATTTTTATCGCTTAATCTGTTAACGAAGTGAATGAAAAACAGCGCCTGAATTGGCGCTGTTTTGGTATGTACTGTTTGGAAGTTCTAATCCGAATCTCAAGCGATATTAACGTGGCTCAAAAGCCAAAGACTGAATCGCTTCTTCAATCGTTAGGAAGTGGATCTTCATCAAGCACACTTCGGCTTTCTGGAACTCGTGATTTCGTATCAGCTTAGTCACGCTTTCTACTGAATACTGCTCAGGTCGTTTTGCTAGAGACAGTTGATTTGAGCTCGATTGAAGTGCGTAGCTGTCACCTTCAGAATCGATGAGGTAATCATCTTCGCCCAAGATCATGTCTGAGCATTCTGCCTGAAAATCGTTCTCGGATGCGACGTAAATAAGCTCATCATCGCCGTCGAGTTTTACTAAAGATGGCCAACGGATCATTACTGCCTCTGAATCATGTGTGTTGAAGTTTGTGTCGACTATAAACAGTTTTGAAGATTGGGTCATCTATTGTCCTATCTGCCCAAAACGTTACTTACTTAAAGAGCTACTTGCTCAAAGAGCGGCCTAGCGGTGCAAAGTAGCCTTGTATTGCGTTGTAGATTTCCTCTCTATGCGTGAGGTCTGGATAGAGGGGGAACATATCCGGCTTTGTTGTACCATCGACTAGGTACGAGTTTTCGATATCTGAGCAGGATTCAATCGCAGATTCAAAGGCTCGAGCCATCATCTCTGTTGGCAATGAGAAGTAACGGGCAGAGGTTGCTTTGTCGGCAATAACACTTCGAGCCACGTAATCGTGTTTATCCAAGTTGTTTTCGCTGAGTAGTGTGGCGTCGAACAGAGACATCAGACTCTCGTTTAATGGATGAGGGCGCACCTTTCTATCGTGCAGCCAACAGTCAGTGGCAAATAATATGTGTTTTCGTGGGCCTGAGGTGTCACCAATCTCAAACGCTTTTTCAGCGATGTAGTGGTCAAACGCATGCCAAAATTCATGAGCGAGTGCACCTGCACCTGCGTTCTTGGCGAGGGCTAATTCACGTTGGTTAGGCGCGTAGTGTGCTTGCACTCCTTTTCTGCCGCCACTGCCGAACGCCAAACCTAATGTACCGCGTAGGCCAATCGCTTCTGGTGGCAGAGCCAAGATGTAAGCGAGGTCTGCCAGTGAATCGAATATCAAGTTCGCAGCTAAATCTTTCTCTTCTTTAGTGACCCAAGCGCCCACACGCATGCTGCCCATACCGAAGGTCTGTTTGATGTCCATGAAGGACACCTGATCGCCATGTCGATAGTCTGGACCTTTGCGAGTCTTGTATTTAAAGTGGGTTAACTTCAAAGGATTCCTTGGAACTGGATGCAAAGTGAGGGTTAAGAAGCCATGTCGCCATCTTGTAAGGCACACAGAGTTACGCAGAGAAACTTACCATTTTTCGCTGCCAATTACCGAACAAAATGAGTCGAGTTTTACTTCAAAGAGCTACCAAGATGTTGGATCGCCTTCGCGGGTTAGCGGAAACAAAGGTTCATCGGGTTTGGCATAACTTAATCGATGCAGTCTTTGGGTTACGTGATAGCTGTCTAGCCCCGATACGGTGACGGTATCTAACGCTTCCAAATCTAAGTAGCCATCTGGCATCACTGCGCTTTTAGGAGCATGAATCGTTATCACCTCGCCAATCAACATCTGGGTTTGATTACTCTCAATTGTGATCTGTTCTTTGAAAGCCAATCCGATTTTCAAACTGCTTTCTAAAACGAATGGTGCCGGAAAATCATCGACATAATAAGGGGTAAGACCCACTGCCTCGAATTCGGATACTGACTTTGGATAGCGTGCTGAGGTTTGATGCGCCTTTATAACGAAGTCCGTACCGATGCTATTGATAGTGAAGTGCTTGGTTTCAAGGATGTTCTCTAACGTGTGGCGACGGCGTTTGCTGGGACGCACGATAAAGCCAAACAGTGGCGGGTGTGACCCTAAATGAACCACTGAACTTATCATAGCTAAGTTCGTGCCCCCTTGGTTATCGCATGTGCCAATGAGATTGGCGCTTTTGAATCCAGACAAAGAATTTATCAAGCGCGTGCGATGACGTTGGTCCATTGCTTGGAGGTCTTGTTTTGAGAGGGTGAGGTCCTTCATATCTTCTTTTCTTCCCATTTTTTGTTTTCTAAGACTTGTTCATTAACCAAATTATAGTTACGCGGAAGCACCCTCTAACGATCAGCTGAGCGTGTGTCTTTGCATAGATTTACGCATGTTGACGTCGCTTTACATCACGCAAGCTAAAGTAATGATGTCGTCTTTAAGAGTGTTAAAAAATGAAAACAGTCCGCAATATCATTTGGGCAATGATTGCCACAATGTCAGCCTTTTGGTTTTCGATGGAACCGCAATTATTCGCTTCAAGCGATGTCTTTGAATGGCGCTCAGCCATGATTCAGTACTCCGGTATTTTGTCTCTGATGTTAATGTCCATCACCATGGTTTTGGCGATGCGTTTGCCTATGGTCGAGAATTGGCTCAAAGGTATGGATAAAGCGTATCGAGTGCATAAATGGCTTGGTATTGGTGGTGTTGCGATGGGTGTCACGCACTGGTTGTGGTACCAAATTCCTAAGGCACTGGTGACGTCTGGCGTATTGGATAAGCCTGTTCGACACGATGGTTCAGGGACACAAGCGGTGCTGACTGGTTGGGAATTGTGGGTCAATGAGCTGCGCGGTATCGCACAAAGTATTGGCGAGTGGGGCTTTTATCTATTGTTGGTTCTACTTGTGGCGTCACTATGGGCGGCAGTGAAATACAAACCGTTCAAATTGTCACATCGCCTAATGTCGGTCGCGTACCTGTTTATTGCTTTTCACTCGGTAATACTGCTTAAACGAGCGTATTGGGGAGAGCCTATTTATTATCTAACGGTGGCATTTGCTTTGGTTGGGTCTATCGCCGCGATTTACAGTTTGTTGGGTTTGGTTGGGCGTCGTTATCGTCACTCAGCGACTATCGCTTCGACTCGCTATTTTCCACAGGCTGAAGTGATGGAGCTTGTGTTAAAGCCGGATGCATCTTGGCAAGGTCACAAAGCAGGGCAGTTCGCTTACTTACGTTTCGGTAATGAAGATCCGCATCCGTTTACCATTGTTTCTGGCAGTGAAGATTCAGAGCTACGTTTCTTGATCAAAGAGTTGGGTGATTTTACTAATGGCCTCTATGAGCGAGTGAAAGCGAGTGATAGCGTAAGAGTCGAAGGACCTTATGGCCGTCTTGAATTTGATTTGAGCAAGCCACAAATCTGGGTTGCTGGTGGTGTCGGTATTGCTTCGTTCTTTGCCACACTTGAAGCGCTAAAGAGTCAACAAGATCACCCTCGAATCGAGTTGTTTTACTGTACTCGTGGTATCGACGAGCATTTGGTTGACGAGCTACTAGGCTTAGCTCGTGAGGTGGGAGTAAAGCTGAACGTCATCGATACTTTGCATTCACCAAGATTAAACGCCGGACTAATCGCAAATCAATGTGGTGATCTGAATGAATATGAGCTCTATTTCTGCGGGCCTGAACTATTCTCAACATCATTGAAGAAAGAGTTAGACGCTTATCAATTTGATATTGAAAAGCACTATCACGAAGAGCTATTCGTGATGCGCTAATCGTTGGCAGTTGATGAATTGAATGGGGAAGCATCTCTGGATTGAGCTGTGGCTGAGAACAGACGGTTTAGAATTAATGTTTGATAACTGATGTTTGATAGCCATAGCCACAGACTTCCGACTAAAAAGGTGCGAACTCATTCAATTTACTATTGCAGCGGTTTGCTATTGAGCGATACCATATACGGCTATTTCTTTGGTAAAGATTCGAATATGTCAGATGAAAAACTCGCACTAGAGTGGATGCGCCAACAAGCTCATAAAGTTGATCCCTACGTTATAGATCCATCTTTTGATGAATGCGTTGAGTTACTTGACCCAGCTTTTAAGAAGGGCAAGAGCGTCGCGCAACTAAAGTATCTGTTATCAGAAGCGGATCGTAGAGCTGGGGCGGCAGAGCGTAAACATGCAGCCTTAAAGTATGCCAAAGAGAAAAGCCCAAATGCAGGTCAGATCCTGCGTCTGCAAAGCAAGCTTCAACAAGTTCAGCTGGCACTAAAATTAGCGACCGGCGACAACAACATGACCATATCTCAGTTCTGTGCAGAGTATGATGTCTCGAAGCGAGACGGTAATACGGCATGGAATGAGAAGTTAGTTGAACAGGGTAAAAGAAAGTAGCGGCATCAACGAATTTATGCCTTTTCAACCACGGCCAGAAAAGCTAACCTGACTTCGAAAACATTCCCACTGTTGGTGAGAATGCTCTGCATTTAAAAAGCCTGAAACTTCATCTCAGGCTTTGCCTCTGTTTTTCCTAATTGATGCTCACTTAATGGTTACCTTCGCTTCTATGGAAGACTTTAATACGCTTAAGCTCAATCATAGGCTCGTTTTTATTCGTTGAGCAATGTGCGCGATACACTATTTTTCGCCCATTAATCAATTTCACTTGTGACAAAGTTATTATAATTATGTATTTTCGGTAACGTTCCCGAAAGTATCGATCTATCATCCACCCAGATACAAAAGTGAAGTAATCAACACGACTGATTTCTATTTTTTCTTCGATATAGAGCTTGTACATCAAAAGTATAAGCCGAAATGCGCTTACGAATTATTTTGGGAACGTTTGCAAAAAATCCAAAACAATTAACGTGAGAACATAAGAATGAAACTACACACTTTAGCGGTTGCTGTAACAATGGGCCTAATGACTACATCGGTATTAGCAAGTGAAGACGTTGCAGCATTAGAGCAACGTATTAATGAATTAGAACAAAGAGTTGCACAAACGGAGCAGGTTTCTACCGAAGCCAATGAAAAGGCTTCTTCGTTTGAGTTTCACGGCTATGCGCGCTCTGGGTTATTGATCAACGACGACCTAAACGGCGCGACAGGTACTGGTCCTTACATGACAGCGGCGGGTGCGATTGGTGCGCCTATTGGACGACTTGGTGTGGAAGATGATCATTACGTTGAAGCGAACTTGATTCATAAGCGTTTTGCGGATGATGGTTCTAGTGCCTTGTTTCGTATCATGTTAGCCGACAGTACTGAAACAAATAACGAATGGACAGCCAGTGAAAGCCAGTTGAATGTACGACAAGTGTATTCAGAACTGAACCGCTTGAGCATGTTCTCTGAATCTGAAGCGTTTTCTGAAGCAACGTTTTGGGCGGGTAAACGATTCGATCGCAACAACTTTGATATTCACTTTTTCGATTCGGATATTGTCTTCTTATCAGGTACTGGTGCGGGCGTTTACGATGTTCAGATGAGCGACAACTGGAAAGCGAATTTCTCCATTTATGGCCGAGATTTTGGCGAGATTGATAGCTCATCAACAGATGTAGAAAACTACATTGCGACCATGAATAACCGCATTGGCCAATGGCAAGTGATGTTGAGTGGCATGACCTCAGCAGACAACGATAGCCGTTTAAATGGCGCAGCTGAAAGCGGTGTACACGCAATGTTTGCGTACCATGGAGACAACTTCTTTGGTCTGAGCGAAGGCTTCTCTAAAACGGGTATGTTAGTGGGTAGCGGCCTAGGTGCAGAGCTAAAAGGCATCGGTTCAAATGGTGATCTACTGGATGACGCAAAAGCCGTTCGCCTGTTTAGCTACGGTGTCACTCGCATTGGCGACAACTGGCGCTTAGCACCTGCATTAATGGCAGAGCATAGCCAAGACCGTTTGAAGAAGAATGACGAGTTCACATGGGCTTCTTTAAATGTTCGATTAGCTCAAGAGTTCACAGAGAACTTTGAGATGGTTTACGAAGGTTCATTGCAATACATGGATTTAGACAACTCGACAGAGCAAGCAAGCGGCGGTTTCTACAAAGCGACAGTGGCACCAACACTGAAGCTTTCAACCAGCACTGGTTTCTTTGACCGACCAGAACTGCGTTTCGCTGTGAGCTATGTGGATTGGAGTGAAGACCTGAACGGTTACTCGATCAGTACTGAGGCAGATGCAGCAACGATGGGAGAGGGCGGCGAGGTTCTGTTTGCACTGCAGATGGAAACTTGGTTCTAATTACCTGATATATCGTCTAGATAGAGAGTGTTACTCATAATGTGATAGTCGCATCATCAAATGCCAACCTTATCGTTTCAACTCGAAGGTTGGCATTTTTTTATCTTGGGATAACTTTTTCTCTGAAATAAATCGCTAGCAAGACTCTCGGTCAATAGTGGTGAAGGTCAACACCATCTTACTCATTTCAAAGCCTTTTTTCTCAATACGGTCGAGCAGCAGCTTGCCTCCATTTTCTCCTGCTTTATCAAACGCATAGTTAAATGTAGACAGCGTTGGTGTGCATACTGAAGCAAGTTCATCGTCACCCACGCCGAGTACCAAGACATCCTTTCCTGGAATGAGTCCAGCTTCTTGAATGGCTCTGATCGCACCGATTGCGATACGGTCAGTTGCGCAGAACAGGCCATCGAGCTTGGTGTGCTCTTTTAGAGACTGTTTAGCCTGTTGGTAACCTGACTCTATGGTGAAGTCGCCACGGGCGTGAAATTGCAGTGTGAGGTCATTAAATTGAAGCGATTGAGCGAAGC
Organism: Vibrio sp. ED004; assembly: GCF_023206395.1. Classification (NCBI taxonomy): domain Bacteria; kingdom Pseudomonadati; phylum Pseudomonadota; class Gammaproteobacteria; order Vibrionales; family Vibrionaceae; genus Vibrio; species Vibrio sp. ED004. The sequence continues at coordinate 1,958,407 of NZ_CP066150.1, read as the reverse complement.
CTTCCGATCTCATCTTATCAACCGCAATATCATCGCCTTGCACGCCGATGAATCCCATATGCTTACAACCTTTCGCTATGAGGCGGTTGCCCGCTTCAAACCCTACGCGAGTATCGTCGTGCACAATGCTTGGGATGTTAAACATTGACCCGTCTTGACCCACCAATACCACCGGTACAGCAGAGCTTTGAATCGCTTTGACTAATTTGTTGTCGAGGTGGGTCGCGTACAGGATGATGCCTTCAACGCGTTTTTGGTTAAATATTTGAATATATTCAAGTTCTTTGTGGTGTGTTTGGTGCGTGCTGGCTAATAAAACATGCTTGCCCGCTTGCTCTAAGACGGCGGTTAAACCATCGACACCTTGAGAGGTGGCGTGGGAAGAAACCCTAGGAACAATCACGCCAACCAGGTTGGTTTTTTGAGACTTTAAGTCTTTAGCGACTTGGTTTGGGAGATAGCCACACTCTTCAACCGCTTTACGCACCTTCACCTTGGTCGCGTCTTTTACGCCATACTCATCGTTGATTACTCTTGAGACCGTCGACTTGGAAACTCCAGCGAGACGAGCGACATCATGAAGACTAGCCATTATTCATTATCCAATTGTAATTTTAGTTTTGGGATTGTTTGCAAACAGAGCATCAAATTTACCTGTTATTAGGAGATTTTAACCCTGTCTTCTGATCCCAGGGAGATAATTTGAAGATCATTCTCACAGTATTGAGCAGTTATCTTTGATCATTTGTTATTTCTAGGCAAAAATTTGTTTTGCAAACGTTCCCGAAAATTCAAAAGCTCAAATGATAATCCAATGGGGTATGTAATGAATTATCCAAAAATAGCAAAAGAGCTGCTTTCTCTATTAGGTGGTAAAAGTAATATCACCGCACTTGCACACTGTGCGACTCGTCTGCGTCTTGCAGTCGCAGACCAAGATAAAATTGATGAACAGGCGATTGATAACCTAGAAGGGGTTAAGGGCCAGTTTAAAGTAGCAGGTCAATATCAGATCATCTTTGGCTCAGGCATCGTTAACCAAGTTTATGCTGAGTTGGCTAAGCTGACTGAAATGACGGAAATGTCGACCAACGATGTGGCGTCTGCAGGTGCTGATAACCAAAATATCCTGCAACGTGCAGTGAAAGGTCTGTCTGATATCTTTGTACCAATCATTCCGGCGATTGTTGCTGGTGGTTTGTTGATGGGAATCTACAACCTATTGACGGCTCAAGGCTTGTTCATTGATGGCAAATCTTTAATCGACGCTAATCCGGGTTTGACCGACTTAGCAAACATGATCAATACATTTGCTAATGCCCCTTTTGTGTACTTACCTATTTTATTAGCATTTTCAGCGAGTAAGACGTTTGGTGGTAACCCATACCTTGGCGCGGCTTTGGGTATGTTGATGGTTCACCCAGACTTGCTTAACGGCTGGGGCTTCGGTGGCGCATCGGTTTCGGGCAGCATTCCAGTTTGGAACATTCTAGGTTTCGAAATCGAGAAAGTGGGCTATCAAGGTTCAGTACTGCCCGTTCTTGTTTCTGCGTTTATTCTAGCGAAAGTTGAGCTTGGGCTGCGTAAAGTTATTCCTTCGGTTCTGGATAACTTGCTAACGCCGCTACTGGCTATTTTCGTGACTGGCCTACTGACATTCATGGTTGTGGGGCCATTTACACGTGATATCGGTTTCCTACTGGGTGACGGTCTTAACTGGCTATACAACAGCGCTGGCTTCATTGGTGGTGCGGTGTTTGGTTTGATTTATGCGCCGTTCGTTATTACTGGTATGCACCATAGCTTTATTGCTATTGAAACTCAGCTGCTTGCGGATATCGCAACGACTGGCGGTACGTTCATCTTCCCTATCGCGGCGATGTCTAACGTGTCTCAAGGTGCAGCGGCACTGGCGGTTGGTTTCATGAGTAAAGATAAGAAAATGAAAGGTATCGCGATTCCTTCTGGTGTGACTGGTTTGCTTGGTATTACTGAACCTGCCATGTTCGGTGTGAACTTGAAGCTTCGCTACCCATTCATTGCTGCGGTTTGTGCTGCTGCGGTTTCAAGCGCATTTATCACCATGTTTAATGTGAAAGCACAAGCACTAGGTGCCGCGGGTATTCCTGGCATCATCTCAATATCGCCAGAGAAAATTGGCTACTACGTGGTAGGTATGATTATCGCGTTCGTAACTGCATTTGCGCTGACCGTTGTATTAGGTCTACGTGAGAGCAGCAAGCAAAACATTAAAGCAACAGCTTGACGTTTCTCCCTAGAAGTGAAGCCCCCCTTTTCACTTCATTTCCTAAGCTTTGGGGTGCTAGCTAGGTGGTTTGGCTTAGCTAGCCTTTTTATATTTTTACATGACAGTGTGAAGTGTCACCTTGCTTTTGGTTGCTACTGCTTTCGATTGCCATCGCTTTCGGTTGTCATGATTTTCAGTTTTAAGGTAAGAAAGATGAATCAAGTTTGGGTAACTGGAGACGCCGTCGTCGACTTCATTCCGGAGACTGACGCGACATTATTGAAATGTCCGGGCGGTGCTCCTGCCAATGTCGCGGTAGCGATTTCTCGCCTTTTAGGCAAAAGTGCATTTTTCGGCCGAGTGGGTAACGACCCGTTTGGCACTTTTATGGAATTGACTCTGCAAAAGGAAGGTGTGAATACCGAGCGTTTGGTGAAGGACCCTGAACAACGCACGTCAACCGTGGTGGTTGATCTTGATGACCAAGGCGAGCGCAGTTTTACGTTTATGGTTAAGCCAAGTGCCGACCAGTTTATGTCTGTTGAAGACATTCCCGAATTTAAGCAAAACGAGTGGCTACACGTCTGCTCAATCTCTTTGGCTAATGAACCAAGCCGAAGCAGCACCTTTGAAGCCATCCGACGCATGAAAGCCGCGGGCGGTTACATCAGCTTCGATCCAAACCTTCGTGATGAAGTGTGGCAAAACCCATCTGAAATTAAGTCTGTGGTCATGAAGGCGGTCGAGCTGGCTGATGTGGTTAAATTCTCAGAAGAAGAACTGGATTTCTTAACCGATTCAACGTCGATGGAACAAGGTTTGGCTAACATTGCAGATCTTAACAACACGCTTGTTCTGGTTACACAGGGCGCGAAAGGCGTTTGGCGAGTATTTGAAAACCAAGGTGTATTGATTTCAGGTCGCTCAGTGACGCCAGTGGATACTACGGGTGCAGGCGATGCTTTTGTTGGCGGTTTACTTGCAAAGCTTTCTCAACATGAAGAGTGGAATAATCAACAAGTCGTTGATTCTGCAATCCTGTGGGCGAATGGGTGTGGTGCATTAGCAATCACGCAAAAAGGTGCGATGACGGCACTTCCAACGCAAAACGCTCTTGCTCAGTTTATTCAAAAAGACTCTTCAAATACGAATGTCGTCGAGGAGAGTGTATGAGTTTGAACTCGAACTGGACGGTAGAGCAAAGATATCGTCGTATAGAAGAGATTTCCCAAGACGGCATTGATGAGATGATCAATCTTCGCAAACAAGACGCTGGCTATCCGAGCTACCATATTGCGCCTAAGTTTGGTCTGCTCAATGACCCGAATGGCCTGTGTTTCTTTAATGGTGAGCACCATCTATTTTACCAATGGACGCCAGTTGGCCCAGTCCATGGTATGAAGTACTGGTACCACCTTTCTACCCAAGACTTCGTTCATTTTGAAGACCACGGCATTGGCCTACACCCAGACCAAGATTACGACTCTCATGGTGTTTACTCTGGTGGTGCATTGGTTGAAAACGACAATGCAGTGTTGTTCTTTACGGGTAACAAGCGCGATGAAAATTGGCTGCGAGTGCCAACTCAATGTTTTGCCAAGATGTCTGCTGACGGAAAAATAGAAAAGCACGGCGTGGTTATCGAAAACAATCACTACACCGAACATTTCCGCGATCCAAAAGTGTGGAAGCAGGGCGACGATTACCTGATGGTTGTGGGTGCTCAAACGCCTCAAGAGACTGGCTCAATGGCGCTATATCGCAGCCAAGACCTGATGAATTGGCAGCACAAAGGTCCAATTCAAACTCGTTACAACAACCTTGGCTATATGTGGGAATGCCCAGATTTCTTTGAAATAGAGAATCAGTCGGTGATGTTGTTTTCTCCACAAGGCGTATCTAGCGAAAACCCATACGATTTTAAAAACATCTACTCGGTGGCTTATATTGTCGGAGACCGCCTAAATCTAGATTCGGTAGAACTGGAAAACCATCAAGATATCGCGCAACCTGATTACGGATTTGATTTTTACGCTCCTCAGACTTACTTAGACGATTCAGGTCGCCGGATCTTGATTGCTTGGGTAGGCCTTCCTGATATCGACGCTCCATCTGTAGTGCACCAATGGGCGGGTATGCTGTCATTACCTCGTGAGTTGAAAATCCAAGATGGTTATCTTGTTCAATCTGTTTTACCTGAATTGAAAGCGCTGCAGGGTGAGGCCGTGGTGATTGAGAACACTCTTGAACTGAATACAACCAGCTTCATGATTGAGCTCGAAACAGGTGCGGACGAGTTTGAGGTTACGCTTGCCAACGCCGCGGGCGAGAATATCGTGTTCAGTGCTACAGAGACGGAATTCATACTTGATCGTAGTAAGATGTCTCAACTTTATGCGGAAGAGTTTGGCTCTGTGAGAAAAGCACCGAGGTTAAGCACTAAACAAACCATCGAAGTTTATGTCGATAAGTCAGTGGTCGAAATCTTTATCAATGGCGGTAAGCACACAATGACCAGCCGTTTTTTCATTGATGCTTTGAGTTCATTGTCGATGACTGGTGACGTGAACACTGTTTATCACTCGATGAGCCCAATTAAAGGGTTGTACGACTAAACTCAGTTCACTCCATCAAAATAGCCGCTGATCAACAGCGGCTTTTGTTTGGTCTGCGACATTACTATTGTGCTAGCTCTTTGACCTTGTCCATTCCCCTGCATCTCAAGTTCATTCAGAGCAAACAATGAACGCTAAGGTCGAATGTTCTTAAAACTGACTGTCTGCGTCCCATCTCCAGTGTTCTTCAACTTAACCACATCACCTTGATAGTAATACGGCTCCATTGGCATCTCGCTATTGGTTGGCCTTGCGTAGTGAAGTACAGCGGGCTTACCTTCCCCTTGTCGAGCATATAGATAGCCAATCAAAGCGTGTTCAAATTGATGGTAGCCGTTGCCCCAATGGAAAGCCTTGGTACGCTTGGGCTCAAGCCCTACGCCACCATACTGATGATCGACCCACACATCATGAAAAGTTGGTAGCGTGTATTGCAGGACGTCTTTCATTGAACCATCGACTAGCGATACCGTCATCGCAGCTTGGTCGAGCTCTGCCCATTCCCATGATGACGCCCAATTTGTGTTTGGTCTGCTTTGCCAGCCAGTAATTTCTTGTCCTTTCCACGCTTGCTGAAGTTCTTCGCCAAAGTATTGAGATACGCTGACGAACTCTTTTTGATATTGAGCTTGATCTAAGATGTGCTTCATCCCTTTCATACCCAACTCTTTCCATTCAGAGTTACCCAGAGTTTGTCCAGTAAGGTAAGTCATCCAATACGCTTTGATAGTGTGTCCAAAATCGTTGTGATTGGCATTCGGCATCTTGGCTGCTTCGCTGTGAATCGCACCGTAGAAGCGTTGTTCATCTTCAGAGTGGTAGTGCTTGACCATGGTTTGCGTGAGCCAATTCAGGTCATCAAGCCATTTTGTCTTGGTGGGTTCTTTTAGCAGGGGAGCGACTAACAGCATGTAACCGTTAATCTGATCAAGTTGCGCGACCAATTCACGTTGTGTGGCTGTGCCATCTTCACCATCGGCAAGCACCCAGGTTAGGCCGCGGTTGTCGTTAAGTCGATATTTATCAAAGATAAACGCTTGTTGGGCAATGAGCGCTTCCTCTACCTGTTTGTCTTGGGTGAGGTAGTAGTACATTGCCAATCCAACCAGTGCATACGCTTGATCTTGAGCCGTTCGCTGTTGCCATTCAAGTCCCGCTTTGCCGTCTTTGGTGAAGCTTATAAAACCGCCATTTTGCTGATCTTCTAAGTGTTCAATGAGGTAGTAAGCCCCTTGTTTAGCGAGCGCTAATGCTTGTTTGTCTCCGGTCAGATGGTAGAGCACGCCATAGGCATAGGTTTGACGTGATTTCATCCGCGTGAACTCTTTGCCGAAGTGTGGAGTGATCCAACCTCTATCGAGTTCAGGACAAACGTTAGCCACATCAAGCAATGTTCCATCATCACAGCGGAAAGTGGGAAAGTTGCCTATTGGTTCTCCCTGAGCACTCGGCATTAGCCAATAAGGTGCAAGCCCTTCTGAAGCATGATTGATCCAGTCTTCGCCAGAGGGAAGGGTGACATTGGCAGACACAGCTAAGCTCGTGATACTGAGTAATGCGATAGAGGTTCGTAACATGATGTTTATCTTAACGAATTGGATTTTGTTGAATATAAACAATCAGGTCTGCACATTGTGATTCGGTGATCACAGTCGACAAAATTATTGCGATTTGGGTAAAGGTTCAGGTGATTGGTGGTTAAGTGAATCGACTCGAGATCGAGCTAGGGCCTTGATCGTTAACTGATGAATTTAACGCTATTTTTTTTCTTGATTAAAATGTTAAAAGGCAATAAATTATCGAAAAACGATAATTTATTATTGATCATCATTTAATTTAATCTTAGTATCCTCCTGTCAACTTAACAGGAATATTCATTATGTCTAACATCCAAAAACAGAGCCGACGTGTTCGCATGCTATTGCAGTTCTTTCTTGTACTTACTCCTATCATGGTGTGCTACTTCTGGTTAACCGTTGAGACTCCCTATGACTTTATAAGTGCGACAGGTATTTTTTATCTCACCTATGACATCGGGTATTACACGATGTTACCGCTTACTATGACAACAAGAATGGTTGCTGCGTTCACAAGTTTGGCGATGTCCAGCATCCTGATATACGCACTAATGGTTCTGATACGTTTATTCCGCAACTATGAGCGAGGCGAAATCTTCTCTTTGGAAAACGCAATGTCCTACCAGAAGCTCGGATATAGCTTGTTCTATTGGGTATTTGGGTCGGTTATCTATGGTTCATTGATGTCAGTGATTTTGTCGTTCAATAATCCACCAGGTGAGCGTATCTTTGAGATTAGTTTTGTGGGTATGGACTTTTTGACACTTATATTAGGTATAATTATTTTGATCATCTCATGGGTGATGAAAGAAGGTTATATTCTGGCTGACGAACATAGCCAAACCATTTAAAGGACTTGTCATGACTATCCGCATTAATTTAGACATTATGATGGCCAAACGAAAAATGCGATTGAAGACATTGGCAAAAGAAGTTGGGATTACCGAAGCCAACTTATCAGTATTAAAAAATGGCAAAGCCAAAGCGGTAAGGCTATCGACACTCGATAAGCTGTGTGAAGTTTTAGAGTGCCAACCAGGTGATATATTAGAATTTGAAGCGAACGTTCATCACGACAGCGCTTCTGCCGAGTAGCGAGTTAGTAGATCGTATTCCCTTATGAAAACAATGAGTCTCGAAGTTATTCGAGACTCATTCGATCCAAATTAAACAGGCTCTCCAGCCTCATCTTCTTCAACCACATCAGTTTCTAAACTCGCCTCTGTTAGCCATTTTTGTATTGATAGGCTGTTGAGCACTCGTTGTTGATACTGCTGGGCTTTTTCCGAAAGCTGGATGCCATAGGTTTCTACGCGCAGCGCCACAGGTGCAAACATCGCATCGGCAATCGACCATTCACCGAACAACCATCCCTTTGGGTGTTGTTCCATTTGTGCAGACCATATTGCGTCGATGCGAGCGATGTCTTTCAGTGCACCATCACTCAAAGTGAGCTTTCTTTTGGCTCGGCAATTCATTGGTAACTCATTTCTGATGTTGAAAAAACCAGAGTGCATTTCTGCCGAGATTGCACGGGCGAGAGCGCGTTCAGCAATGGAAGTTGGCCATGCCACACCGTCCAAATAGGCATCGTTAACGTATTCGAGAATCGCCAATGAATCCCACACCGAAACATCACCATCGACTAGGGTTGGGACTTTGGCTGTCGGTGTCACCTTCGCTAACGTGTCATAAAAATCTGAGGTGAACAGCTTTAGCTTAATAATGTCTGCGTCGAGGTTGTAATGGTCGAATATGAGCCATGCACGAAGTGACCAAGTTGAGTAGTTTTGGTTTGCGATATAAAGCTGCATAGGTGCTTCCTTGCGTTTGGTGGGTATGCATTTGAGTTTAGGGGATTGTATTGCGGCGCACTAACGGATAATTTTGATGACAGACATTAATAAAAACGATGGGTGGTGATTTCAATATGGATATTGATGCTTTGCGAGGCTTTCTCGCGTTCGTGGAAACAAGCAGTTTCACGCGTGCCGCGAAACAGATCAATCGTACCCAATCGGCATTCAGTGCGCAGATGCGTAAGCTGGAAGAGGAGTTGAACGTGACTCTTTTTCAGAAAGAAGGACGTAATCTCGTGTTGACCGAAGCCGGCTTAGCGCTGCGATCTCATGCCGAGCAGTTGGTTGCGCTCCTCAATACCGCCCTTAAGCAAGTAAAGCGTTATGAAGACAAACAGCCTCTGAGGTTGGGTTGCCCTGAAGATTATAACGACACTATTTTGCCGAAAGTGATACACCTGTTGCAGCGAGCAGAACCTACCTGTTCCATCCAAGTATTCAGCCTGCCAAGTATTACTCTCAGAGAATGGTTAGATGATGGCAGGCTTGATGCCGCGATTGTCACCCGAGCGCCCGACAGCGAAGAGGGATACTGGCTTACTCATGATGTGGGCGTTTGGATAAGCAGCCCTGATTATATGTTTGATAATTCTAAGCCTGTGCCATTGGCTCTGTTCCAAACGGATTGTAAGTACCACGCCGCAGCTGTGAATGGCTTAACCAAGCAGGGTACGCCTTATCAACTGTTTGCTTGCAGCAATACCGCTTCAGCGCAGCGGGCAATCGTAAAAGCAGGGTTAGCGATTGGAGCGATGGGTAAACTCAGTGTGACTCCAGATTTGAAAATCCTCGACGACATGCCACCGCTGCCCTCGGTTGATATTGTGTTGATCTTAGCGAGCAAGCATCACCCAGTATTGGATAAAGAGGTGCTCAATCAGCTTGTTGAGTTGGATTCTGATTAGGCTTCTTTTTCGACGGCCTGACATGGCGAGCCAAAATACGGCTTCGTTCTCGTTTCACTTCCGTCAGCTTTCTCCATGACCATAAACGCACTCTCGCTTCCTTGGCGCTAGCTTCGAGATCGACGACTGGATTAAGGTAAGGAGAATCTGGTTCAAGCTCGTGCATCATGACTTCCATAGAGGTCATTTCCCAAGGCTCAAACAGAAGTGGTGTGGGTATATCTGAAAGCTCTGGAACCCATTTTCGGATGAAATCTCCATCAGAGTCGTGTTCTTGGGCTTGCTTGGTTGGGTTGTAAATTCGGATGGTGTTTATGCCTGTTACCCCAGCTTGCATTTGAAATTGTGGGTAATGAATGCCGGGTTCAAAATCGAGAAACAGCTGCGCTAAATGAGTGACACCATCACGCCAGTCCATGTTCATATGGTGAGTGAGAAAGCTCACCAGCATTGAGCGCATGCGGAAATTAATGTACCCCGTATGATGCAGGCAGCGCATACAGGCATCGACCAATGGCACGCCTGTCATCCCCACCTTCCATGCCTTCAAATGTGCTGGATCTTTCACCGTTTCCTTCTGTAATAGTGCATCGTAAGCGTAATTGATGCAGCGAAATTCCATCGCGCATTCCGATTCAAACTTCTGCATAAAATGACAGTGCCAATGAAGCCTTGAGGAAAGAGCAATCAAGCTGCGACGAAATCCCGCGACTTGCCAGTGCCCCAATAGGTGTTGATAAACCTCACGCAGCGATATGTTGCCCCAAGCTAAATATGGAGATAGACGTGTACAGGCATATCGCGAGGCTTTTGGGCTTGAGATGCTGCGGTAGTAATCTCGACCACGGCGTTCAAAGAAATCATGCAAAGTTTCCCAAGCCAGTGCGCTGCCGCCCGTTTGTATGCCGTTACCTTTGGTTAACCATGCTTGTGGAGGCTCAATTGCCAACTCAAGTTCTTCAGCATCAAGGGTATGCAGTGATTCTGTGACCAATTGAATTTCTACAATGGGGGCACGCATGACACTGTTCCAGTGTTTGTCCCAACCTATTCGGTCTTTTGACCCTCTTACAACAGCGCCCTGTGCGGACTCTTGCCATGGGATGTTGTGCTCTTTAAGCCAAGCAGAGAGTTGTATGTCGCGCTCAAAGGTGCAGTTTAATCCTATCTCTTGATGAGAGAAGACGTTTTTTATGTGGTAACGCGTTCGGATCGTTTCGAAGCAGTCTATAGCACTGCCATGAAGTATTGAAATCTGATGTCCATGCTTTTTTAATGACTGGTTCATGCATTGCAGCGACTGCCAAACAAATCGCCAATGTCGCTCAGAATAGTGGGCATTGTTTAGCAGCATGGGTTCGAAAATGTAGAGCAATATCGTTGGGTGTTGGTCTGATAAAGCGTGTAGTAAAGGTGCGTGGTCGGTGAGCCTTAAATCGCGCTTTAGCCACACTACGTTGATTGTTTGCATCTGAGCCCTCTTTCGTTTTAGAGCATTACGAGTCAGAGGGCAAAATGTCTCACTAGACGTGAATTTATTTATTGATAACGAAAGGGCAGATTAGGATCTTTCATGGTGATTATTGGAGGATGCCCAAGCTTTTCAGTTTTCGATAAATGGTATTTCGGCTGATGCCGAGTATTCGTGAAGTCTTGCTGATGTTGCCTTGGTTAGCTTGATAGGTTTGCAGCAAGGTATCTTCAACGGTACTTTTTAAATCGGACTTTGGCCTACCTTCGATGGCATTGGTTGTGATGAGCTTATGATTATTATCTTGCGCCAATGACGTGAGGTGTTGAGCAAGGTGGCTAGGCACATGTTCGAGTGTGAGCAGCGGTTCATCACTCGCCAGCAGAGCGGCGACTTTAAGTAAGTTGTCTAATTCTCGGATATTACCCGGCCAAGAATAGGCGCGCAGCAAACTCATTAGGTGCGGGCAAATAGATTGTTCAGCTTCGGCGTATTTACGATGAATGTGCTCGATTAATGCGTGCTTATCTTGTCGGTGTTGCAGGCTTGGCAAGGTGAAGGCCAAGCCGTTTAGTCTATAGTACAGATCTTGTCGAAACTCGCCAGTTGCGACTAGCTGCTCTAAGTTTTTATGTGTGGCAGCGATGATCTGACAATCGACTTGGTAGCTCTGATTGGAACCTACTGGCACCACGGATTTGTCTTGCAGAACATGCAGTAGTCGACACTGAGCTTCTAAAGGCATGTCGGCAATCTCATCCAAAAACAAGATCCCTTTGTCAGCTTGACGAATCTTACCTTGGAATCCTTTGTGGCTTGCTCCCGTAAAGGCGCCCGGCGCGTAACCAAACAGTTCAGATTCGATAAGATCTTTAGGCAGCGCACCGCAATTCACCGCCACTAGAGGCGATGATTTACGCTGGCTTTGCTTGTGTAACGCTTTAACAAACTCGCCCTTACCGACGCCTGTTTCTCCTAGGATTAATAGGCTGATCCCTTTATCGATAACCTTATTGGCCTGCTGCCAAGCGTGTTCTATTTGTTGCTCCCCATAGTGCAAATCACACGATGCTGAAATAGAGCGAGTGCGTTTTGCAGTTGGTTGTTTGAGGTGCTGTTTCTCAAACACAAAAGGCGTATCTAATGAGGTTCGGTTGAACAGGGTATCTATGCATTCGCCGACGATCGAGGTTTGATCCAATAGTTGAGAGGCGACCTGATTGTGCGCCACCACCTCACCAGCTTCATTGGCTATCACAATCCCTTGCCAACCACTGTGCAGTAGCGATTTATCGCACGCAAGATCAATACGAGTACTGCCCTGTGGGATATGACTTAATAGCTGATTTTCAACAAGCTGAACCATGTTTTGAACCAGCAGTTGCACTGAACTGTCGTGTTGTTGCTGCTCACTTGTAATGTCCAATACGCCGACCATGTTCCCTTGGTGATCAAATACTGGGCTTGCTGAACAGCTGATAAACCGATGCTGGTGGATAAAGTGCTGTTCACCAATGATGGTCACGGGTTTTGCTTCCACAATCGCCGTGCCAATGGCGTTGGTACCCTTGAGTTGCTCCTGCCAACACGCTCCAGAGCTGAGTGCAATCGAAGTCAGCTTTTCCTTAAACCGCTCTTGCCCCCAACTAGCCAGAATCACCCCTTCAATATCGGTCAAGATCAAACGACTGTCGGTGCGTGCAAACATCTGGTTAAACAGAGGAAGTGCATTGCGCTCGACGATTTGAATCAAGCTTGATGATTGATGACGTCGCTGCTTAAGAATCGACTTTGGGAGGCGAAGATCTTCGGGAAGACGCCTCTGTTTTAGCCCCGCTTCAGTGCTGCGGTGCCAAGAGGACGAAAGCCAATCTGAGGTGTTTGCTTGTTGAAGGTGCATGACTGTTCCATGTCGTAACAGTGAGGGTGTACCAAATTGGAACAGTTGAACATTGGGGTGGTTTCCATACGGCTGTTCAATGCCAACTCACTGTGGGTTGTAAATGTTTGGCAATCATAGTTTTACAATTTATTAACAACAAGTTTTGAGGTTGTGGCGTGTGATTTGCGTTGTTCTTGTTGTGAAGAAAACACGAAGTATCAGTGTTTTAAACAGAAAGCATAAACATGGGCGTCTTGTCATGAGTTCTTTTCTCAAGAGAAGTCGCCACAAAAATAAGACAGCTCTCGCTCAATAACGAACAACAAATCAAAGAAGGATCTAACTATGATTTATGCACAGCCGGGTAGTGACAACGCAGTAGTGAACTTTAAAGCCCAATACGATAATTTTATTGGTGGCGAGTGGGTGAAGCCTGTCAGCGGCGAGTATTTTGATAATACGTCTCCCGTGAATGGTCAGGTGTATTGCCAAGTCGCGCGCTCAACCGTGGCGGACATTAGCTTAGCTCTCGATGCGGCGCATGCTGCTCGTGCAAGTTGGGCTGCGACCAGTGTGACAGAGCGTTCGAACATCCTACTTAAAATTGCTGACCGCATTGAAGCCAACCTAGAAGAAATCGCAGTCGCTGAGACATGGGAAAACGGCAAACCAGTTCGTGAAACTTTAGCGGCAGATATTCCTTTGGTTGTCGATCACTTCCGTTACTTTGCGGGTTGTATTCGAGCGCAAGAAGGCAGCGCAGCCGAGCTCGATTCAAACACCGCAAGCTACCATTTCCCAGAGCCAATTGGCGTAGTCGGTCAGATCATTCCTTGGAACTTCCCGATTCTAATGGCGGCTTGGAAACTGGCTCCTGCACTAGCGGCGGGCTGTTGTGTGGTGATGAAACCTGCCGAGCAAACACCAACCTCAATTTTGGTGATGATGGAGAAGATCGCCGATCTTCTGCCTGCTGGCGTAGTCAACATCGTCAATGGTTTTGGTAGCGAAGCAGGCCAAGCGTTAGCAACCAGTGATCGTTTGGCTAAGCTGGCCTTTACTGGCTCAACAGAAGTCGGCCACCACATTTTGAAATGTGCGGCTGAAAGCTTGATTCCATCAACGGTTGAACTGGGCGGTAAGTCTCCAAACATCTACTTCCCAGACATTTTTGATCATGAAGACGAGTACCTAGACAAATGTGTCGAAGGCATGCTGCTGGCGTTTTTCAACCAAGGTGAAGTGTGTACTTGTCCATCACGTGTGCTGATCCACGAATCGGTGTACGACAAGTTCATCACTAAAGTCGTCGAGCGCGCTCAAACCATCAAGCAAGGTAACCCGTTAGACACTGACACTCAGGTTGGCGCGCAAGCCTCACAAGAGCAGTTCGATAAGATTCTAAGCTACCTAGAGATTGGTCGCCAAGAGGGGGCGAAAGTGCTAACTGGTGGTGAAATCGCGCAGCAACCGGATGATCTCGGTAACGGTTACTACATTCAACCAACCATGCTCGAAGGCAATAATAAGATGCGTGTCTTCCAAGAAGAGATCTTTGGCCCAGTTATCGCGGTCACTACCTTTAAAGATGAAGCAGAAGCGCTAGAGATTGCTAACGATACAGAATATGGGTTAGGTGCAGGTGTTTGGACGCGTGATGCCAACCTAGCGTATCGTATGGGTCGTAATATCGAAGCGGGCCGTATTTGGGTGAACTGCTACCACGCTTACCCAGCACATGCCGCGTTTGGTGGTTACAAGAAATCAGGAATCGGTCGTGAGACACACAAGATGATGCTCGATCACTACCAAAACACCAAGAACTTGCTGATCAGCTACGATACTAATCCGTTAGGCTTTTTCTAAACTAGGCTTTTCTAAAATAGATATGTTCTAAAGATAGCTTTCTGAATTAGAGAAAATTAACAACGCAGTCGGCTTAAGAAAAAGAAAAAGAAAAAGAAAAAGTAAAAGTAAAACGCCCAATTCAGTGAGTTGGGCGTTTTTATGTTTGAAGTATTCTAGCTTTTCGAAAAGAAGATCTCGGGCTTGTGAGTTGGGCCGTAGTTACCTTCTAACTGGGTAAGCTCCAAACCTTGTTTGCCAATCAAAGAACCGACTAATTGGCGGTTAAACGGGTAACTGTCAGGGGTGTTAATATACTCTTCAACATCAACCCATTTAGCCTCTGCAATTTCATCGGTGTCTTGAATCGCAATCTCTTGGGTTTGAGCGATAAGGTGACAAATAAAGTAGAGGTTCGATTTGCCAAACTGATATGGGTGCCTTGTCGCCATGCCAACCACAGATACGAATGTGGCTTCGATACCTGTCTCTTCCAAGGTTTCACGAACAACCGATTCCTCAATGCCTTCACCTAACTCAATGTGCCCGCCAGGTAATTTGTAGCCTGTCATGCCGTGTTCTTTGATCATCAGCACTTGGTTGTGTTCGTTGGTGATCAGAGCCCCAGCTCCCAAAGTATGGGTTGGGATGAAAGGCACAAACTCGACAATCTCGGATTTATGAATCAGCGTAATTTCGTCTTCTAAGCAGTTGTGAAACACAAAGCCAAGTTCGGTCGCTACCGGAATAAGGTGTGAGAGCGAAATAGGCAGACTAATCCAAATAATGCCTTTGTTATTCTGCTTGGAAAATTGGGTGATCTCGCTAAGTTCGGCGTTGAATGAATCAGCATCTTGAGGCGCGGTTGTCGGGTTAATGATGATGCCGTTAAATTTGTCGAGCGTAAATTCCACGGGTGATCCTTTATTGTTTTTGATTTATAGGGAGTCGAGCATAGGTGGAGCTTATAACATCTTAAGGGCTTATAACACCTGCTCTGCTTGTAGCATTTTTAGAGCAAAGGCAGTCGCGGGTGAAAGTGGAAAGGTAGGGAAGTGTAAAGTGGGAGGCTAGAAACAAAAACTGCGCTTGGAAGCCAAAGCGCAGTTTTAAAGTAGGGTCTATTGGGAATCGACTCTAACGAATATAGTTTGCATTAATACTCACGTACCAGTGTTGAAGCTTGCCGTCCGATTTTTTGATCCACAAATCGTTAGTGTAGCTTTCGATCTTGCCGTTAACCGTTAGGTTGAATGTGTTCTCATCGAATTCACCAAGCTTCACGAACTGATCGGTCGTAATCAGAAACGGATCCATGTCATCTACGCCAACCACATCAGAAATCACATAGTAGTGATAAGTGAGTGGCTTGCTCGCATCATTTGGGTTGCTGCGATACGCCACTAACTTGAACGGTTCCGTTAATGGAACATCAAGCGTTTGCTTGTCCATGGTCGCTGGAATCGGGATAAACAGCCAAGCGGTAAAAAGACCGCTCAGTAAAAACATTAGGAAGAAAAGAGTCTTAATTGCTTTCATAGCAACCTTCAAAATATGGGGGATGTTAATGGGGCTATGGTAACTAGGGAGAGTAAAGATGCAAGCTCTGTTCTTACTCTATTTTATCTCCGCTTAACCTAGCGCAAAGAAAGCGGTTTGGTTAACTCGAAATGGAAACACGAGTGCTTAAGTTTAGATTATGGCTCTAAGAAGATTCGTTATTTGAACCAATCAGTGGCTTTAACCAGTCTCTCGAAACTGGGTGAGCAACGGTCACGAAATGACCTATATAGAGAAAGTGGAATGCTATAAGAATAACGCATGAATATTTTTTGAGCGTTTTCTTATGCATTTAAATCCAAGGTTAAGCGGTGACTACCATTCTTATGTCGATCATTCATTCCGCATCGATTGCTCACTCGGCTCCAATCCATTTGGCGCACCAGAAATCCCTGAACATGTGGTTAAAGAGATAATTTACGGTATTGATAAGTACTATTGTCATAGGGAGCTTTCAGAGCTGACTTATTTAACTCGTCAGTTTATTGGGATTGAAGACTGTCGTATTACCTACACTACGGGCTCTCTCGGGGCGCTAGAACTTATCTTTAATAACCTTATCGATCACAGCAATCGCACCATGATAGGTATTGGTCCTCAGTTTGTTGAAGCAATATCAGAGTTCAATTTGGTTGGCGGAGAATACCAGTCCATCAACATGTTTGATTATCAAAACGAGTCTGATCTGTTTGGTGTGCTGGCCTCAAAAGTCAGCAGAGAAAGGCCAGCCTTGGTGTATATCGATAATCCCAACAACCCAACGGGTCGAATCAACGACAGAGCTCATTTGGTCGAGGTAGCAAAAGTCTGTGAGCGTTCTGGCTCTATTTTGATTGTCGACGAGGCATATGGTGAGTACCTGACTCCAGAACAATCTATGCTCGATCAAACCTTGGTCTTGGACAACTTAATTGTTTTACGCACATTTTCTAAAGGTTTAGGCCTCGCTGGGATTCGATTAGGTTACTTGGCTAGCAGTGAAAACCTGACTTCGGCGATAGAAGCCGCGGTGAGCGTGTTTACGCCCACTTACCCTTCGATAAAAATCGCATCGGCGACCCTACCTAATGCGAAACACTTCCTAGAAACCAACCGCAGCAAAACCGAGTATTTTAAACAGCAAATGATCGGTTTGTTGTCTGAATACAATATTGATGTGCTGAGTACATCAATAGCAACGCCCATTATGCTGTTGAGAAAAAAGGGAACCAACCTTTCGAAGCTATTTGAGAAGATCGGTATTAAGACGTGTTCCGGCGTCGATTTTGCCATTACGTGTGACGCGATGACCGCAGAGTATGTTCGATTGCGGATTGTTGGAAATGATGTGGATTTAGAAGAGTTAAAGCAGCGGATTCAGCAGCTATAAATTAAGAGCTATAAATCAGCAGTTATGAAACCCGTAGGCATAAAAAAGGTTCATCGCGGCTTTCCGGGGAAAGCCGCTTTTATCTTCAAGAAGAAGTAGTCTGTATCTCGATATCCATACCCCATTCGCTTGATTAACTTTATTTTGTTGTTTATCCCTTCCAATGTGCAGGTGTTGAGCGGATAAGTTGCCGATGCAATAATACCGTGAAGATAAGGCCTCAGTTTTCGTGCAAACTCTTTCAATGGCTTAATTCCACTCTCTTGCACTTGTGCCCACCATACCTCCCAGAGCCCCTTAGCATGTGCTTCTGATTTACAGTACCAAAGCTCTTTGAGTTGTGAGCCGAGTATATAAGTGGCCATCAAGTCCTTATTGATATTCAATATTTCAGTAAGATAGCTATCTTGTCGTGCATTTAAATTACCTCTGTTTTTCAGCAGTACCCAGCGTGAGCGCTTCACCCATTGCCTCGCTTTTTTATCCTGCTTGAGTTTGTTAGCTTGGTCGACTCTGACTCTATCCATCACCTCACGACCGAACTTAGCAACAACATGGAATAAGTCGTAAACGATTTTTGCATTCGGGCAGTGCGCTTGAACTTCAAGGTCAAAAGCCGTATTCATGTCCATTGCGACCGCTTCGATATTGTTACCATGCTTGCCTAACTGCTCGAAAAACGGTCGTATGTCCTTGCGGCTACGACCTAACCCTATCCAAATGACTTGGTGAGTCTTAGCATCAGCGATGACTGTGGCATATCGGTGCCCTTTAAAGATGGCGAACTCGTCCATGACGAGTTGCCTTAGCCCTTCCCATTTCACTGACGGTACCACTTGGCGAAGTCGACGTTTATCTATCTCTTTAATGGTGTGCCAATGAACGCTCGTTAACTGGGAGATATGCTTAATGGGAAGAAGAGGCAGTAGTTGTTCTATATAGCTTTTTAGACGCGTCGTTATACGAGCATAAGGCTCTAACCAAGATAGAAACTCTGTTTTTATGCCGCAGTCACGACACTTGATCCTTCGAGTTTGAACGGAAAGCTCAACAGGAACATTGAACAACATGGCCTCTTTCACATGACGCCATTGATACTCATGGATAGCCTCAGCTTCAAGACCGCAAAGGCATTTAGCCTCAGAATTAGGTTTAAGAGTTAGTGTAACAAGTGATGCTGTCTGGTGAGACTTTACTATTTTAAAGCCTTCCCAGAATGAAGATAGGAAAGTATGATTCGGCATGAAAACGGTAGTTTGTGTATGATTTTTGTTTGGCGACTAAACCATATCACTTACTACCGTTTTTTTGTTTTTAGTTCCCGCTAATCCGCGATGAACCATAAAAAAGCCCACACCTTACAACCGTAAGGTGTGGGCTAAATAACGGTGATTACTTGTTTAGGTAAGCAGCATGGAACTCAATATGCTCGTCAATAAAGCTAGAGATGAAGTAGTAGCTGTGGTCATAACCTGGCTGCATACGTAGCTCTAAATCGGCATTGGTTACCTTAGCGGCTTCGACTAATTGTTCAGGCTTTAACTGCTCAATTAGGAAGTTATCGGCTTCGCCTTGGTCTACCAACATTGGCAGTTTAGTGCCTTGGCTTTTTAGAAGCTCAGAAGCGTCGTATTGTTTCCATTCTTCAATATCTAAGCCTAGGTATTGGTTGAAGGCTTTTTGTCCCCAAGGGCATTGCATTGGGTTCGTGATTGGGCTGAATGCAGAGATAGAACGGTAGTTATCTTCGTTCTTGATGCCAATTGTTAAGGCACCGTGTCCGCCCATGCTGTGACCCGAAATTGATTTTACAGATGTCACAGGGAAGAAAGACTCAATTAGCGCTGGGAGCTCTGTCACCACGTAATCATACATGTGGTAATGGCTGTCCCATGGTGCTTGAGAGGCATTCACGTAGAAGCCTGCGCCTTGGCCTAAATCGTAGTTTTCATCGTCGGCAACACCTTCGCCACGAGGGCTCGTGTCTGGGGCAACAATGGCAATGCCTTGCTCAGCTGCGGCTTTGAATGCGCCGGCTTTTTGCATGAAGTTTTCATCGGTACAGGTTAAGCCTGATAACCAATATAAAACAGGAACTGGGTTTTCTTTGCTTGCATTCGGTGGCAAGAAAATCGCAAAACGCATGTTGCAGTCAAGCGTTGCAGAAAAGTGGGTGTATTGTTTGTGCCAACCACCAGCAACCTTTGCTTGGCTAATGTTTTCGATTGTCATCTATTGTGCTCCGTTAGGTTGATGGTTTGGGAGTAAATTTGTCTATATCACTTAAAGTTTCACCACCCACCGGGCAGGAGGTGGTGAAGACAGTTTCGCTCTGATGTTTAAGTCAGAACTGTGGTCTCGACACCTAAATATCGAGACCAAGGAGAATTATCTGTCCATGTGTAGAACAGTACGGATAGATTCACCTTTGTGCATTAGGTCGAATGCGTCGTTTACTTCATCAAGGCTCATTGTGTGAGTAATGAACTCTTGAAGACCAAACTCACCCGCCATGTAACGGTTTACGATTTCTGGAAGCTCAGAGCGGCCTTTAACACCACCGAAAGCAGAACCACGCCATACACGACCAGTTACTAGTTGGAATGGACGAGTTGCGATCTCTTGGCCTGCACCCGCAACACCAATGATTACCGATTCGCCCCAACCTTTGTGACAGCACTCAAGAGCTTGACGCATCACGTTTACGTTACCGATACACTCGAAAGAGTACTCAACACCACCGTCTGTCATCTCAACGATAACGTCTTGGATCGGTTTGTCGAATTTCATTGGGTTGATGCAGTCAGTCGCGCCAAGCTGTTTAGCTAGCTCGAATTTGCTCTCGTTGATATCAACACCGATGATGCGGTCAGCACCAGCCATACGAGCACCAATGATTGCAGAAAGACCGATACCACCTAAGCCGAATACAGCAACGTTGTCGCCTTTTTCAACTTTAGCTGTGTTCAGTACCGCGCCCATACCTGTAGTCACACCACAACCTAGAAGACAAACTTCTTCAAGTGGTGCTTCTTTATTTACTTTCGCTAGTGAGATTTCTGGAAGTACTGTGTACTCAGAGAAAGTAGAACAACCCATGTAGTGGAAGATTGGCTCACCATTGATAGAGAAGCGGCTTGTACCGTCTGGCATTAGGCCTTTACCTTGCGTTTCACGAACCGCTTGGCACAGGTTAGTTTTACCAGATTTACAGAACTTACATTCGCCACACTCTGCTGTGTAAAGTGGGATAACGTGGTCGCCAACTTCAACACTGGTAACACCTTCGCCGATCATCTCAACGATACCGCCACCTTCGTGACCAAGGATAGAAGGGAAGATACCTTCTGGATCGTCACCTGACAGTGTGAATGCGTCAGTGTGACAAACACCAGTCGCTACGATACGAACAAGAACTTCACCTGCTTTTGGCAGTTCAACGTCAACAGTTTCACGTTTTAGAGGCTCACCCGCTTTCCAAGCGACCATAGCTTTAGATTGGATATGAGTTTGACCAGGTTTGATTTCGATAGTCATTGGATGTTTCCTATTTATGTCATTACAGCGGACTTTTTGATTCTCAATATGCTCAACGTATTAAGCGTAGTTGAGCAAGTTTGTTTCCGCTCTCTCGTTTTGTTGGAGCTAGTATAGGTGTGACTCTATGATTTGATAATCCCCCTAAATGGAAAATGATTATTACATATATGTGATAGTTAGCATTGAGAGCCTGCCCGACTTAATGGTCGTAAACCTTAAGACCAATAAGCCACTTTTAGGAAAGGAGTGTCACTCTTGAACCGCTTGGATGCATTGCTACCATTGATGTTCTCAAACTCGATGTGTGATGGTTTGTATACTTACATGTGATTTGTATGATCAAATTATTGATGGTTGTGATGTTGGCTAACTGATTGAATTTTAATGATTGAAGCAATGTCGCATAAGCGTTCGTCGTGCGACGTTTTGTAAGATATCAGAAACAATAGTGTCATTTTTCTCATCTAATCTCCTCGCCAAATTTTGAGTTCTAACTTTTGGAAAGAGAAAATGAAAAAGAGTACATTGACCGTACTGTCAGGCTTGATAGCCGCCACGCTGGTTGGTTGCAATTCGAATTCGCCAAGTGATAGTTCACCAGGTGATGACAACGGTAATCTAGAGAGCGCAGTACAAGTCGCATTCATGCCAGATATCCACTTCCATGATGTTTACGGTAAATTTGAAGACGGTTCGTTCGCAGGACTCTACAACTCGGATAGTCGAGAGTATGCGACAATTCGAACGATGGAATCTCAAATGAACTCTACCCGTCTTTTCAATGAAAACTACTTTGCGATGATAGCGGCACTTGATGATGTGGTTGCGCGTGGTGTGAAGTATGTGGCCTTGCCGGGTGACTTTAGTGATGACGGGCAGCCAGTCCATATGCGTGGTTTGGTTAGTATTTTTGACCATTACCGTGATACACACGGTCTTGAATTTTTCGCAGCACCTGGTAACCACGATCCAGTGCGTCCATTTACAATTCCCGCAGGTAAATCTGATTACCTAGGAGAAGGTGGTAAAGAGCAACGCATCTTCAGCCTTGGTAAAGAAGAGTGTGTTGGTTATGACGATGAATGGACAACTATTTCAGGCCAAGGTGACAGCCTAGACACGATTTGTACTGAAGAAGTACGCGAGTGGGGCTATGAAGAGATCATGAGTATCCTTGGTACTCACGGCTTCTACCCTCAACAAGATTACCTCTACTTTGAAACCCCTTACAGCACCGACCAAGCTCGAACTAATTACAGCTATGATTTAGCGAAACAAGAAGCGGCCTTTGATAAACGCATGTATGAGATCTGTTACGAAGGCACAGGTGGCAGTTACAAAGAAAATGGTTACACAAGCTGTTCTGAAGTGCCGGATACCAGTTACTTAGTAGAGCCAGTGAAAGGACTTTGGTTGTTGGCGATTGACGCGAACGTTTATCGCCCGAAAGAAAACTCGTCTGATAATTCTGTCGATGGTGGTACGTTTGACGGTTCAAGCAACGCTGGTTACAACATGATGCTGACTCACAAAGAGCATGTGATCGATTGGATCTCTGATGTGGTAAAGGCGGCGAAAGAGCAGAACAAGACGCTGGTTTCCTTCTCGCACTTCCCGATGACCGATTTCTATAACGGCGCTTCTGAAGAGATTGAAGACTTGTTTGGTGAAGGTAGCCACCAACTTGCACGTGAGCCTGACGACAATACCAGCCGCGCATTGGCAGCGACTGGCTTAAATATCCACGTTGGCGGTCACATGCACTTTAACGATACAGGTAAGAAGAGCTTCAATATTGATGGCGTTCAGCACACCCTTTTTAATATCCAAGCACCATCGCTAGCGGGTTATGTTCCTGCATATAAGCTCTTAAATATTCGCCCAGATAATCAGATCGAAGTTGAGACAGTAATTATCGACCAAGTGGCACGTTACAACGAGTTATTCAGTCACTATGAAGAAGAGCATGAGTACCTTACTCAAGCTGCAGCCGGAGACCCAGAAGCACAAGCGAAAATCTGGAACAAAGACATTTTGGATTCAGAAAACTACTACGAACTGACTGATTGGCACATCCGTGAACTAACGCGTCTGCGTTTCCTTCCGGGTGACTGGCCGCTAGAGATGCGCGCAATGATCATGGAAATGAACGGTGAAGAGATGATGATCATGTCTCAGCTAAAAACCAACTTCACGGTTTGTCAGCTAGCGAATGAACTCGGCTACGACGTAGGGGCTTGCGTTGAAAATGGTGTGGATGATTACGAACAGTTTCAACGAGATTGGGAGACAGCTAAGGTTGTTGCTCAAAAGCTGGCTTCTTTAGAAGGACTAGAATTAGCTGATTTTGCAGAGTGGAGCGGTGAGCTACTAGCGACAGATTTCTACCGACTACGTAATGCAGACGAACTGGCATTCCGTGATATCGGTGAAACACAACTTCGCCAATACGAGTTGCTAAGCCGAGAGCTTTCAGAATTTGATGGTACGGTGGATTCTGAACTGGGTGACCTTGGCCAATATACCGTGGGAGAGGTATTCCGCTCTCGTTTTGGTAGCTTGTTTGTCATTCTTGAAAAATTCGCAACAGGCCAAGCGAGTGACCACTTCTTGATTGATATCGACCAGCAAACACTGACCGATCTGAAAGGTGAAGTGAAGCGCGATATTCTTAGAGGCTCTACGACAGTAAACTAAGCGTTGCAGCTTTGCTTTTTTAAAGACTAAGTGTCTTGATTTCTCGATTAAAAAAGAGCCTGTTAGCCATGAGTTAGCGGGTTCTTTTGTTTTTAAGTGAATGAGTGGGCCGGGACTTATTTATTGACTTTCTGGTTAAGCTCTCTTGGGGTATGTCATAATAATTACTTACTGAAAAACACATGAATTGACACAAAACTACAATATTCTAGCCGCCGAATTTAATGTTGTGGACCCTAAACATGTTTTTATCTCTCCCACCGCCAGTGATGCTGTCACTCGCCATCGTGCTTGAAGTTGTCGCAACTTCTCTATTACCTAAAACGCAGCAGTTTACTTATTTACCGGCTTCTGTCGCAGTATTGGCTAGCTACGGCTGTGCCTTTTATCTGTTGTCTTTAACAGTGCAAACCATGTCTTTGGGGGTGGCGTATGCGATTTGGTGTGGGGCAGGGATCGTGCTGGTCGCAGCTCTGTCTTGGCTGGTGTGGTGATTATCAACCTATTTTCGAACTCGGTGAGTCATTAGGGGCTCTAGCTCGTTTTTGCCCCTTTTCGTATATGGAATCCACGTATTTACAAAGTGATTTTTGCAATGAAAGTTAAGATGCGGTCGTATATTCGGCTTCTTATTGAAGGAGCTACCCTCTAGCCTTTGATGTTTTGCGCACCTACTGTCCTCATCGAGTTAGCAGCTTGGAAAGCATGACGGAAAGGTCAGGTTTTCAGTAGGTTGGTCTTACCTTTTATGCTTCATCATTTTGTGAAATATCACAATTTATTAGTGATTAATCGGTGAGTAAAACTGGTTTGTATTCAGTCTCATACCGAAGCATTGCCCACGCAGTCCGTACCACCTTGTTAGCCAGTGCAATGCAGGCCTTCTTGAAACCGATACGATCTATGATACTCCTCAACCATGCATCCTTCTGAGTCTTCGGTTTTTCAGGTAGCCGTCCAACATAAGATATTGCACCAAGATAAAGAAGCGAACGTAGCTCCTTTACACCACCGGATTTATCGATCCCAACCATAAAAACTTTGCCACCTGAACTGTGTTGTTTGGGTGTAAGACCAACAAATGCTGAAGCTTGTCTTCCATTCTTGAACTGCTTTCCATCACCAAGAGTTATATAGAGCATCGTAGCAATTGTTTCACCAACACCTTCAATGTCCATTAGTCGTTGGCACGGTTCTATCTGGCGGGTTAAAGCATTTTTCTCTTTTTCGAACGCTATGAGTTTTGCCTTCAGTTCATTATATTGCTCCCATAACATAGACAGAACGGATACGACATTTGTTGGTATTGATGTGTCTCCATCAAGCACAGTTTGAACCGACGCCTTTAAGCCTTTTTCACCTCTAGGATTTGCTATCCCGTAACTCAAAATCGTTCCTCTAATGTGAAGCCCTAATGAAACAACACTGCGTGATAAGAAACGGCGACTGCTTTCTAAAGATTGCATAGATTGCTGTTCAAGTGATTTTGGTTGACTGTATTTGATACCGATGTGAATAGCAGCGTTGGTGATGGCAAGAGCATCATTGTGATCAGTTTTATGACCTTCCAAATATCCTTTCACTTTCTTAGGGTTGATGACCCTAACTTCGTGTCCAAGGCTTTCAGCTAATTGTTCCCAGTAGTGGCAGCCGCAACAACCTTCCATAGCAACAATTGAAGGCTTAGCCTTTGCCAGAAACTCTTTCATTTTTTGACGGCTCAGAGGCTTGTTAGACAGTAACTCACCATGAACACTGATATGGCAGGCTTGCAGAACATTTTTTGCTAAGTCGATAACGATAATATTTTTAGTCAACATATTGGAACCCTCGTTATAACGGTACTCTGCTAAGTGTAGATTGGCAGAGAGGGAGTGGATTCCATACATCAAGTTGGACGCTCATTTCGCAGTGTGCGAAACGCAACCTGCGAAATGAACTTATCTTTCCGTTAAAGTATTTATAAACCATACACTTATGTGGTAAGTCTAAAGAATCTAGCTTAGCTTTTCTAAAACAAGAAACGACCATAACTACAAAAAGTAGCTCTATTACGAGCGACCAGCGGTCAATAGTGGCTGGTATTGACCGCCTTCAGTTCGGAATGCGTTTTCTAAAAAAAAGATAACTTTCGCACCTGCCCTGCAATTAATCATTACAAAACAAGTGTTTAAGTCGCTTTTCATTGTCGAATTTCACGGTGAAATTGACAGGTAACCAGCAGGGTTGGAAGCTTTACAAAGCGGCTTTCCGACAGCAAACATTATTCTCAGTTTTCTATTTTTACGTGATAACTGTAGCTTCAAGCTTGTTTGACTCGTTTGTACCCCAAAGTTTGTCATTGACAATTTCTGTTCAGACCAAATGAACAAAATCTTGCACACACCTCTTGTTAATGCTAGGTTCAATAGTGAATTTGAACGGTCGTTCAGTTTGTATATTTGAAGATTAAGTTGTTTTGTACTCAACTTTTTCTATCAAAGTTAATTTAATTTGAGTTAAAGAATATGAATAAAAATAGTATTGTTACTACATTAATTGTTGCCCTTGTCGCAAGCATCGCCTTCATACTAATCCAACCACTTTTTGGTATGTCGACACTTACTTCACGACATGCTGCTGCCTATGTTGAATTTGGTGGCTACAACAAAACGAGTGCACTTTTGTTATCGTGGCTTGTACATATTGGTGTTTCTGTTTCTTATGCAGCACTTTCAAATCTTATTTTCATTTTCAACTCATCTTTTACTGTTAGCGCTATACAAATAGCGGTCTTAGGTTGGATGACAACACTTATTGCAACACCAGCCAATGAATTTGTTGTAAAACTAGTGACAACAGAAAAATTTCCTTCACTCAGTTCTTTATCAGCAATCAATACTGATGTTGGGCCAAAATTATGGTTACATATTTTGTTTTTTGCATTTATTGTTTTTGGGTTTTGGATTGCTAGGCTTAAAAGCTCCGCCACTGTACCTGTTAGTGTTTAAAAAGTAATGAACAGGAAGTTGCCATCGAACTCGTTCCTGTCCAGCGACGTTTCGGCTCTCCCTGTAGTGGTCAACTAAATTTGACTGCCAAACTTCATGTTGACCAACAATATTGGGAGGAGGTCATCATGAGAAAGCTATCTTCTGGAAAATGCAGTGGCATCAAAAGACCATTCAAACTTGAAGAAATCTAGCGAATCAGAACTAGGCTGGAGATTGAAAACGATTTTATGCAGCTCGCGCTATTGAACCTGGCTATAGATAGCAAGTTAAGAGCGAGTGACTTGCTAAAACTACACGTTTACGATGTTTCTTCGCAAGGAGTTATCTATGAAAGGGTTCAGTGCATCCAGCAAAAAACGGGCACCGATGTCCATTATGAGATTACTCCGAGAACTGATCTGCTCCAGTTATACTGGACAATCTAATAAGTGAGTTATCATACCTGTGGTTATTGATGGTTTACTAATTTAGCAAAGTCGCTGACAAGCTTTTCGGATTACCAGTAATGTGTTGAAGAGTCGCCATATTTTAAATGAAGTACAAACTACCAACCTGTACGCCAAGCACATGCAAATAGAAGAAGTCTTCCGCGATCTAAAGAGTACCGCCTATGGGTTCGCACTTCGTCACAACAGAACTCGTTGTATTAAGCGATTGGATATCCTGCTTCTTATTGCGTTGCTCGCTGAAATCTTGATGTGGTGAAATGGCCTCATTGCAGTGCAAGCCAAGGGGCATTTTTACTTCCAAGCCAACAACATTAAACACCGCCGAGTTCTATCCATATCCCGTCTAGGAAGAGAGGTACGAAATCATCGGCGATATCAAAGACTCACACAATGCCGGACTAGGGAAAATATGAGGGGATTCGTTAGGCTTGTACTTATTGCTGTATTTTATTAATTAAGCGATAATCCGTAAGGTGATTTAAATCTTATAGATCTAACTTCTGTATTCTTATATTGTTCATTTAATTTGATAAGATCTTCATTACTCTTCTTAATACATTGTGTCAATGTAACCAAATCATAATAATTATACTCCTCATCAAATAAAAAGAGAACAGTACTACCATCAACTTCAGTTTCAACCTGAATTTTGTTGTTTACAAAAGATACGTTTCCTTCTTGAAAATTTTTCTTAAAGTTTTCAATAATTTCACCCTCACAATAAATATTACTTCCTAGTTTTAATGCGTCCAAATTTGATGTGTATTCATGATTGTATACAGTTTTATTCAACCTTTGTAAAGTAATGCATTTCTGATATAAAAATATATTGTATGCCCAAGTGAGTTGTAACTTTTTTTTCCTTTGCCTTTACGAATAGCATTCGTAAAAATCTTTATTTCAAAAGGATGTAATGGAACCCTAGAGTGTCGTAAATCGTTAATTTCTCTTAATATATTGCTATCAATAAAGGTGATATAGGTAAAAAGTTCGTCAATATTATCGCGCACTCTATTTATTGAGTTAAGTATATACATATCTAAGGATTCAACATCTAAAGGTTTCGATGCGGAAGAGCAGATCCTACCTATCGAGCTTGCAGGGATTTTATCGAAAATTAATTGAAAATCTTCTTTTGATAAAGTAGAAAGCAACTTATCAGTATCTGCAAACTTTGCGGTTTCAGCAACAACAGAGGCAATCTCTCTGGTTATTTTGAAAATCTTATCACTTATAAACGGGGTAAGATCTCGTTACCTTTTCTTTTCTGGTATATGTACAACAAAAAAATAAAAAATCCAGCTAACTATTATCCCTAGGGACAGGTTATGAATTATACTTTGTCCAGAAAAACCCCAAGAAAACATCATGATCAAAAGGTTGTTATCAATAATTAATGGTTCTGTAGATATTGCAAACATAGCAAAAAACGCCAGGATTATTAACAATTTTAGTCCTATTTTATTTAAAATGGTGTACCACCACATCTATTTATGTCCTAAGTGAAAAAAACGTATTATAAAATAATTGTTATCTATTTAGTACACATGTATTGACGAACGTAAAGCAAAGCAGGATACCTTTTCTAATCTTTAACTTTATTAGCGCTAAATCGTTTATGTCCAAAAATGAGTTGCGCTAACTTCCTCACACCCCAACACAGCCACAAACGCATCTAAATACTGTTCGATAGTCAGATCTGCAGAAACGGGCGGTAGCTCCACGGTAATACATAGCAAGTTTCTTTCTTGGCACCATGTGCCGAATGAGCCTGGGGTTTCGTAATCGACGTCCTCGACGAGCGGTAGGTTGAACTGTTTGCCTAACCAAGTGGCGAGTTCCGATTGGGTTGGGTCGTCGACCATGGCGAGTGGTTCGTGGAAAGAGATGACGAATTGAGGCTTGCGCTGTTCAATGAAGTTGATGAGCGACTGCACTTCCGGTTCAAGTTGGTCGGCTTGCCCAGTTTTTACTTTTACATCTCTGACTGGTGTGTGAGAACTCCAGCGATAAACGGTGCCGCTTTCTGTCCAGTTTTGAGTTGGAAAGGCTCGGTTTAAATCAACTTGATTGGCGTTGGCACGGGTACCTAACTGATTACCATCTGGGTTCATCGACAGAATCACATCGTGTCGCAAGTTAGCTGCTGGCAAGCTTCTTAGCGCGCATGACAAACCTGCGATAGAGGCGGTTTCATCGCCGTGTGTACCTGTTAAAATCAGCCCGCGAGATTCGCTTTCTACTTGCGCGGGGAAATAGAGCAAGGGTGCGCCCAATACCGACTTTCCATATGGTAGCGGCTTTATTGAAAATGCAGCTCTTTCCGTTCTTGGAATTAAACTCACCTTTATCTCCTGATTGATCAAGTACTATCAAGTATTAACGATTACACAAACCTACTTAAATAAACTAAAGCGTTAAAACTCGTCAACAGTCGCATTGTTAATTTTATTACTTGCTTCAAAGATAGGCTAGGAGAGCAAAAACATATGGATTTTAAGAAACATTCAACGGCTTTACTCATTTCATCTCTATTGACCCCTTTTATCTCAGTAACTGCCGTTGCTGACACATTGCCTGCCGGAACTTCGCTGGCGAAAGAACAACACTTAGTGCGCGCGAATGATGCAGAAGCGGCGACTCTTGACCCAGCAAAGGCGGAAGGCCTGCCAGAAATGCACATTCTACGTGACCTATTTGAAGGTTTAGTGATTCAAGATCGCGATGGCAATATCACTCCGGGTGTTGCACAGTCTTGGGAAACAGAAGACAACCAGACCTTTGTATTCCACCTGCGTAAAGACGCGAAATGGTCGAATGGTGATCCGGTGACGGCCGATGATTTCGTATATGCGATAAGACGCGCGGTCGACCCTAAAACGGCATCTCCGAATGTTTGGTATCTCAAGCTCACCCAAATCAACAATATTGCTGATGTGGCAGAAGGTAAGAAGCTGATTGAAGAACTAGGTGTTTCGGCTGTTGATAAACACACGGTGAAGTTCGAACTCGATAGTAAAGTGCCTTACTTTGTGGCGATGACGGGCCACACCTCCATGATGCCAGTGTACAAAGTAGCCTCAGAAAGTAGCGACAAGCCGTGGAGCGACCCTAAGCAATTTGTCGGTAATGGCGCATTCGTACTAGACGAGTGGGTGGTGAACGAGCGCATTGAGCTGAAGAAGAATCCTAACTATTGGGACAGTTCAAACACGCACTTAACCGAGGTGACTTATATTCCGTTTGAGAATCAGAATGCCTCGATCAACCGTTATGCCGTGGGCGAGGTTGATATTACTTCGGACGTGCCGACACATATGGCGCAGCAACTTAAAAGTAAATACCAAGATGCGTTTACCACAGTGCCTTTGCTGTGTACTTACTACTACGCATTCAATACTACGCGACCACCTTTTGATGATGCGCGAGTACGTAAAGCCGTCTCTTATTCTATGATGCGTGACGTTATCACCAATGGTGTGACTCAGGTGGGCAACTTACCAGCTTATACCTTTGCACATGAGTACACAGCTGGTTTTGATGCGACACAACCTGAGTACAGTACTTGGACTCAGAAAGAACGTGACCAAAAAGCTAAAGAGCTACTGAAAGAAGCGGGCTACGATGCGTCTAACCCACTAGATTTCAAATTGCTTTACAACACCAGTGAATCGAACAAGTCGATTGCAGTGGCGATTGCGTCAATGTTGAAGGGCAACTTGGGCGCACAAGTCGAACTAGAAAACCAAGAGTGGAAGTCTTACTTGGTGTCACGTCGCCAAGGTGATTTCGATGTAATGCGCGCCTCTTGGTGTGGGGATTACAACGAAGCATCAACCTTCTTGAGCCTGTTACGTTCTGGTTCTTCGGGTAACTTTGCTCGCTACAGCAATGACAAGTATGACGCAGCAATGGACAGCGCCTTAGCTGCTACCAGTGAACAAGATCGCCAAGGTTTCTATGACCAAGCCGAACAGTTACTGGCAGAAGATATGCCGATCGCGCCAATTTACTACTATATGCAGGCTCGCCTAGTACGACCAAGTGTTGGTGGTTTTGCGAAGAACAATGTAGAAGGGCGTATCTACTCTAAGGATCTCTACATCAAAGAGTAATTGCGTTTGATTCACGCGACGACACACCGCTAAAAATATGAAATAGAGAAAAGGGACGTTGATCATAAATATCTGATCAACGTCCCTTCGTCATTAATCTGTAACGGTAAGCGCAAAAAACTGAAACCTGACTGAAGTATTTTTCACTTTTATTTCAATCAGGTGAAGCCATGTTACCCCCTCTACGTGCCCTTGTTGCGTTCGAAGCTGTTGCCCGCCTCGGCTCTATTGGCGCGGCTGCCCGAGAGCTTTGCGTTACGCAAGCTGCGGTGAGTCAGCAGCTTAAAAGTTTAGAAACCTTTCTCGATACCACACTGTTTGAACGCAGCTCCAAAGGCGTAAAGCTGACGTCGGCTGCCCAGCATTATCAACCGATTGTTGCGGGTTCATTAGCACACCTGAAACTACAGACTCAAATCCTGTTCGGGGAAAAAGAAACCGACGTGTTGAGCCTGCGCGTTAATCACACCTTTTGCCATAACTGGCTGCTACCTCGCCTGCCATCTTTTTATCAAAAATACCCTTTTATCAGGCTCGATATTCAGCTGGTGGACTGGCCATCTACCAACCCTTGTCAGAATGTCGATATCGAGCTGACCAACGGCAAGGTCGAAAGCGAAGACACTCATAGTGAGCGACTGTTTCAAGAACATTGGCAGTTGGTGTGCAGTCCAGAATTTAAAAACCAATATCAAGATGCCTTGGCCAAGCATGATTTTTCTGCTCTGCCGACCGTGCAAGTTAAAGGCTACCGAGAGAACTGGCTGCAATGGTTGAGTCACAATCAATTCGAGATGACCTTACCGAAGGTGCTGCTCGAAGTGAGTAACTCTTTGCACGCTCTAGAAGCGGTTAAGCATGGGATTGGCGTGCTGTTGGTACGTTCGCTTGCGGTGTCTGAGTTGTTAGAGAAAAACGATCTTGTTCTGGCGACGGAATCCTCGATGCCTGCTGAATCTGCCCACTATTTGATTACTAAACACCGACGCAGTGCCAAGGTGAATTTCTTTTGTGATTGGCTTTATCACCAGATGGAAGATGGTGAACTGGAAGAAAGATTTTCTAATGGGTAGCCATAAAAAAAAATGAAGGGCGCTCTTACTAACCTGTCACACAAACCCCTTAATTTAACCGCATACAAATAAGGACGAGGTCACCATGAGTGCTTTCTCAGAACCAATGAAAAACCGCTTAAAGGTACTGCTATTTACTTCACCGTTGTTGGTGCCACTGTTTACTTTTTGGCTCGTACCATTTGGTTATTCGATTTATATCAGCTTCACCGATTGGGATTACATCTCGCCAGATTATTCGTTTGTCGGTTTAGAAAATTACGAGTACATGGTTGAGGACTACGAGTTCATCCAAGCGATGCTCAATACGTTTTGGTTCTCTGTGGGTGTGGTGATTCCCACCATTATTCTTGGTCTCGTGTTTGCCATGTTGTTGCACAAAAACTTCAAGGGTAGCCAGTTTTATCGTGCGGTTATCTTCTCGCCTTGGATTACACCAACGGTGGCAGTGTCGATTGTTTGGTCTTGGGTATTCGAGACCAAATCGGGCTTGGCAAACCACCTATTGGAGTCAGCAGGGTTTAGCGCGATTCCATGGTTAGAGAACGGAAACACAGCCTTAATTGCGGTGATTATCGTGACGGTTTGGCAGGCGATTGGCTGGACGATGCTGTTTTACATCAGTGCGCTCAACAAGATTCCAGAGTCTTTGTATGAGGCTTCTTTGATTGATGGTTGTAGCAGCTTAACGCGATTTTTGAAGATAACGTTGCCGCTGATTTCCCCAACCACATTCTTCTTGGTGGTGGTCAACATTATTACGGCAATGCAGGCATTCGATCAGTTCCAGATCCTAACGCAAGGCGGGCCGGGCGGTGAGACACGCACCTTGTTGTACTTGTTCTACCAACAAGCGTTTGAGCGTTACGAAATGGGACCTGCGGCCGCGACATCGTTAGTGATATTCCTGATTACTGGATTGCTGGCACTTATTAATACCTACATCGGCAAGCGCTGGGTGTACTACTAGTCGATTTTTGAAAGGACAGAATTATGACCACGCAAGTATTGGATGCCAACCAAGTCTTAAATCAAAGAGCGGCTGTATCTAAAGTCAAAGCCCAAACCAAAGCGACCAAATCAGAGATTTCGTCAAAGAAAAGCTCAGTGGATCGCCGTTCGTTTATCGCACTGACTAAGCACCTGTTCTTGGCAACCTGCGGAACCATCATGGTATTCCCGTTCTTATGGATGCTGTCTGGTTCGCTGAAAAGCAACGATGAAATCTTTGCTAGCCCGTTGAATTTGATTCCAGAACAGTTTCGCTGGGAAACCTTTGTTGAAACCTTTCACAGCGCGCCGTTTGGCTTGTACATCTTCAACAGTTTTAGTGTGGCTTTGTTCACTACCTTGTTGGTGATTGTGAACTCGGCGATGTTTGCATACGCATTAACGCAGCTGAAGTTTCGCTCGAAAACCGTGCTCTATTTTATCGTGATGGGCTGTTACATGCTGCCGGGCGCTGTGACTTACATTCCGTCTTACATCACCCTGGCAAGGCTGGGTTTGTTGGATTCGCACATGGGCTTAGTGGCGTCGAACGCGGCGTCGGTTTTCGGTGTGTTCTATCTACGCCAAGTGTTTATCAAGGTGCATCCGTCGCTGATTGAAGCTGCACGAATTGATGGTGCAGGTGAGCTCAAAATTTTATGGGCAATCATCTTACCGCAATGCCGAGCAGCAGTCGCAACACTGTTCCTCATCACTTTTATTACCAATTACAACAGCTACATGTGGCCTAGCTTGGTTATCACCACTCAGGAACTTAACCTGATTGCGACCGGGATTCGTCACTACTTTATTGCCGAAGGTAACTATGGATTGAACTGGTCGCAAATCATGGCGGCGAGCACCATTGCAGTATTGCCTTTGTTAATTCTATTCGTCATTTGTCAAAAGACGATTCTTTCAGGTATCGCCGATAACGGCGTAAAAGAGTAAACGGAAATGAAACTAAAAACTCTCGCACTAGTGTGTGCTGGCGCAGCAAGCGCGTCTATGTTCTCTAGCAGTGTTCTTGCCGCAACCGAAGTTAACTTTTGGTATTCCGGTGGTACTAAGCCACAGCAAATGATGACTAAGCTCATCGAAGAGTTCAACGCGAGCCAAGATGAGTATGTGGTGAAGCCAGCATTGCAAGGTAACTACACAGAAACCTACCAGAAGCTGCAAGCTGGTTTAGCGTCTAGAACTGCACCTGAACTTGTGCTGCTAGATTCAGGTCGTGCGGAAGCGATGCATGGGCGTGGTTTGAGCCGTGACCTAACGCCGTTCATGGATGAAGAGTTCAACTTCTCTGATTTCATTGGCGCGTTTAAAGACCAAGTGACCGCAGATGATGGCACCATCATAGGTCTACCTGCTTACGGTACAACTCAAGTGTTCTACTACAACAAGCAGGTGTTGGCAGAGAACGGCTTTACCGAGCAAGACCTAAACACATGGCAAGGCGTAGCTAAAGTCGCGGAGAAAGTTACCCAACGAGATGACAAAGGCAACGTGACCTTTTACGGCTGGGAGCCAATGTGGGGCCAAGACAACATGATTGATGCGGCTTTCTCTAACGGTGCGAAGATCATCAGTGATGATGGCAAAACAGTGTTAATCGATTCGGCTGAATGGGTTGAAGTGTGGGACAGCTTCCGTAAGTGGATCCACGATGATCAAATCATGCGTATTCACTACGGCGGTCAAGGTTGGGAATACTGGTACAAAACCATCGATGACGTAATGAAAGATAACGCGCTTGGCTATACCGGTTCATCGGGTGACCAAGGTGATTTGGACTTCACTAAGCTTTCGGCAACCACACAACCAGGTTGGGGCTCAAACCCTTCTGCACCACAAGCGGGTGCGCTGGTTTACGTGATGCCAAAAGGCACAGACGAAGCAGCGGCTAAAGGTGCATTCGAGTTTGTTGAGTTCTACACCAACGCGAAAAATACGGCGGCATGGTCAATGTTTACGGGTTACATCCCAGTGCGTAATAGCGTTTCTGAAGTACCAGAATACCAAGCGTTCACTAAAGATAACCCGCAAGCTCTGATCCCGCTGAAGCAAGCGAACACGGCCACTAAAGACTTCCTAGACCCGACCAACGGTAAGATCATGGATGCTCTTAAAGTGGCTGCGGATCAGATTCAAATTCAAAACGTGCCTGCGGATAAAGCGCTAAAACAAGCGGCTAAGAAAGCACAACGTGCACTAGACCGAGCGAATCGTTCTTAATCTGTAAAGTGATTAAAACTATCTTTGCATGCATCAAGGCCCATCTATTCGGGTGGGCCTCTTTTTAACCCAGTTCTTCAATTAGGACGAATTTGGTGAAGACAATGACCCAATTTCAAGGTGAGCTGCCGTTTGGCAGAGTACGTATCCCCTTTGATGTGCCAGCAGGTTCTCACAGCGTAACGATTACTGGTACGACGGTGAAAAAAGGTTTTTTATACGCGGCAGCCTACGATGCCAACCAAGAATTTCGTGGCAAAGTGCTATTTGAAAAGACGCACAAGTCACTCACTATCCAACCGGAAAACTCAGGCCTAGGCGCGATTGATCGTGCGATTCCATCGGGCGAGTGGTTCTTAGAACTTTACAATCTTGAAGGTGAGTTTCGTACCGAGCGTGCGATGCAGTATCAAGTCGATGTCCTTTGCTCTGATGAGCCAAAGAATGACGGAATTGAGAGTGAGCTAGAACTCAACTCAACGGTCACAGTTGATCACGATATCGAGTTTGATTACAGCTACATGCTGAGTTCTGATTCTCGCTGGTATCGCGGTGATTTACACGCCCACACTCAGCTTTCTGATGGTCACAATACCTTGGCAGCGGCTAAAGGGATTGTCGAATCACAAGGGCTCGATTTTTTCTTCTTCACAGAGCACAACATCTGCCAGCCTAAGTTGCCTGTTTCTAACCAGTGTTTGTTTCTACCCGCGCTAGAAGTCACGACCGATCTCGGGCACTTCAATGTGCATGGCCCAGTTAAGTCTTTGGACCTTAGAGACGTTGAACATAGCAGCCAAGCGACCATGGAAGCGGGATTGGATTTAGCCAAAAGTGGACACAGTTCCCTTGGCATTAATCACCCGATGATGAAGCCGTGGCACTGGCATTACGATCAAGTGGATCTCAGCCAAGTGTCTACGTTTGAAGTGTGTTGTGACCCTACTTGGTCAACCTCGCCAAAAGCGACTGAAGAGGCGTTATTGGTTCTCAATGAAATGTGGAATTGTGGGCAGCGTATTACGGCGATTGGCGGCAGCGATTCACACCTTGAGCCCCATGAACGTAATCCTAAATCGGACGAGCCTTCTATCTACGGTGACCCATCAACATTCGTTTACAGCCATGGTTTGAGTGGCGAAGGGATCTTGTCTGGTTTGCGTAATGGTCAGGTGTATTTAGAGCGACGTTGCGGCTTGAAGTTTGATATCAACTTAGGTGATTTGCTACCGGGCAACGATTCTCAAGGGCAGGCACTCACTTATCGTATCGCTGTCTCTGATTCAGAAAACCCTTACTACGCAGAGTGCATGGTGGATGGCGAGATTGTTGATCGAATCGCTTTGAGTGATGAACTACAAAGTATCCATATTGATGAAGGCTACCGTTGGTGTCGTGTCGATATTCGTCGCGGAGCGCTTTCTTCAGCATTAATCAACAGCACTCAATCTGCATCTGACGAGCGTGAGTTTGAAGGCTGCATCAACGCCGTATTCGACGGCAAACAACCAGAATTTAACCAACCCCTAGTGCGTACTTGGGGAGAACTAATGGAACGAATGAGCCGTGATGAAGTTTAAGGCGATGTTATTTGATAAAGACGGCACATTGTTAGAGTTCCACAAGATGTGGCTTAACGTTTCTCGTGGTGCCTGTGAGCGTGTGAAATCTTACAGTGATCAGCATCAAGGTAATCAAACTGTCACACCTGCTGAGTTACTCTTGGCCATCGGTGTTGAAGGTGATGTGGTTGATAACTATGGACTATTAGCCTCAAATCCAGTGGAAGATACCGCCACAGCGTGGTTCAACATGCTGCAACCTAATGTCTCACTCGCTGAGTTCACTAAGGTGACCAAAGCCGCTTTCAATGACGAAGTGGAAGAGAACCCAAGTTGGATTGAAGCCCTACCGGGTGTGACTGAAAAGCTCGGTCTGTTTAAGCAGCAAGGCATGATTTTAGGCATCGCGACCGCAGACACCAAAGACTCAACGATCTACACGCTAGAGCAATCGGGTTTGAGCGAGATGTTCGATTATGTTGGTTATTCCGATGGTGATATCGAACCTAAACCTGCGCCAGCACTGCTCAATGCCTTCTGTGAGCAATGCGGTATTGAGCCACATGAAGTGATCATGTTTGGTGACACGGTTTCGGATATGGAATTTGGCCGCAATGCAGGTGCAAGCAATGTTGGCGTACTGACGGGGACTGCACAACACAGTGAGTTAGAGCCAGTAGCGGATCTGGTCATCGCATCAGTCGCCCATTTTGAGCTCAATCAACTGCAAGAACGCGGCTAAAACGTTTAACGGTAGATTGCAAAGATAGTATTTAACGAATTGATTTAAGGACAGGTTATGGCTGAAGTCACACTGAGAGGGGTAGAAAAAACCTACCCAAATGGTTTTAAGGCCGTGCACGGTGTCGATCTGAATATTCGCGAAGGTGAGTTCATGGTGTTTGTTGGGCCGTCTGGTTGCGCAAAATCCACCACACTTCGTATGATCGCAGGCCTTGAAGATATCTCAGAAGGCGATGTCTACATTGGCGATAAACGTGTAAACGAATTGCCACCTAAAGATCGTTGTATCTCGATGGTATTTCAGAACTACGCGCTTTATCCGCACATGTCGGTGTACGAAAACTTGGCTTTTGGCCTTAAGCAACAGAAACTGCCAAAGCATGAAATCAATGAGCGTATTGAAGACGCAGCCAAGACTCTCGATATCGAACATCTGTTGAATAACAAGCCGGGTGAAATGTCCGGTGGTCAAAGGCAACGTGTGGCGCTTGGTCGTGCGATGGTACGTAAGCCAGATGTGTTTTTGTTTGATGAGCCTTTGTCCAACTTGGATGCAAAGCTACGTGTTTCAACGCGAGTCAGCATTGCTCAGTTGCACAATAACCTGAAGCAAGAAGGGCAGAACGCCACCATGATCTACGTGACACACGATCAGGTGGAAGCCATGACCCTTGGCGATCGCATCTGTGTGTTGAATCAAGGCGAGATTATGCAGGTCGATACGCCAATGAATCTTTATCAATACCCAGCAAACAAGTTTGTCGCAGGCTTTATTGGTTCGCCAGCGATGAATCTTCTCAAGGTAAGGTTGGATGAGATTGACGGTGTGATGAACGTGGTTTCTGAAAGTGGTACTCGTTGGACGCTGCCACAAGATAAGCAGACAATCGCTCGTGAAAATATGGGTGAGTGGGTATGGTTTGGTGTTCGTCCTGAACATATCCAACTCGCTAATCACGATGCACCGTTATCTGAGGTAAATACTCAAACGCACAGGCTTGATGTGGTTGAGTCGATGGGTAACGAGCTGTATCTATACTTCAAATTGGGTGCTGATAAGCTGGTGGCTCGAGTACCTTTCGATGCTGACCGCACGGCAAACAGTGGCGAAGAGACGGTGCTTCACTTCAATACCTCCCAGTGTCACCTGTTTGATTTAGAGACAGAAGATGCACTGATTGAATAGCTTGAAGTGTCGAGTATTCGAAATAAAGAAATCCCCGCTCATATGAGTGGGGATTTTTCTTAGGGGGGAGTATCAACAGGAGCTCGGGACTGTGCTCGAGGCTTTTTTGTTGGAGATAGCTAAACGCTCTTGAGGGCTAGAACCATTTAATGGCTCGGAATCGCAATCCTTTTTTCTAGCCAACGAACCGCTTGCGATACGACCAAAATAAGAACAAGGTACTCCAAAACCAGAAACGTATAGATCTCTAAAGGTAAATATTCGTTCACCACCAGCTCATTTGCTCGCCTTGTTAAATCACTCAAACCAATCACACTCACTAGAGAACTCATCTTGAGGATATAAACAAACTGATTGCCCAAGGGCGGCAGTATCTGACGGAATGCCTGCGGTAGGATAACCAATCGCATTTTTTGCCAATAGGTCAATCCCAAGGATTCGGCCGCTTCATGTTGGCCACGATTAATCGCTTGAATCCCCCCACGGAACACTTCTGCCATAAAGGCGCTCTCGGCAATGGTCAATGATATTACCCCTGCCCAGAAGTGGTTCAAAGATACATCGAGTAATGTCGGCATTCCGTAATACACCCACAATAGCAACACCAACACAGGGATAGAACGCATCACCTCTACGTAAAGTCGATTAATCCCCTTGAGTATTGGAGAATTGGAAAGCGCTGGAAAGGCGACCAATAGACCCAGAGCCATAGCAAAAAACATGCTTAGCAACGAAACCTTAATAGTCTCGCTAAAACCAGTTATCAAAAACTGAATGTTAGTTCGCCCCTGCTCCGTCGACGGGTCGAGTACATACCATCCCCATTGGTAGTCTGAACATCCTGTCAGAAACAGCAGAGAAACTAGCGATAAGTGACGATAGTTCACATTTACTCCCAAAAACTCCATTTGTTATTGCCATGTTAACAACCAAATCTGTTTAATGGTTAATAATTAAGAAGAATATCTACATTCATCACTTAGAAATCAGCATTCTTTGAAGGAATATAAAATGAAGAAAAGCTTAATTGCATTAGGAATGTGCTTACTTGCTTTTACACAAATTGCACATGCACAAAGTCGTTTGCAGGAGATACTGGATGCCGGAGTTCTTCGC
This sequence comes from Vibrio sp. ED004, assembly GCF_023206395.1. Taxonomy (NCBI): domain Bacteria; kingdom Pseudomonadati; phylum Pseudomonadota; class Gammaproteobacteria; order Vibrionales; family Vibrionaceae; genus Vibrio; species Vibrio sp. ED004. Next base: position 1,918,373 of record NZ_CP066150.1, on the reverse strand, counting down.
GTTGGTACAACGGGGGATTGGAACCCAATGACAATGAAGGATCCAGCGACCAATAGCTACCGCGGCTTTGATATCGATGTCACGACTGAATTGGCTAAAGACCTCGGCGTTAAAGTGGAATACGTCGCAACAGACTGGAAAACCTTGGTGAATGGCATCACTGCCAACAAATACGACGTGACTGGCAGCGCATCGCTCAACATGTCTCGTGCAAAAGTCGCTGGGTACAGCCAACCCTACTTCTATTTGGCTTTTGTCCCTGTTGTTCAAAAGAAAGACCTAGAGAAGTTCTCCGATTGGAGTGACTTTGACAAAGCAGAAATCAAAGTTGCCGCCACACTCGGCACAGTACAAGAAAAAATGGTGAAGGACTTCTTCCCATCGGCACAACACATCGTGATTGAAGCGCCAGCACGGGATTTTCAAGAGCTTTTGGCTCGCCGCGCTGATGTCTCTGTGACTTCAAACGTAGAGGCTGCAACCTTAGTAGAGAAGTTTAAACAACTCGCGATAGTTCCGGTGAAAGAGCCACGTAAACCAACTCCAATTGCGATGCTACTACCACAAGATGATCAGGTTTGGATTAACTACATTAACCACTGGGTTGAATTGAAAAAGACGCAAGGTTTCTTCAAGCAAACCGCTGAGAAGTGGGGACTGAAGAGCATGTAACGAGCTCATAAAGAAGAGAAAAATAGAGCCCTTAGGGGGTAGGGCTCTAGAGTTAGGAGCTAACTTGAAGTTGGGTTATGCGACGACCAGTGTTGCGGCTTTCTTCATCGCTTCCTTAGTAGAACACTCAATCACGTTCGCATTGGCAAAGCGGTGAGCGTCTTTCACTTGAATATCGTGAGCCAAGATAACCAGTTTCGCGTTTGCTACATCTAGGTCGGTGATGCGGTTCTGAATACCGTTTTGACCTTGAGTTTCTACCTTAATCTTAAGGCCTGCTGCTAAGCCTGCTTTCTCTAGTGCTTTCGCTGCCATGAAGGTGTGTGCAACACCTGAAGGGCAACATGTTACGGCTACGATGTCGTACTCGCCTTCGCCTGCTACAGGAGCTGTTTGAGCTTGTACTGGCGCTTCAACCATGTCTTCTTCGGTTTCAACCGCTACTGGTTTCCAGAAGCCAACGATAACGGCTGTGGTTAGCGAGCCAAGTGCAATACCGACGACGTACATTGGAATGTTGCTTGATACTGGCGCAGTGATTAGACCGCCCCATGGTGCGTGCAATAGAACGTCTGTCATGAAGCCAAACACACAACCAACGATACCACCGGCTACGATTGAAGGAAGAACGCGCATTGGGTCATTCGCTGCGAATGGGATAGCACCCTCAGATATACCGATAGAGCCCATGATTGCTGCTGCTTTACCTGCTTCTTGCTCTTGTTTAGAGAACTTGTTTTTGAATAGGAAAGTCGCCAGAGCCATACCTAGAGGTGGAGTACAAATCGCGATGCCTACGCCACCCATTAGCCAAGGTTGCGTGTCTACTTGAGTTTGAGCGAATAGGGTTGCCACTTTGTTGATAGGGCCGCCCATATCAAACGCAGTCATACCGCCAAGGATTGTGCCCAGAACCATCTTAGACGCGCCAGCCATTGAAGCTAGGAACTCGTTCATTGAAGACATGAACAGTTTGATTGGTTCACCGATGCCCCACAATACGATACCTGCAGAGATTAACGTGCCTAGAAGCGGGTAGATGAAGTAAGCACCTAGCGCGGTCATGTTTGCAGAAAGCGGGATCTTCTTAAGTTGGAACACCACGCCACCGGCGATAAAGCCAGCCACGATACAGCCAAGGAAGCCGCCGCCCATGTCAGCCATGATGCCTGATGAGATCATTGCTGGCGCTAGTGCTGGTTTATCTGCAATGGAGTAACCAATAAAGCCGCCAAGAATGAGTGGGAAAAGAACAAGGCCTTTGATACCGATGTTAGAGATGTCTGCCAGCAAACCGTCGGCTGGAACCGCACCTTTGCCTGATGCCATGACCGCTAAAGCCAGTAGAACACCACCGGCTACGATGAAAGGCAACATGTGTGAGGTTCCGAACAGCAGGTGACCTTTCATGGTACTAAGGATTTTTTTAAAGTCGCTACTACTGTTTTTATTATTGGTATTCGTAGCTTGAGTTGTTAGGGTGCTCATAATTTTCTACGCCTTATGAATTAATTAAAATATTAAGGATTTGTTGTTCGTCTTTTGCGTTATGGATATCTTGAATAAATTCATCACTGAATTTTCCAAATAGTTCTTGTAGTACATAAATATGATGGTCAGCACCGTTATCGGGTGAGGCAATCATAAAAAATACGGTTGGATTGATGCCATCTTCATCGCCATACTCAATGCCTTCGCGCTTAACACCGACGGCAATGGCAGGCTCAGTTACCGCCTTGCTTTTTGAGTGTGGGTAAGCGATGCCGTCCATTGAGGTAATGCTTTGAGATTCACGAATTTCGATGTCTGCCAAGAAGGCTTCTTTATTACTGATTCGGTTGTTCTTAAATAACATGCCTGCCAATTCTTCAAACAGTTCTTTTTTATTATTTGCTTGAAGGTTGTTATTAATTAAGTTGACGTTGGTTAGCTGTGTGATCATTTATTAACTCATTCACTATTGAAGTTCTTGAATTAAAATTAATGGATTAACCCGATTCGCGAAATAGCAAATAAAAGCCCTTCACTGTACATTTGTATCCAGCAAAACTAAGTGTGATTTGCATCATTAATGCAGTGTGAGATGGGTCATATTCGATGGCGTTTTTTGATTAGGTTTTTGACACGCCGAGCGACCCCCTCAGAAACAAAAATGCCCCGCATGAGCAGGGCAGTAAGACTTTGTACTGAGTTCTAAGGGAGCTAGCTGTAAGCGCGCGCGACACGTCCAGCACAATCCAGTTTGTAGCTCTCAGCATAAGCGGGAATGAAAACCGACTGGCCTTTCTCTATCACGCAGGTTTCGCCACATTGATGAGTGAGCACCATAGATTCGTCGAGCGGCAATAGGATCTCGGCACCTTCGGTAGTGATCTGTCGCTGATGCGAATTTTGCACGATAGAAAACTTGAAATCTTCGACTGGAATTTGGTATTCCATCACATCACCTTGCTCTATCGGGTTTAGTAACAACCTATCTGCAGGCTTCTCATTAAATCGAGTACAAGAGACCAGCTCATTAATGTCCATATACTTAGGCGTTAATCCTGCGCGAAGCACATTGTCTGAGTTCGCCATAATTTCTAAGCCCGTGCCTTTGATGTAAGCGTGGGGTGTTTCGGCATCAAGATACATGGCTTGCCCCGGTTTTAGGGTAATCACGTTCAATAGCAGCGGGGCGAACAAGCCGACATCACCTGGGTATTGATCTTCCAGTTCTGAAATCAACTGGAACACTGGTGTATTCGAAAGCTTCGCCTTCATCAGCAGCATGGTCAGCGCCATGCCTTTTTGTTCACCTTGCAACGACAATAAGCTCGCGAAGAAGCTCGCTAATCCATTAGGCGTTTGATCGCCCGCGAGATCGTTGACCATCGAATGCAGCTCTGGAATATCGAGGTAATGGAAGTGCTCAAGGATCTCGCTAATCGACCTAAAGCCATTCATCGCGGTGTAGTCGGTTAATGCATACACTAGCTCAGGCTTATGATTAGGATCCTTGTAGTTGCGATTGCCAGCCGTCATCGGAATGCCTTGCTGCTCTTCTAGAGCATAGCCAGATTCGGCTTGTTGCTTGTTTGGGTGAACTTGAACAGAGAGTGCTTTCTCTGCTGCTAACACCTTGAATAGGTACGGCAGTTCGCCAAAACGACTCGCGACTTTCTCACTTAAAAACAGGTTTAGGTTCTTAGAAATCAGGTTCGACAACGTGGTCTGCTGCCCATTGTCAGTCACCATCGAACAACCATTAGGGTGAGCACCCATCCAGATCTCCGCTTGCGGCTCACCAGACTGGTTATCAATACCAAACAGTTGGCTAAACGAAGAAGGGCTACCCCATGCGTAGTTCTGAATCACGTTGGTCATAGGGTAGAAAAAGCGTTGTACGAACGAGTCGTTCGCTAAAGAAAAATCAGACATCGAAATCACCGTGAAGGGAAACATGGCTTGAGCTCTATTCGGCCTATTTGCAACTAAAGTGTCAGCTACTAAAAAAGGAGAGTCGAAGGGCTCAAGCCATTGGAATTGAAATGGCTTAAGCCGCAGCTGTCGTTAGCTTGGCTTTGCGTAGATTTTTAAGCGCGATACAAGTAACCGCAGTTACACCCGCACCTGATGCCATGCACAGAAGCGCCAGCATTGGGTAGTTCATTGCGCCAAGTAGAGCGACCACTGGACCACCGTGTGCAACGCTGTTGGTGATGCCAAATGAGAACGCCATAACCGCTGCAGTCATTGAACCAAGTACGTTGGCAGGGATAACCGACATAGGGTCTTGAGCCGCGAAAGGAATCGCACCTTCAGAGATACCTACTAAGCCCATCGCGCCTGCTGCTTTACCCGCTTCAATTTCAGAAGATTCGAACAGGTCGAACTTACGACCAAGTCTGGTTGCGATCGCCATACCCAGTGGAGCGACAGGGATTGCACACGCCATTGCACCCATGAACTGAGTTTGACCGCTGGCAATCATGCCGACCGAGAATAAGAATGCCACCTTGTTGAATGGGCCGCCCATATCGAAACCAGCCATACCACCCAGTACGATGCCTAGTAGAACCACGTTGCCTGTGCTCATGCTCGTTAGTAGTGCAGTAAGCGCATCCATCAGCCCAGCGATAGGTGCGCCTATAACAAAAATGAACAGACCTGCGATGAACAAAGAGCCAGTGATCGGAGCTATCATGATAGGCACAAGCGGTTGAACGAATTTGTGGTAGTTAAACGAGGTGATCCATTTAACGAAGTAACCCACTAATAGACCTGCGATGATTGCGCCAATGAAGCCAGTACCTGCGTCAGCACCATAGAAAGAGCCGTTGTTCGCAATCCAACCGCCAATCAAGCCTGGGGTTAGAGCGGGGCGGTCAGCAATCGCGTAAGCAATGTAGCCAGCCAAGATTGGGATCATCAATGTGAAGGCAACCACGCCCACTTCTAGGATTTGGTTCCACATGCTGCCAGCAGGAATCGCCATGCCAGATTCACTTGGCTCGCCGCCAATCGCCAGTGCAAGGGCTATCAATAGGCCGCCAGTCACGACGAATGGGATCATGTGAGATACGCCATTCATCAAGTAACGGTAAAGGTCTGAACGTGCTTGTGAGGCTTTTTCTGCAACAGATTGGTTGGTCGGCGTTTGTTCAGCTTGGTAACTAGGTGCGTTGAGCGCTTGCTTAATCAAGCCTTGTGCGTCTTTGATTGGTGCTTTTACGTTGGTGCTGATGACGCGTTTTCCGGCAAAGCGAGCCATGTCGACCTGTTTATCACAAGCCACGACAATCGCGTCGGCGCGTTCGATCTCTTCTTGAGTCGGGCTGTTTTTAACACCAATAGAACCGTTAGTTTCGACCTTGATGTCGTAGCCAAGAGCCGCCGCGCCTTTCTCTAGCGCTTCAGCTGCCAAATAAGTGTGCGCAACGCCAGCTGGGCAGCCTGTCACACCAATGATGAAGCCTTGTTTCTCAACGTTGGTTTCCGTTTCTGAAGGCTCAGGTTTGCTAAGCAGCAGTTCTAATGCTTCTTGTTCAGATTGAGCATTCGTAAAGCTTTCAATAAAGCCTTCTTCAATCAGTTTTGAAGAAAGCTCTGCCAATACTTCGATGTGGTGATTATCGCCGCCATCAGGAGAGGCAATCATGAAGAACAGTTTTGATGGCTGACCGTCATCGGCGCCGTATTCGATGCCCTGTTTATGGACGCCGATAACAACCGCGGGTTTGATCACCGCAGCGCTTTTCGCATGTGGCAGGGCGATGCCTTCTTCAAACCCTGTGTTGCCTTGTTCTTCACGCGCCTTAATGTCGGCAAGAAACTGTGCTTTGTCTGAAATTCGACCTTGCGCATAAAGTACGTCTATCAGCTCTTTAAATACGTCTTCTTTTGAATCAGCGCTAAGCGAAAGCTTAATCAAATCTTGATTGATCAATGTTGTGATCATAATGAACCCCTACTCTATTTTTATTTTGTTAGGGGTATTTTGGAATCTATGGCTTAGCTTCTGTAGTGAAGAAAAAATGCATTTACTGGATGATTGTTGCGTTATAAATGGAGTGTGATTTTGATCGGTCGAGTGGTCGTTTTTAGGCTTGTGTTGACAAGACCTATCATGCCTTGGGGCTTTTATTTATAAGGGCTTCGGCGTATTTCGTTATCCAGGAAATAACGTGCTTCATCAGTTGCTGTACTGGAAATTTATTTCTAAAACTGGATTTTTGTAACCTAGATCTCAAATTGTGATTTTGCTCAATAGCACTATGTTTCACTAAGGAGTATATCTATTCCCGTAGCCTTATTGCTGCCCATAAGAGTTTTAAAAATGATATTTCATGACCTAATCTCCTCTGTATTAAATGAGCGAGAACCGTTTCACAACATCTGGTTTGCTGGAGATTTTCATACGCCTCCAGCGTGCAGTTATCAGGTGAACTTTCCACGCTTAGAGTTGGTGCTAGACGGAGAGTATATTAATGAAATGGAGAGTCATGATCGCAAGATCACCAACGTTATTGCCAAAGCCGGAGATGCAATTTTCATCCCACCTAACTGTTGGAATAAGCCGAATTGGGATACTGATTGCTCGGTGTTGAGTATGTTGTTTGGTCGTCGTCAGCTTGGTTTAAGCTTGGTGAGCAAGCGCAAAGGGGAAGAGAGCTTCTACGATATTCAAAAGCACAGTATTCAGACTCGCTCGGGTTTTGCGATTGATAACATTCTAGAGGCGCTCAGCTCACTTGCGAGAGAGAGTAACAAGCAGCCGATGGATGAACTGCTACTGCAAGCGCTGCTTCAATACAGCAAGACGATGTTGGATGCGCCTGTCGAGAAATCTCATAGCCGAGTGCAGGATGTGTATCAGGGGATTTGTATCTACATTCAAGAGAACTTCCACCGCCAAATCACCCGAGACAGCATTGCCTCACGCTTTAGCATTTCATCCAATCACTTGTCGCGAATGTTCCGTCAACAAGGTCACATGACACTGGCAGAATACATCACCCGCGTGCGAGTCGACCGTGCCAAGTTCATGCTCAAAAAGTACAACTTCAAGCTCAATGAAGTGGCATTACGTTGCGGCTTTAAGGATGTGAACTACTTCTGTCGAGTATTTAAGAATCGCACCGGAAGAACGCCGACTGAATATCGTGGCTCAATCTAATATCCCTTCAAATTACCTTTTCTGACCAGATCTTATACGACCGAAATTTGTATGACTAGATCATCATTGCTGACTCCGAGCTGTGGTGATCCATTTGCTTTGTGTTCTCCTCTTCCGTTTATTCCTACGCTTCATACCTAAGCTTAGTTTTTCTATTTACCGTGTTTCACTAAGTAACTCCAATTAATAATATTAAGGGTTAGTTTTGCGAGTTGCTTATTATTTTTTTGCTCTCTATTAATTGAATTAAACGTGTGAAAGTTGATGTATCAACGCGATGCATTTAATGAATGTTAAGTAAATTAAAAACCACTTATCGAGACGATAAAATCTCATTATTGTCGTCTGGTTTATTGATTGAAGTGTTTTTAAGTTGTTGATTTTAAATGTTTACTTTGCGTCGGCTTATTCTTTATTTATTAGCGAGTAATTCATACCTCGAAATCAAATATTCAGGTTTATACGCTCTATCACAACCTTGACTTATAATACTACAAATTAAAAATTCTATAGATAATATGCTCTCCAGATATTCATCATAAAGAAGACTTATACATGGAACTCAATACTCTGATCGTAGGAATTTATTTCCTTTTCCTTATCGCAATAGGTTGGATGTTTAGAACGTTCACCAGTACAACCAGTGACTATTTCCGCGGGGGCGGTAACATGCTTTGGTGGATGGTTGGCGCAACTGCGTTTATGACTCAGTTCAGTGCTTGGACCTTCACTGGTGCGGCAGGTAAAGCTTATGCTGATGGTTTGGCGGTAGCCATTATCTTCCTAGCGAACGCATTTGGTTACCTGATGAACTACCTTTACTTCGCTCCGAAATTCCGTCAATTGAGAGTAGTAACTCCTATTGATGCGATTCGTATGCGTTTTGGTAGCTTTAACGAGCAAGTATTTACTTGGTCTGGCATGCCGAACAGTATTGTTTCTGCGGGGATCTGGCTCAACGGTTTGGCGATTATCGCATCGGGCATCTTTGGCTTTGATATGACAACAACCATCATTCTGACGGGTCTTGTAGTATTAGTCATGTCGGTGACTGGCGGCTCTTGGGCGGTTATCGCATCTGACTTCATGCAGATGGTTATCATCATGGCAGTAACCGTAACGTGTGCAGCTGTTGCTATCGTGCAAGGTGGCGGCGTTACTGAGATCATTAACGACTTCCCTGTAGAAGAAGGTGCATCATTCGTTTCTGGTAACAACCTGAACTACGTAAGCATCTTCGGAATCTGGGCATTCTTCATCTTCTTCAAGCAGTTCAGTATCACCAACAACATGTTGAACTCTTACCGTTACCTAGCGGCAAAAGACTCTAAGAACGCGAAGAAAGCGGCACTGTTGGCGTGTATTCTGATGACAATCGGTCCAATCATTTGGTTCATGCCACCTTGGTTCGTGGCAGGGCAAGGCATTGATCTTGCTGCACATTACCCAGATGCAGGTTCTAAAGCAGGCGACTTCGCTTACCTTTACTTCGTAGAGCAATACATGCCAGCGGGTATGGTGGGGCTTCTAATCGCAGCGATGTTTGCGGCAACTATGTCTTCTATGGACTCAGGCTTAAACCGAAACTCTGGTATCTTTGTAATCAACTTCTACCAACCGATTCTTCGTCCAAACGCGACAGAGAAAGAGCTGATGATTGTGTCTAAGTTGATGTCTACTTTCTTCGGTCTTGCCATCATCCTTATCGCGCTGTTCATCAACTCGCTAAAAGGCTTAAGTCTGTTCGACACAATGATGTACGTGGGTGCATTAATCGGCTTCCCAATGACCATTCCAGCATTCTGTGGCTTCTTCCTTAAGAAGACTCCGGACTGGGCAGGTTGGGGTACGCTAGTGGTCGGTGCGATTGTGTCTTACATCGTTGGTTTCGTGATTACCGCTGAGATGCTACAGAACTGGTTCAACCTAGAGCCTCTAACAGGCCGCGAATGGTCTGACTTAAAAGTAGCAGTAGGCCTGATTGCACACTTAACCTTTACTGCTGGCTTCTTCATTCTTTCGACTCTGTTCTACAAACCACTGGAAGCGTCTCGTCAGAAAGATGTCGATACCTTCTTCAACAACTTAGCGACACCATTGGTTTCTGAGTCAACAGCACAGAAGAAACTGGATAACAAACAACGTCACATGCTGGGTTCTCTGATCGCAGTGTCTGGTGTAGCCGTGATGGCGATGTTTGCTCTACCGAACCCATTCTGGGGAAGAATGATGTTCGTACTGTGTGGCGGTATCGTGTTCATCGTTGGTCTGCTGTTAGTGAAAGCCGTAGACGACTCAGTTGAGGATGCGAAACAAGCGAAGAAAACTGCCTAAGTTCGCTAACCAGTTACACAAGTAATTAAACATAAAACGGTTGAGCTCTAATGCTCAGCCGTTTTTTATTTTGTGAGCAAATGAGCAAATGAGCAAATGAGCAATAGAAGGATTGGATAAGTGTCATAACAGGAGATAAATGGATTCTTTGAGCTTAACCAGAATAGTTGAATTAGATGGGGTGAATTAGAAGGAAAAATTAGATAAGGCGAGACGAGATGTACATCAACAGAGCCTGCAGGTCGACGCTGCTTCGGGTCTTTTGCAAACGCTCATTGACCTGATCGTGAAGTAGGTTCCTAGTTAGGTTGGTCGCCGCCACAATATGCTCACGCAGTGGTTTGGTTGGCAATACCAAAGCGATAGCAACGTGTACTTCACCAATACGTGAGGCCCAGTCAATCGGGTTGTCACTAACAATAACGGCAATCGAGAGATCTTGAGTCGATTCAAACATCACATGGGGCAGAGCGATCCCTGGTGACACACATGTAGAGGAGCGTTCTTCTCGTTTAATAAATGCCAGAATCAATTCATCTGGATCTTCTGGATAAACAAGGTGAGCGAGGCCTTTCAAGCACTCAAATTTGGTCAGTTGAGTTTGCGCCTTGGCGTGGTGCCATTTGATATCACAAGGTGGGCATATCTGAGGCATACGCTGGATTAGATCGTTTGAAAACTCATGGTTCACTTGCGACCCAACCATGGCGTAGTGCTCGGCAATGACATCTTTAAGAACGAAACAGGCCAGTTCTGCATCAATACCGACCGCGGTGATCTGACATAAATCACCACGAAGTAAACCTACTTGCAGCATTGCGACGGATTTGGAGAGATCGGCTGTTCGATTTTGAGTGATGTTGATAATGCGAATGGTACTTTTGAACTTCTTCGCTAAGCGAGTCAGCGGCTGCGCGACATGTGAGTTCGCGGCAGGATCGTTAACGAAGAAGGTGATCTGGTATTCGTTCATCAAAAGTTTAAGTTCGACAGTGCTTAATAAAGACTTTATCGACACTCAACAACACCTCTTCCATTGGAACAAATACGGTTTTAGCTGGGTCAAATCGGCCTGGTTGTTCGATGTCTATATCAGAGACGATCAACACTTTGTCTGCGAGGGTAATATCTTGGGCTGTCAGTAAGTTTTCAATACCCATAGCGCCTTGCGTCTCAACCTTGATTGAAACGTTGAACTTAGGGGCTGTTTTATTTAGAGCATCAGCTGCCATATAAGTATGTGCGATGCCTGTAGGGCACGCAGTTACCGCTACAATTCTCATTATTATTCTCGGCTTAATCTCGTCCCTGTTACCTTACATAAGCTACCTTTCAGACAGAAGCTACCTTGCATGGGAAACCAGTATGGAAAGTTCGCATAGGGGAGGGGCGATATTGTTATGGGTTCTGTGGATTTTATGGATTGGCGTTTTTTATTCCAAGGTGAAAGTCACACTCTGAGTTCTTGGTTACAATAATCCAGTTAATGCACCTTTCGTCCTATATATTGAGTGTCTTCACACCGTTAATCTTTTCATCTTATTAACATCGAAATTTTAATTTAGGTCGGAAGAACCTAATTACTTCAGTCTGAAATCAGGCGAGGCAGAATAGACCATGGATATCACTAACATTATCGAGCGCGAGATTATCTGCTTGGAACTACAAGCAGACTCTAAACAGGCGGTATTTGAAGAGCTTGTCGAACTGCTCGATCGTGCCGGTAAGCTCTCCAATAAGAGTGAATTCCTTGATGATATCTGGAAGCGTGAGGCCATTGGTAATACGGGCTTTGATGATGGTATTGCGATTCCACATGCGAAAAGTACTGCGGTTGCTAAACCTGCTGTGGCGGTAGGCATCAGTCGAACGGGTATTGATTATGGTGCTGATGGCGGTGAACTGTCCGACGTGTTCTTTATGCTCGCTTCACCAGACAACAACGACGACCACCATATCGAGGTATTAGCTCAGATCTCGACCAAATTGATCGAAGATGGCTTTGTTACAAAATTAAAGGCAGTCGAGTCGGTTGAGGAAGCTCAAGAGCTGTTTCTTGAAGCCAATTCAGATTCCTTCGATAGCTACGCCTCTAACCATCATGAAGTTTACGTTGAGCCGATCAGTCCTTGGGCACAATCTCTCAATCGCCTTAAAGAACACCTGTTATATGGCACTTCGCACATGATCCCATTCGTGGTTGCGGGCGGTGTGTTGTTGTCTTTGTCTGTGATGATGTCTGGTCATGGCGCAGTACCAGAGAGCGGTATTCTGGCAGACATCGCACAGATGGGCATCGCAGGCTTAACGCTGTTTACCGCCGTACTCGGCGGTTACATCGCGTACTCAATGGCCGACAAGCCGGGTTTAGCGCCAGGTATGATTGGTTCTTGGGTTGCAGTGAATCAATACAACACCGGCTTTCTCGGTGCGATTGTGGTCGGTTTCTTCGCTGGCTTTGTGGTGAATCTGCTTAAGAAGATCAAACTGCCAGACAGCATGATCTCGCTGAGCTCTATCTTCATCTACCCGCTAGTCGGCACCTTTGTAACTTGTGGTGCCGTGATGTGGGTGATTGGCTCTCCGATAGCTCAAGTGATGCTTGAGATGAACCAAATGCTCACTGGTATGGCAGGTTCTGGAAAAATGGTGCTCGGCAGTATTTTAGGCGCGATGACGGCCTTTGATATGGGCGGCCCAATCAACAAGGTCGCTACGTTGTTTGCTCAAACTCAGGTAAACACCCAACCTTGGTTGATGGGTGGTGTTGGGATAGCAATTTGTACGCCACCACTCGGCATGGCTCTGGCTACTTTTATATCGCCGAAGAAGTTTAAACGAGACGAACGCGAAGCGGGCAAAGCAGCAGGCATCATGGGAATGATCGGCATCAGTGAAGGTGCGATTCCATTTGCTGCTGCCGACCCTGCACGTGTTCTACCTGCAGTTGTAGCTGGTGGTATTGTCGGTAACGTGGTTGGTTTCATGTTCCATGTGGTAAACCATGCACCATGGGGAGGCTGGATTGTTCTGCCTGTGGTTGATGGCAAGATTGGCTACATCATTGGCACACTGACGGGTGCTCTCACCACGGCTTTGATCGTGATACTGCTGAAAAAGAATGTAGTTGAAGGTGAGGCGAGTGCCAACCAGTTTGCAGGTGGTTCGGTAACAGAAGAAGGGCAAGCGGACGTACTCGCGATCACTTCTTGTCCATCTGGTGTTGCTCACACTTTCCTAGCGGCTAAGTCTCTGGAAAAAGCGGCGCATCATCTTGGAGTTAGGATTAAAGTCGAGACACAAGGTGCTAACGGGATTGGTAATCGCATCACACCAAAAGACATCGAACGGGCGAGGTTGGTGATCTTCGCGCACGATGTGGCGATTAAAGAAGTCGAGCGCTTTGCGAACGTCAAAACGTTAGATGTCAGCACCAAAGAGGCGATGCTTAATGCGCAGGCGTTGATCATGAGAAAGGTGTAATCGTTAGACCGCAAAGTTAATCATCTATAAAGTTAACTAGGTCAAAACTAAAAAGACTCCGCTCTAGCGCTCTCCGCTCTAGTGCTTTAGGCTAACAGTGGAGTCTTTTTGTATGGCTTCAAAATGAGCTCAGCTTTTAGAAAGGATGATACTTAAATACGTCTTCAACCATTGAGTTAAGCAAATCGATGTCGTCACAGGTTTTCGCGTAGGTACGTAGGCCTGCGATTTGTACCTGAACATGTCGAGCAAGTTGAGTCGGTTCACGCTCTTTACTTATCTCACCTAGCTCTTGCGCTTCGGTAATCAGCTTGGCGAATTCACTTTCCATGATCTTCAGTGATTTCTTCGCTTCTTCTAATAACTCAGCGTGCTCATCAGTCAGTTCTGCGACCGTTTTTGCCAGCATACACATGCCATTTGGCGAGCTCTGTTTTGATTCGACTACAGCACGTTTGACGAAGCTTTCGAGTGCTTTGATTGGAGAGTCTGTCTCGCTGCGAAAGCGGTTCAGGTTGAGGATGCCAAGTTCGGTATAGCGAGCAAGCGTCTCTTTAAACAGACCTTCTTTGCTGCCAAACGTCGCGTAGATGCTACCCGGACGCATATCAATCACATCTTGCAGGTTACGCATAGATGTCGCGTGAAAGCCCTTTTCCCAATACAGGTTCGTTGCTTTATCTACTACGTCTTGTCTATCGAACTTCGCGGTCTTGGCCATAGCATCTACTTCATTAATCTGAACATATGTTCAATATTTTATGCTGAACGTTCGTTCTAGTAAAGCGGTGATTAGATCCGCTTGAGGGTAAACGATCTTATTTGAACATCTTAAAGCAACTAAGCCTTTGATACTGTATAGCTATGTTCTTTTGTTGAAAGGCTGGTTAGGTTAAATATTTGCTTGCCACGGAACGTACATACTCAGGTTCAAGCTTTCCACCACATAAGGTTTGGTGTGTCAGCAGACCGATGAGGATGCTATATAGCTCGACTGCATTTTCGGCATTGATGTATTGGGCAAGCAGTTGTTGATACTTATTGTTGGCGATCTCGATGCTGGCATCTTCAGCCACAGCTTCTTGACCAATCACATCAATGTAATCAAAGACCAATTTCATTTCTTGGAAGTGACGTGATTCTATCGCCTGAAAGATATGGACGAAGTTTTCAATCTTCTGCTCAGTGGTTGCATCCACAGCTAGAGGCAAGTCGGCGAGGTTACCGCTATCGTGTCGAACAATCGCTTCGGTCGCAGCCTTGAACAGCTCATCTTTACTTTTGTAATAGTGATAAACCGCGCTTTTGCTCATGTTGAGGTGTGAGCATAACTGTCTCATTCCCAGTTCTTTATAACCAAACTCCAAAAACACACCTGCGGCTTTCAGTGCGATCTCTTCGCGTCTTTGGTCATGATCGACGATCTTTGGCATGAGTATTCCTCGCAGTTCATTGGTTGAAGGTGCAGTCAATTTAGGCAACTGAAGCAATAGCTTAATGCAGCTGATGAGTGTCATCTTAGTTTAAATTAGTCCAAGTGGTCAAAATAATTCTTTATAGTGGTTAAACTTCGATCTAATTTAAAAAGACCAAGTGCTCTAAATAAAAATCAGACGACGATTATCCGAGGTAACTATGAGAATTGACTGGAACATCCCCCCATTCAGAGCGGGCTTCTTAGGTGGGCTAGATAAATTTATTGGTCCGGGTGCAACATCTGCTGAGAAGCACCTGCAACTGTACATACCGTTTATAGCGGGTGCGTTGATTGCCGCGTATGCCAATCATGCCGAGTTGGGCTGGTCTTGGGGGCAATACCTAGCAGCAGTTCTGTTAACCATCGACATGTTGGGTGGTGTGATCACTAACGCGACATCAAGTGCCAAGCGCTGGTTTCACAGAGAAGGGGAAGGCTTTAAGCAACACATGACCTTTATCGCCATTCACTTCATTCAGTTAACAGTATTCAGCTGGCTGTTCTTGGATTTGAATCTGATGTGGGTAGCAGTGACCGGTGGTTACATGATGTTGGCGTGTGCCTTGGTATTGAAAACAGCACTCTATCTACAACGTCCAGTTGCTTTAATTCTGTATACACTGAGCTTGATCTTATCACTTTATGTTGTGGAATCACCCGTAGGATTAGAGTGGTTCTTACCTGTGTTCTATCTGAAGTTATTGATCAGCCATATTCTACGAGAAGAACCTTATCGTCCGGAAAACGAAGCTGTCTAATCAATGAGGCTTTTTAATAAATGAGGTTATCTATAAATGAACGTAACGAATAAGCCTAAAAGCCGAATTTTAGTGGCAGGGGCAACAGGATACTTAGGTCGCCACCTTATCGAAGCACTCCAAACCTGTGATGCTGATTTCAAAGCCCTTGCTCGCGCTGCTACCAAATTAAAGGATCTCGGTTTGGATGACTCTCAAATTCAGATCGCGCAAGTGACCGACGCTAATAGCCTGAAAGGGTGTTGTGACGGGATTGATATCGTTATCTCTTGTGTTGGTATCACACGTCAAAAAGAGGGGCTGAGTTACATGGATGTCGACTATCAAGCGAACCTAAACTTGTTAGAAGAAGCTGAACGAGCAGGTGTTAAAAAGTTTGTTTATGTGTCGGCATTTAAGGCGAACGTGATTAAAAATGTGCGCTTACTTGAAGCAAAAGAACGCTTTGCTCGTCGCTTATTGGCATCAGGACAGCTAGCGCCTTGTGTGATTCGTCCGAATGGATTTTTTGTCGACATCGAAGAGTTTTACAACATGGCTCAATCAGGCAGAGTGTACCTTTTTGGCTCTGGAGACGTTCGGTTGAACCCAATTCATGGTAGGGACTTGGCCGATTTTATCTTGGCATCACTCCCTAACGTTGAAAAAGAGCTCGATGTGGGCGGTCCTGATACTTTCAGTACCACACAAATTGCAGAAATCGCTTTTCAATCTCAGGGCAAAACGGCGCGAATCACTTATATTCCCGATTGGATAAGAAAGCTAGTATTGAGCGTGATAAGACGATTGCCGGAGAGTCGAGTTGGGCCTGCGGAGTTTTTCTTAAGTGCAATGGAAAGTGATGCCATTGCACCAAGTGTGGGAACGCACTACCTGAAAGAGCACTTTGCCCACCTAAATAACGAGTCTGGTTTAGACTAGTTATCGACAACCTCGACGGTTTTATGTTGCGCGCCGTAATAGGTGCCTTCATCAATTGTGTACATCAGCGTTTCTTCACACTCAGGGCAATCGAACTCTTCGTTGGGTTCGATTGCTTCTTCTTCCACCCATTCCCAACCAATGTGTTCTTCGCAAGCGGGACAGTCCATAAAAACCTCTAATTCTGCTTCTACGTTAATTGAATTCTTAACTTTTTGAGCCCGGCATTATACATAGTTGGTGCTGAATATATAGTGAATACAGAGGGGATTGTGGGTACTCGAATACCCCTTTAGGGTTATTAAAAACTGTCATTTTTCAGTCACTTGCGTCGGGAAAATGTTGTTGTACATTTTTTGTGTTTTATAAAGTTGCATAGCTAACAGTTTTATAGACAAGTCAATGAATTCAGTAAGGTTAAATGCTAGCGTTATTGATTACCGTCCGATATGGCACGGTAATTGATAAAACTAAATATTATTATGATCTCAGTAAAGGTACACCGTTTTAGAAGTGTGTCTAATTACACGACAAATAAAGATTCGTTAGCCGCTAGGAAATAAAAATGAAATTAACCGATATGTCTTTTAAGCAAAAAATCATCGCTTTGCTTATTTTGCCGATCTTAGGGTTTCTCTGGCTCAGTGTTTCTGCGATATCCAAAGGCGTAGAAACTAAGACTGAAATGTCCTCATTAAATCAACTAACACGCCTGTCGGTGGTGTACAGTGAATTAGTGCATGAGTTGCAAAAAGAGCGAGGCATGACTGCTGGCTTTATTGGCTCTCAAGGTACCCAGTTCGTCAGTGAATTAGCCGCACAGAGAACCAACGCCGACAACCGACGTAACCAAAGAAATGATTACTGGCAGTCTGCCAATATCAACCTGCCACAGATCAACCGCCTGAACACAGAGATAAGCCAAAGTCTTAATCAGATAACAACGATTCGAAATAGAGTGGATTCTCAATCGATTCCGCTTTCTGAAGCTTTGGCTTATTACACCAAACTTAATGCAAAGCTGCTGAGTGTATCGGCGTTAATTGCTGAGCTAAGTTCCGATGCTACCATCACCACAGAAACCATCGCTTACTACAACTTTTTGCAAGGTAAAGAGCGAGCGGGTATTGAACGTGCTGTCCTAAATAACACCTTTTCTAAAAATGAATTTGGCCCGGGTATGCTGGTGAAATTCATCTCTTTGGTGACAGAGCAAAATACCTATTTCTCGAACTTTGAAGTGTTGAGCAATCCAGCGAACGTTCGTTTCTTCGAGCAACAGTTAAATGACCGCTCAGTGGCAGAAGTCGAAAAGCTTCGTAGCTTGGCTGAATCTAAGACGAGCGGCTTTGATGTCGACCCTGTGTACTGGTTCTCACAATCTACCGCTCGTATTGTTCAGCTAAAGAAAACAGAAAACCACCTAGCAGAATCAGTGATTGCGCTAACCGAGAAAAAAATGTCACAGGCACAGTCTGCGATGATGATGAGTATTGGTCTGTTTGTTTTGATTACTTTGTTCGCAACCTTTGTGAGCTTTAAGGCGATCAGTGACCTAACGATGAGAGTAAAAGACCTGACGGTGATGTTGTCTAAAGTTCGTAATGACAACGATCTAACTGTTCGTGCTAAGTACGTTGGTGACAGCGAGCTTGGTCAGATCTCTTCGGCACTGAACGAAACGCTAGAGAAGTTCTCGAACGTTATCGACAATCTGTCTCAATCGAGCCTGACATTAGCTTCAGCTGCTGAAGAAACCTCGCAAACTTGTCATTACAACTCGAACACGCTAGTTCAACAGCAAGATCAAATCGGCTTGGTTGCGACGGCAACGGAAGAGTTGTCGGCCACAGTAAATGAAGTAGCTGCGAAAACTCAGCAGACAGCAAGCTCCGCTAAGATGGTCGATGAGCAGTCGCAAGAAGGTTTGAGTACGGTTAAAGAGTCTTATCACTCTATCGAAAAACTAGCATCTGAAATTAATGACCTAGCCGAAAAAATTACTCATCTGCACGAGAGCAGCAATAACATTAACAGTGTGATTGATGTGATTAAGTCGGTAGCAGAACAAACCAATCTATTAGCATTGAATGCAGCGATTGAAGCGGCACGAGCTGGTGAGCAAGGCCGTGGCTTTGCGGTCGTTGCTGATGAAGTTCGTACACTGGCTCAGCGTACGCAAGAATCGACATTGGAGATTGAAGGCTTCATCAGTTCTCTACAATCAGATGTGCAGACCGCGTTCAACGTGATTGATAACAGTAAGAAGATGTCATCAAACGCGGTACAAGATTCAAAAGAGGTCGAGCAAACCTTACAAAGTATCTCAGCTTCGATAAGTGAGATCTTCAGCATGACGGAACAGATCGCTACAGCAACAGAAGAGCAAGCGGTGGTGACTCAAGATATTGCACAAAACGTCATGGCGGTAGAACAGAAGTCGACAGAGTCGACCACAGGCGCAACACAAATTGCAGCAACTGCCAAAGAGCAAGCTGAATTGGCGGCTTCACTGAAAGAGATCGCTAGTACGTTTAAGAGCTAGTCTTTTAAAGCAGCCCAAAGGCAGTTCGATTAGAGCTGCCTTAGTAAAAACTGAAAAGCCCGTGAATCTCAGAATTCACGGGCTTTTTTATCAGAAATGTTTGGGCAAACCCATAAGCTCTAGCCCATAAACCAGGACACGAAAATCAACGCGCCAAAACCGAATGTCGCCATTAGTGCGGTGTCGCCACCTGCTGCTGTGTAGCTGCCCTCGATTTGTAGGTGAGGGAAGTCAGGTCTACGAACCTTAACTACCATTGCGAGTGGTCCCCAAATAGCTAGGAACACCAACACCATGCCTGCATAGTCGAGCATGCTGACGAACTGGCTAGCAAACAACTCAGCCAATACTAAAGGCAGTACAAAGGTCAAAGCATAAGCCATTAGCTTATTGTTGGTTACAGCATCTTTGTTTTGATCGTAAAGCGCCATCGACACGCCAAGGAAAGAAGTCACCAAAGCTAATGCTGAGAACAGCGCAATCACCACTTTCAACCAAGCAGACTGTCCGCTAAACGCTGAAATCAGTTCTGAAATGTTGTGGAACTGGCTGATCGCATCTGTGCCAAGGTTACCGATAATCGCAAACAACCAAGTGAGATAGCACACGAGTGGAATCACAGAGCCTAACAGAATCATATTGCGGATCTGCTTTTGAGTCGCTTCTCGGTTGTAGATAACCAGTGATGGGATCACCACCATAGAGGCAAAGCTAGTAAAGATAACGGCGCTGTATTGAACCACGTCGTTGGCTGTGTAGTTGCTAGTTTGCGTCAGGTAATCAAGGCGAATGTTGCTAAATAGAGAAGCAATCACAATAAACAGCATGACTACCATCAAGATGAATAACCCGCGGTTCAGTTTGTCGATATAAGATTTACCCGAGACGACGATAGCGCCCATCAATAGGCTGAAAATGGTATACGCAACGGATGCCGATACATCGACTCCAACATCGAGCAGTAGCTTATGAATGATGTCGCCAACACCTAAGATATAAGCGATGAGCATGCATACCAGAAGTAGGTAAAAGAGAGCATTGATAAAGTGTTTACCTTTGCTGCCCAGAGTTAGGTAAGCGACACTGCTCATGCCACTGTTGTCTTTGGTTTTGGTGCATGCTTCTGCTAATAGGAGTGCAGAGTAAGTGGTGCCGATAAAGATAAGTAGCATCAGCACTGAGCTGATCATGAAGCCAAATTGGGCCAACACCATGGGAATGGCAAGCATGCCAGCCCCTAATGCAGTTCCTGAAAGAATCAAAGAACTGCCGAATAATTTCATATTCAAGATAGCAACCTCAAAGTATCCAATTAATTTTTAGTTGGATTGTAAATATTTGTTGCCAAGCCTAACAAATTACTCAGTAAAGTTAGGGGTTAATTTCTAATTATTTTTGAATTTTTCTAAAAAATTTAAGTAGAAATTTACAGTGAATATGAGAGGCTGATTGAAGTATGTCTTTCCTTAATTGTTTTAGCGTTTTTATAACGTCTGTAAATTTCTGACTGCTCAATATTTGCTAATTTATCACTGGTTAGGCCACGCTGTAATTTCATCAAAATCGATTCAGATGCTTGCTTTTTTATGAACCCTTGAATGTTACTTTGTTCATGTACTGATGATTTGTCGTAAATGGAAAGATCTGTTGTCGTAGATGCCACTCGGTCGTTTAGCGTTTTGCTCTTATTATCCTCACACCAATTATGTGGGGGTGTTATGTATCGTTTTTTGTTTTGTAGTTTCGCGCTTGTTCTCTTGTATCCAACGGCGATTGATTTGTATTTGGTGGGCTTGCCTCAAATCGCTGCTGATCTAAATGCCTCAGAGGCGCAGCTTCATGTCGCGTTCTCCATCTATCTTGCAGGTATGGCAACCACCATGTTGTTCGCTGGTAAATTTGCCGACAATGTAGGAAGAAAGCCTGTTGCGATTTTTGGTGCGATTATCTTTGCTATCTCTTCGATGTTAGGCGGGGTTGTGACCAGCGCGGAACCGTTTCTTGCGGTACGCTTTTTCCAAGGCGTTGGTGCGGGTTCATGTTATGTGGTGGCATTCGCTATTTTGCGAGATGTGTTAGACGACCAAAAGCGTGCCAAGGTGCTGTCGATGATGAACGGCATTACCTGCATCGTACCAGTGATTGCGCCCGTGATTGGCCACTTAATTATGACTGTTTATCCTTGGCCGAGCCTGTTCACGACGATGGCGAGTATGGGCGTTATCGTGTGTTTTCTCTCGGTGTTAGTGCTAAAAGAAACCAAGCCGAATGGTCAAGACTCTGAAGTGACCAAAGCTTCTGTGTCTCATTCCATTTCAACCGAAACGTTCAAAGATCCCTTGTTTATTAGCCGAGTGATCATCACTAGCTTAGGTGTGACGGCGATTCTGACTTACGTGAATGTATCTCCAATGTTGATCATGACTGAGCTTGGCTTCGACCGTGGTCAGTACTCTTATATTATGGCGCTCACAGCACTGGTTAGCATGTTGGTGTCGTTTTCAGCACCGTTTGCCCTGAATGTGTTTAAGCAGAAAAGCTTGATGCTGACATCTCAAACATGCTTTGTCATAGCGGCTGTCTTACTGCTTGCATCGGTTAATGGTGGGTTAGGGCATTATGTGACGCTGTTAGGTTTTGCTTTTGTGTGTGGTGGTTTCTCGCTCGGTTTTGGTGTTGCAATGAGCCAAGCATTGAGTTGCTATTCACAACGAGCAGGCGTCGCGAGTTCGATATTGGGCGTTTCTCAGGTATGTACCTCGGCATTGTTTATCTGGTTTATGGGTGTGCTCGGGTTCAGTGCATTGAATATGTTGGTATTTATACTTGCTGCTGGTGGAGTTATCAGTATTGCTCTAATACTATGGGTAGGTCCTTCCCAAGTTAAAAGTGATTATGAAGAAGCCACTAGCTCGTCTTGATTTGAATTTATTGTTCACTCTGCAATTGTTGTTGCAAGAGCAGAGTGTTTCAAAAGCTGCCAAAAAGCTAAATGTCACGTCTTCAACGGTGAGTAAATCACTGACCAAGCTTCGAGATTGGTTCGATGATCCTCTGTTTGTGAAAACACCAAGAGGTTTAACGCCGACACCACTTGCGCTAAGCATGGTGAAGGATCTTCAAGACTGGCTGCAGATTGGCAGCCAAATTCTTACGACTCGCGGCGACGATGCGCCAAAAGATGTGCGTTTGAATCTAGAGGCCGAATCCCCTCTGTCACTGATCATGCTTAACGAGCTGACGCAAAGCGTGTATCAACGCTATCCAGATGCAAAGATCAAAGTGCGAAATTGGGACTATGACTCGATAGACTCTATCGTGCGTGGAGAATCTGATATTGGTTTTTCAGGGCGAGAAAGCCACCCGCGTTCGAAAGAATCTCTAGACGCGCTGCCGTACTTCATCGACTTCGAGATTTTATTCCATGATTTGCCCGTCGTGTATCTAAGAAAAGATCACCCAGCCTTACAGGAAGAGTGGAATCTTGAGGCGTTCCTTAAATACTCTCATATCAATATTGTGTGGGAAAAAAGCGAAAAATGGGCATTGGATGAAGTGCTTACCGACTTGAAGTTAGAGCGAAATATCGCCCTTACGCTCGCAGGTTTTGAGCAATCTTTGTTTATGGCGGCTCAATCAAATCACACCATGATGACTGTCGTGCCCAATTATTGTCGACGTTACATAGAGCAACTTCACCCTAACCTTACCTGCTTGCCCATCCCCCTAGATGAAGAGAATGCTAACAAGCTGCTGATCCCCTTCACCATGATCTGGCATAAACGCAACGCCTATAATCCCCTTATTCTGTGGTTAAAAGATACGCTCAGAGCACTTTACCAATTTGAAGCTGAACAAGGAAAAGACGAGAAAAATCTCTAAAAGGTTGTTGACCTGACTACAGCTTCATAGTTTATCTTAGCTACCGAAATGAGAGGGGAAGTACATGTATCGTATCTCTGAACTGGCGGAATTAGTTGGGCTGAGTCGCTCAACATTGTTGTATTACGGCAAGTTAGGCTTGATTGAAGCTCAACGTCAGAACAATGGGTATCGTCTCTACTCTGAGAAGGACTTGCAACGTGTTCGCTTGTTACAGCAACTGCAAGCGGGTGGGTTGACACTTAAAGAGTGCCAAGCCTGCTTAGATGCAAAGATCGAACGCAGCTTGTTGGAAAACAGACTCAAGCAGTTGGATGAAGAGCTACTGCAAAAGCAGCAATCACGTGACCTATTAGCCGCAATGCTTGGTGAAAGTGGCTTAGAAGAGTGGCATGAGTCGATGGATAAGCTTGCGCCAGATGCACACCTCGATTGGTTAATTAAGCAGGGTTTTGATGAGAAACAGGCTTTGCGATTGAAGTGGTTATCGAAAGACATGAATGAACATGATCAATACATGGCTGAGTTTGGTGTGATCTTTGAGGATTTAGAGCGCTTAGGCCCAGGAACGATTGAAGATACCTTAGCGGCGTTGTCGCAAGTTCCGTTTTCACCTAAATATGTGCTTGAGATCGGCTGTGGTAAAGGTATCGCGACTAAGGTGTTAGCGAAAGCCTTAGTTGAACATCAAACGGACGTGCAAATAACAGCGTTAGACAATGATCAACCAAGCTTAGATATTCTGGTTCAGCAAGCACAGGCTCTTGGCTTAGAAAGCAACCTAAAAACTGTGTGTGCAAGCATGATGGATTTACCATTTGAGGCGAAGTCGTTCGACTTAATTTGGTCTGAAGGTAGCGCTTACATCATGGGTGTTCAGAAGGCGTTAAAGCAGTGGAGAAAGCTACTGACTGATGATGGCATCTTGGTCGTCAATGACTTGGCGTGGAACACCGAGAACCCAAGCAAACAAATCAAAGCATTCTGGCAGAAAGAGTACCCAGATATGACGACGGTTTCTGAGCGTATCAAACATGCAAAAGCGGCGGGCTATCAAGTCTTGGACGAATTTGCGATGAGTGATGCCGGCTGGCTTGCTTATTATCAGCCTCTCCAGAAGCAAGTCGAAGTCTTGAAAACGACGATGCCTAACTCAAAAGCACTCGCAGATTGCGACAATGAAATTAGACAATTTTTCGATAACAACAAACCTAAGAGTGAACCCTCTGAAGATCCTCAAGGCTCTGCCAAGCGTGATTTTGATTATCACTTCTTTGTGTTGAAGAAAGTACAATAAGTGAAGAACACCATGAAATTTAGACAATATGATTCAAGCGAGATCGAAACGATCACTCAACTTTTTACTCAAACCTTTACTGATTCAGAAGGTGAGAGCGAAGGTAAAACTATTGGTAAGCTTGCCAATGATCTTTTGACGACCACGGATTCGGCAGAACTACTTTGTTTTGTCGCGGAAGATGATTCTAGTGAGTTGGATAGTACGATTGTTGGCGCGATTATCTTTACTCCGCTTACATTTGATGATGAAACGAAGGCATACTTGCTTTCACCAGTAGCGGTGAGCACTCAAGTTCAAAAGCGAGGTATTGGTCAAAAGCTGATTCACTATGGCTTAGATACTCTAAAAGAACAGGGTGTCGAACTTGCAGTGACGTACGGTGATCCGAGCTACTATTCAAAAGTAGGTTTTGAAAGCATCACGGTTGAGCAGATCCCTGCACCATTTGAGCTGAGTTACCCTCATGGTTGGATTGGTCAATCGCTAACTGGCAGTGAAATCAGAGTGACGAGTGAACGGTCGAGCTGTGTTATAGCTTTGGCTCACGCCGAATACTGGTAACCGCTCGCAATAAAAATTCAGAAAAAGAGAAAGCCCATCAGGCATTGCCTGTTGGGCTTTCTTGTTATGAGTAGAAGATATTCGTCATGCTTTAATGTAAGTTTTGAACGAATGTTCAAAATAATACTTGAACGATCGTTCTGGTTCGATCTATATTGTTTTCACACCAGCGGAGAACATTCAATAATTGCTCCGTGATTGAACAATTTTAGAATCATAAATTGATAGGGATAGAACAATGAGCAACTTCAAAATTCATTCAATAGAAACCGCGCCAGAGCAAAGCAAACCTATTCTTGAAGGCGCTAAAAAGCAGATGGGTAGAGTTCCGGGGCTCTGGGGTGTGTTAGCTGAATCTCCAAACACACTTAAGTCTTACACTCAGCTTCATCAAGCGTTTAGTGACTCATCTTTCGATGCTGAAGAGCTAACGGTTGTTTGGCAAACTATTAACGTTGAACACGAATGTCACTACTGTGTACCTGCGCACACAGGCATTGCACATTCAATGAAGGTTGATCCTGCGATCACTGAAGCACTGCGTAATCGCACCGCAATGCCAACAGAAAAGCTGCAAGCTCTGCACGACTTCACACTGAGCATGGTTCGTAATCGCGGCAATGTGCCAGCAAACGAAATGGAAGCATTCTTCGCAGCGGGTTACGGCCAACAGCAAGTTTTAGAAGTGATTCTTGGCCTGTCACAGAAAGTGATCAGTAACTACGTAAACCATGTTGCTCAAACACCCGTAGACAAAGTATTCGAACAGTTTGCTTGGGAAGGTTAATCCACCTTTGATTAAGTAAGAGACAAGAATGATGAAAGCCCCGCTCGATTGAGTGGGGCTTTGTGGTATTGATTGGGTTATGTTTTCTTATTGCTTATCTATTTGGAGCTAATGCCGCTTTAAGTCTTACTAATGCGTCTGCTAATACTTCAGCAGGACATCCTAGATTTAATCGAATAAACCCTGAACCTTCTTCGCCAAAGGCATAACCCATACTCGGTACAATACCAGCTGCAATGAGTTTACGTTCTAGCTCTGCATCACTTAGTTTCATTGCACGGCAATCTAGCCACGCAAGATACGTTGCTTCGGGTTTCGTGAAGCGAATATGAGGCAATTCAGCTTTTATGAATCCGTTCAGCGTTTCTATATTGTCTTGCAGGTAGTGTTTTAAGTCCGCTAACCAAGTTTCACACTCTTGATACGCCGTGGTTGCCGCTGACATTGATAGGCTATTGAAGCAATCCATGCCATGAGCATCCAAACGGCGAACAAACTGCTCCTTCAAATCCGAATTTGGAATGATGAAGTTTGAGATTCTCAATGATGACAAGCCAAACGTTTTACTGGCTGCAGTCGCCACAATAAGTTTGTCGGTTAGCGAACTTGGTAAGTTTAATGTCGAATGAAATTCATTAGGTGTTAGCGTTAGGTCACTCCAAATTTCATCACTGATCAGCCACACATCGTGTTTTCTACACAGCTCGGCAACTTGCGTTAGCTCTTCTTCATTCCATGCTCTGCCTGTTGGGTTATGAGGATTACAGAAGATCAACGCCTTTGCTCCACTGGCAAAGCAGTCTTCCAAGTGAGCAAAATCAAGCTGGTAGTGACCATCAGATTCGATTAATGGATTGTTTAGAACTTTGCGGTTATTCAGTTCGACGATCTTACGAAATGAACCGTAACCTGGGCTTTGAATAACGATCTGGTCATTCTCTTGAGTGAGCATTTGCAGTGCCATTGCGATACCCGGTAACACACCATGTATCGTGGTTATCCACTCTTTTTTTATTTCAGTGTCATGTTGGTTTCTAAACCAATCAATCACAGCTTGGTAATAGTTATCCTGACGTTCTGAGTACCCAAAAATACCATGAGCGATATCTTGAGCTAAACGGTCGAGAACTTGCTGAGGAGCTTGGAAATCGTAGTCAGACACCCACATAGGCAACAAGTCAGACCCTTCCAGTCCTAGCTTCTGCTCCATAAAGTCCCACTTTACCGATCCTGTATTTCGGCGGCTAATCGTATTGTCGAAAGAAATCATAAGATGTGAGCCTTACTTAGTGCTGTGAGCTAGAGAAGTTTCTACGGAGTCTTCTGACTGTTCAGGCTTTGCGCGTGCAATACCAAACCCAGTGAAGCCATAAATCAGAGCGAAAACGACACCGGTGTAACATTGGATAGCCCAAGGTAGGTAGTCTAACGTTGCTACACCAAGCGTACTTGCCATGTAAATACCTGCAGCTGTCCAAGGAACCAGTGGCTCAATAATAGTGCCTGCGTCTTCGATGGTTCTTGATAGGTTTTTAGTATCTAGCCCCATTTTACGGTAAGCGTTTTGGAACAATTCACCTGGGATAAGAAGCGCGAGTTTGCCATCTGATGTCGTGAAAACTACGGTAATAGTCGCGATCACTGTTGATGCGATAAGTTG
Source organism: Vibrio sp. ED004 (assembly GCF_023206395.1). Classification (NCBI taxonomy): domain Bacteria; kingdom Pseudomonadati; phylum Pseudomonadota; class Gammaproteobacteria; order Vibrionales; family Vibrionaceae; genus Vibrio; species Vibrio sp. ED004. The sequence continues at coordinate 1,891,335 of NZ_CP066150.1, read as the reverse complement.
TCCTGTTGAGTGAATCATATGTAAGAAGCGACCTAGTACCACATTCAGTGCACCGGTTAAGCTTAAAATACCTGCGAAAGAGAACGCACAGAAAACCAGTAGGATAGTGCTCATCATTGAGAACAAACCACCACGGTTTAGCAGCTTAGACACATCAGGAATTAGGCCATCAATCGCCGTGCCTTTTGCTTCAAACAGAGCGACATTAAAGCCGTCGACATAAGCTTGGAAACCTTGTTGTAGAGAGAAACCTTGTAGAACCATACCTAATATGATCGCAAGGGCAGACGCACCTAACATCAGTGGCAGAACAGGCTTTTTGGTTAATGCCCCCCAAAGAATCATCACTGGCGGAATAATCAGAAGAATATTGAAATTATAAAGGCTATCTAACCCAGCTAGAATTTGAGTCACTTTTTCTGGCTCGCCAACTGAGGAGATATCGGCACTTTGGCCTGCGAAGAAAAAGACAACAGAAGCAATAACAAAGCCCGGTAGGGTTGTGTAAAGCATGTGTTGAATGTGTTCGTATAAGGTTGTGCCTGAAACGACAGGTGCAAAGTTCGTTGAGTCTGAAAGAGGCGAGATCTTATCGCCAAAATATGCGCCAGAAACAACGGCGCCGGCCGCCGCCGCCAGTGACACATCTAAACCCGCCGCAACGCCCATCAGTGCAACACCAACGGTACCTGCAGAGCCCCAAGAAGTACCAGTACATACAGAGACAACAGAAGTAACAAAAAAGGCAGCAATGAGTATGTATTCAGCACTGATGACTTTTAGCCCCCAGTAAACCATGTAAGGGATGGTGCCACTGATCATCCAGCTGGCGATAAGGCCACCCACTGAAACCAAGATCAAGATAACAGGCATCGCTTTTGCAAGTTTCTCAACAATCGCGTTGATGATGTCATCCCAGTTGTAGCCCATCTTCCAAGCAATACATGCTGTGAAAGTCGCAGAAATGAGTAGCAGAACTTCAATGCGAAGTCCTAAAACACCGTATCCAATAGCAAGCAGCGCAAACATAACGGCTATAGGCGCTAATGCTAATCCGAACGATGGTAGAGGCTTTGAGTTATTCATATTTGTTGTCCTCAGGTGAATGTAGGGTTTGTTCGGAATGGATAATAAGCCTGCTATGAAATCGAAAGTGCGACTTCAAAGCTGTTTTCATGTAAGCGGTTACATGAGATGTGTACATGAGATTTTGGTCACATTTTGTCTCATTTTAGTGCTTGATTGGCTTAACTGTTTGCCTTTCAACCAGTGTTGCTTCGAATCTATGTTGCTTGGGAGGTGCGTATCCTGCTGCTTTAAGTTTAATTGCAAGGTTAGCCGCGTAAGTCGACATCTCGTCGATAGGGTTGTGCATGGTGGTTAGCCGAGGGTAAAGGTAACGAGCGAGCAAAACGTCATCAAAGCCGATGACTGAAATATCGTTGGGAACTGAGATACCTTGATCTTGTAAACTCGTCATTAATCCAGCTGCCATAACATCATTAAAGGTGACTGCGGCTGTGACCTCTGGGCATTGGCTTACCAAGATGTCACCTGCAGCTTCACCACCTGATTCACTAAAGTTTTGGTTGATGATCCAATTAGGTTGTATTTCGATATTGGCCGCTTTCATGGCTTCTTGGTAGCCTTGTAAACGGTCTGTTCGGTCTTGGATTGGAAGGTCGCTCGAGACATAGGCAATTTTTCGATGACCTAATTCGATGAGGTGCTCCACCGATACTTGAGCCCCGAGTTGATTATCTACCCAAACCGAGCGATTCGATATTTGAGCGATCGTACGGTTGAGTAAAACCATTGAAGGTAATTGAGCGGAGTAACGCAGTAATATAGTGTCATCAAGCATCTTTGAATGGATGACCATCGCTTCACAGCCTTGACTGATCAGAAAGTCGAGGCCTTCTTTTTCTCGCTGAGCATTGTGTCCGCCACTTACCACGACCAATTGATACCCGTTGGTTCTCGCCACCTCCTCAACACTCTTTGCGACTAAGGCAAAAAATGGATCCGCAAGGTTACCCGTCAGCAACCCAAGTGTATTGCTGCTTCTACTTGCCAAGGCGGTTGCACGGGCGTCTTTGTGGTAATTAAGCTCTTTTACTGCTCGCTCTACACGTTCTAGCGTAATGGGTTCAACATAGCAGGTACGGTTTAATACACGAGAAACCGTTGCTGTTGAAACCCCTGCAAGTGCTGCTACATCTTTTATTGTTGCCACGTTTTAACTCTGCCAAGCATAGAAAGGCTGCGAGTGTAGCGAATCTCTAGTGTTTAATATGTTAGTAAGGTCAAAGCTATTAACTCTGGGCTGAGAATATTAGTCGAATATTGGAATATCTAATGTACATGCTTCGCGATTAACTTCGCTAACATCACTATCCCTTCTTTCCAATCTTTGCTCTCTTCGATGTTGGCAACGGTGAAGCGCAGGCAATGTTTGTATTGGTCGTGTGTGCCAAACACAGTGCCGGGTAATATGCCCAGTTTGTGTTTCAAGCAATCCTGATAGACGGCATAGCTGTCGACTGATTCTGGCAGTGTTATCCAGTTGAGAAATGGTAAGTGTTCACCAAACCCTATTGACACAAAAAGTGTGACATTACGCACTTGATCCCACTTTTAGTATTGAGTGATCCTTCTAGGAAGCCATCATAGTTTCATGACTAGAAAAAAAGCACCTAAATACCAAGAAGCACCACCTGAAGTCTCGGTTTGAATGAGGCTAAGGTGCTTATTGATGAGCTGTGGGAACAGCTCCGACATTATGAAGATAAGCTAACCACTAGCTCCAAAAACTCTTCAAAATCTCCTTCATCAGACAATCCTAAAGATCGCCATGACCGGAAAAAGTTGAAAGCTCTGGTGGTCGCAATTCGAGAGGAGCTAAACAAGGCCACACAGGGCATCAACGAAAGCTCTCACCGTTAAAGAAAACGGATGTCATTATTGACTGTTTCCCTGAAACTTGTCCTTGCTGCGCTCAATCTGACATTGAGGTACAAGGTGGGCCATACTATCGCCATCAGGTCTTCGATATTCCAAAACCCACTGTCGATATCACCGAATACCGTTTGTTTTCAGGTCAATGTCGGCACTGCAAAGAAACCGTAAAGGCTCAAAAGCCTGACGATGCATCTCAAGGGATTATAGGGCCGAACTTATTAAGTTACATTGGGGTTCTTGCGGGGCAATATCACCTCAGTGTTCGGAAAATCCAATCACTGCTCAAAGAACAGCTTGGCACAACCTTTTCGGTCGGCGCGATTAGTGAAGCGCAAACGAAAGTCGCTTCAATGTTAACGCCATTGCATCAAGCGATAAAAAAGGCGTTAAAGAAAGCGCCTTTGATTCATGCTGACGAAACCTCTCATCACCGAAATGATGAAACGAGCCTGCGTTGGTGTTGGTTAGTGGCAAGTGATGACCTTGTCTATGAACAAATACTCTATTCGCGCTCGACCTCCTCAGCGAAAAAGGTCATTGATGAAGACTATGCAGGCATTGTGGTGAGCGACCAGTGTCCAAGCTATAACTGGATAGCCGCAGACCGTCATCAGTTATGTTGGGCACATGTGAAGCGCAACCTTCAGCAAATGGCGGATTATAGTGGCGGTGGCCACACTGCTTATATTGGTAAACATCTTTGTTTGTTAACGAACGCCATTTTCCATACTCGGCATCGTTATGAGCAAGGTGAATTGGATTATTCACTGTACTTGCGGCGAATGCACAGGCTACAAAAATCGTTCGATCATTGGTTGAGCAAAGGGACAGATGTCATGGTCAAGCGGTATCGGGGCCGATGCAAGTTACTGCTCAAACATAGAGAGAGCTTGTGGGTTTTTCTCAAGAAAACATCAATCCCCTTAACCAATAATGAAGCTGAACGATGTATTAGAGGTTTTGTCATTCAAAGGAAAATCAGCTTCGGAACGACCTCAGATGCAGGCGATAAATTCCGTAGCCGTATTCATACACTTATCGAAACCTGCAAAAAGCGCGGTCTATCAGCAATGTCAGTTCTGAGTGAAATCATCACTTCTGTTGTTGAGAAGAAACCGTACCCGAACGTTTTTAATCTGTAGTATCGTTCCTCTCAGTCATGAGAAGTCAAGTTGCCTTGGTGAACGGTTACGAGAAATGAGCCTTCCGGTTTGGATAAGTGGTAGCGTCCGACAAGGTGCGGGTAGCTATCCAATGCTTGTATTAATAGGCTTTGGAATTGCTTTTGATTGGTTTGATAGAGTCGTTTCATCTTAGACAAATGACTACGGTATTTGCCTGTCGTGAGAAACTGCCCGACCGCGGATTGCATGAGGTTTGAGCTGCCCATGTTATCACATAGCAGATACTTCTCGACTAAGGGCTGATAACGCCCCGAAAGCAGCCAGCCGACACGAAGGCGAGAGTCCAAAGTCTTGGATAGTGAGTTCACGTAGATCACTCGGTCTTGGTCATCCAGTTCTTTTAAGCTCGCAATCGGTGCATCAAACGCCAAGCTACCGAACACATCATCTTCGATAATTGGCAAAGATCCGGTTATTTCTAACAGCGCTTTTCGATTGGCTAAAGGCATTCTTGAGCCTGTCGGGTTGGTAAAGTTGGGTGTCAAAAGTAGCGTTTTCACTTCCCATTTATCTAGGGCGCTTTGTAGTGAAGGAATATCGATTCCGTGGCTAACACTGCTCGGTATTTCAAGGGCTTGCAAACCAAGTGACTCAAGTAACAATAAATTGCCGAAGTAACACGGTGACTCTACCGCCACGATGTCTCCCGGTTTGGTTAATGCTCGTAACGCTAAGCTGATCGCCTGTTGTGCACCGTGAGTTATCGCAATCTCTTTCGATCCTGCGGGAACACCTAGATCATGGGTGATCTTTAACAATTGTTTTACTAATTGCTCGTCTCCGGGGGGCAATTGGTAATAACCAGGAAGCTGAGTTTGCAAACGACTGTGGCGACCGATCTCGGCATACAAGCTCCGGATAGCGGGATTGTTAATGTTCGGGTGAGCAGAGCCAGCAAGCAACTTCATACGGCCTTTCGGACGAGAGAGTACCGATTTGGTGACAGACAACAGGTCAACTTTTTGAGGTTGACTAGGCGCATCCCAACTTGTGGTGTTGGGTGCTTTAACGCGATAACCCGACTTGGGAACCGAGTACACCCAACCCGTAGCCTCCAACTCTTGATAGGCTCGAATCACGGTATTTTTGCTCACACCAAGCTGTTCACTTAACTGGCGGATAGAGGGGAGACGGTCGTCTGGGTGAAAGAGCCCTTTATCGATCTGAGCCTTAATATGTTGTTCGGTAGCAAGATATTTATTGCCGCTGACTTCTTCTTCCACGTTGTTCTCCTTCGTAGCTCACACTCAATCTGTAACCATTTAAAGTGTTATATCTGTATCTGTATCTGTATCTTTATTAGTTATCTGTACCCAACTAAGGTAACAGCATTGATGAAGAGTTGACCAGAGGTTTGTAATGCTGATTAAAATGATTCCGTTCGTGTTTGTAGTATTGTGGTCGTCAGGCTTTGTTGGCGCACGTCTTGGCGTGGAATACGCCGAACCCGCGACGTTACTTTCACTTAGGATGGTGGCCAACGTGGCGCTGTTCTTGGTTTTGATTGCAATCCTTAAACGTCGTATCCCTCGTGGTCGAGCATTTTTCCATGCTTGTGTGGTTGGTATTTTGATTCATGGTTTCTACCTTGGTGGAACCTATCTGGCGATTGATATGGGGATGCCTGCTGGATTGAGTTCTCTACTTGTTGGCTTACAACCGATTCTCACCGCATTGATTATGATCAGCTGCACTTCGCAGCGTTTTAATTTCGCACAATGGGTAGGCTTAGCCCTTGGTTTTATCGGGATTAGCTTGGTATTGATGGGCAATATTGAATGGCAGTCTGACGACCAAAAAGGCTTGGCGACATTGTTGTGTTTGGTTTCTTTGGTTGGTATTACCTGTGGCACTCTGTATCAGAAGCGCTTTTGTCAGGGCACAGATATGGTCGGCGGTGCGATGGTGCAATATTTGGCGTCAGCTGCGCTGTTTCTGCCTTTTGCGATGCGCTACGAAACTATGCAAGTGAACTGGACGGTAGAATTTACATTGACTCTAATTTGGCTGGTGGTCGTTCTGTCTTGTGTTGCCATCTTACTGTTGCTTTACATGGTAGAGCACGGTGCATCTTCAAGTGTGGCATCGGTATTCTATCTCGTTCCGCCGACAACCGCGATTCAAGCTTGGCTTATTTTTGGTGAGTCGTTCGACATCTATGGCGCAATGGGCTTTGCGTTGTCTGCCGCCGCGGTTTATTTGGTGGTGAAGAAGCCAGAATTGGTCAAGTTGCGAAGACAAGCGGCTTTGAATCGTTAAAACAAAAAAGAGCCTGACAATGAACTGACCCCCAATAGTTGGACACCAATTATTGGGGGTCTTTTTATGTCCAAATATAGCCGAGAGCTAAAATGTATCATTGCTAAGCAATACTTAGATGGCACGTCATCTCTCTACTTAGCCAAACAATATTCAATTTCGTCAAGACAGGTTCGGTATTGGGCTCAAGTGTTTGCCATCCACGGCACTGCTTCATTTTTACCAACTAAGCATGCTGCTACTGCTCAGACAAAACGAAAAGCATTGAATTTAATGTGGACGAATGAATGGTCTCTCACGCACACTAGCGCAGTATTAAACCTCTCATCCCTGGGATACTCTCTGTCTGGCTCAAACGATTTAATGAGCTCGGTATCAAGGGGCTCAAAATGCGCCAGAAAGGAAGACCCTCAATGAAACAGCAACCTCAACGTACCACTAAGCCTGATAATGAAATGACACTTGAGGAGCTAAAAGAGGAGTTGGTCTACTTACGAACCGAGAATGCCGTTCTAAAAAAGTTGGAAGAGTTGGAGCAGGAAAAAAACCGTCGAACAAAGAAAAAGCGGTCATAGCTCTAACTCTTAAAGGCCAGTACCCGTTGAAGCACTTACTGCACACTCTACAGCTGGCAAAAAGTGTCTTTTATTATCAGGCTCAAACAAGCAAGCGCCCAAATAGCTACGAACCGTGAGCTGCAGTTGATAAAGTCAATTTATCATGAACATAAGGGCCGATACGGCTACCGCCGTATTCACTTGGAATTAAAAATCAGGGGTTCGTGCTCAATCATAAAACGGTTCAAAGGCTTATGGCTCAGCTCAACCTTAAATCGACGGTCAGGATTAAAAGTATCGTTCATACCGAGGTGAGTCTGGAACAACTGCTCTAACGTGCTTGAAAGAGATTTTAGTGCGACTCAACCCGATGAAAAATGGGTAACTGATGTCACGGAGTTCAAAGTCAAAGAGCAGAAAGTATACTTGTCTCCCGTTGTCGACTTGTTTACTCAGGAAGTGGTTGCTTATAGAGTGGCCAAAAATGCTTGTTTGCCGCTTGTCACGGATATGCTGACGGAGGCTATATCTACGCTTAAACCCAACTCAAAGCCAATTATACATAGCGATCAAGGTTGGCAATATCGTCATCGACACTATCAGAAAAAGGTAGCGGAGAGTGGGTTAACGCAAAGCATGTCGAGAAAAGGTAACTGCTTGGATAATGCTGTTGCTGAAAACTTTTGCTTTACTCAAAACAGAGATGTATCACAACCAAAGCTTTGAAGATGCAGATGCTCTGATAGAGCAAATTAAAGAATACATCGAGTACTACAATACCAAACGTATAAAAGCGAAACTAAAAGGCCTGACTCCGATGGAATATCGAACTCAGGCCTTGAAAGCCGCTTAACAGAAATGTCCAACTTTACGGGGTCACTTCACAATGCAGGCTCTTTTTTTACTCAATTTTTTTGCTAGCAATTGATGATTAGCGCTTCATCAAACAAGCGTAAGCCGTTGTAAAAGGTGCTTCTTGGTATTGCTTAAGGCCGGTCTCTTTGAACTTCATCATAAGAGGGTTGCGCTTAAGGCTTTCTTTGATTTCAGCTGGAGACACAACAGTTACATCTAGGCCGTCGATTAGTTGAATTGCTGCTTCAAGTTTGAAGCCGAAACCACCGCCAGCAAATTTGCCTTTAGTTTGGCGTTGGCGAATCACAACTTTTTCTACTTGGTAATCTTCCATTAACTTTGCAAAAGAGAATTGAAAGTCTTTCATATTCTGTGTGTCGTTTGCGTCGCTAATCGCAACCTTAGAAACTCGGCAATCAGGAATGTTAAATACGCCGTCTGACAGAGAAAGAAGACAGATGACTGCATCGTTACCTTTGATTTCAACACCACAAATTTTCATGTTCTTACCTACTTATTTTAGAGCCCTACATTATGGTGTTATTTCTAACACTTCTCCAGTATTTGCGCGTATCAGCGGAAAATAAGTCTAAATCCGAGAGTATTTTAGCCGTCGAAAGTTAACCTTTGATTGAAAAAACATCACACGATTTTACGGTATCGTTTGCTATGAGATGAAGCTCACAAAAGCTTAGCGGGATTTCATATGTGTGCTGTATATTGCGCGCGCATCCCTATTTGAAGTGTGGTTATTAATCCCAATGAATATCAATAATCTTTCGATTAAGAGTAAAATCGCGATCCCGCTGTTGGTGATTGTGATTGTTTTTTCTACCGTTACCGTGCTCAACGTTATCAGATCAAATGCTCAAGCTGCGATTAATAACGAGCTCAATAATGTGGTTCAACCGGTTCTAGATAACCTAGAAGACGGCTACCGCGATATCTACCAAATAATCGCTTCGGCACAAGGTCTGCTGCTTGCTAAAGATCAGGCAGCGATTGAGTACCAAAAGTTCGAATTTAAAGACAACGCTTATAAAGCGGTTCCTCGTTTTGAGAGCGTTGAAACGCTTTACAGAGCAGGTGTGTTGGATCCTTCCTCTCGTGGTGAGCTATCAAAGCTAGTTAACGCAATGAGTAAATGGGTTTCGCTGCACGAGCCTATGTTTGCAGACCCTGCGAACGCGCACCAATACAACATTGATTACTCGCCAGCGTTAGACGCTGAGTTTGCGATTATTCGTAAGCAACTGCGTGATATCAGAACGCTGATTGAACTAAAACAGAAAGAGCTTCGTCAGCAAGCCGATGACTCTATCGAATCAAGTAAGTTGATCATCGAAGTCGGTATGGCTGTCGCTGTATTTGCTGCAATTTTCGCGATGTGGTTGTCGAACCGTTTCATTATTCAACCCATTCAGAACGTTGAAAAAGCGATGAATGAAATCGCTTCGGGTGACGGTAATCTGTCTCAACGAATGAAGGTTGAAGGTAATGACGAGATTGCTCGTTTGAGTTCTGCCTTCAACCAGTTTGTTGGCAAGATCCATGTCACCGTAGAACAAGTGATTTTCACATCGAATGCGGTTCGCTCAGAGATGGAAAACATCAAATCACTAACGCAAAGTGTTGCTGAATTCTCGTCTAATCAACAGCGAGAAAGTGAAGTGGTCGCGGCTGCCGTTCATGAAATGCAAGCAACCAGTGAAGTGGTGAGTGGTAACGCATTAGACGCGGCAACAGCAAGTAATGTGGCGAACCATGAAGTGGAGTCGGCAGATACTACGCTTGGCTTAACCGTGACATCGATTGAACGCCTTGCGCAAGATATCGAGAATGCGGGCGGAGTGGTTCAAGAACTGGATACCGACGTGAAGAACATTGCGTCTATTCTTGGTGTGATCAAAGGCATTGCTGAGCAAACAAACCTACTAGCACTAAACGCAGCAATCGAAGCGGCACGTGCGGGTGAACAAGGGCGTGGCTTTGCTGTGGTTGCGGATGAAGTTCGTGCGCTTGCGAGTAAAACTCAAGACAGCACGGGCGAAATCCAATCTATGATTGAGCGCTTAGAAGTAGGCGCAAAACATGCAGTTGGCGTGATGAACGAGAGTAAAGCCAGCGGCGAGAAAACCATTGTTCAAGCGGGTACGGCGGCGTCTTCTTTGAGTGAGATTCGTAATTCGATCGGTAAGATGAATGACATGAATACACAAATCGCCACGGCAGCTTCTCAGCAATCTCAAGTATCTGAAGAAGTGAACAAGAATGTTCAACGCATCGCAGAAAGCACCATGCAAATGGTTGAGATGGCAAGTAGCGCAGAGAACGCGTGTATGGCACTAGCAGAACAATGTGAAGCGCTTGATAGCCTTGTGTCTCAGTTTGAAGTTTAATCTTCAAAAGTAGACTGACGAACATGAGCTAATAATGGTTGCTCGTTTTGGATTCCATTAATCAGCGCTTAACGAAAAAAAGCCCGTACTCTATGAGTGCGGGCTTTCTTTTTGAATGCGTGAACGGTTTTGAACCTAATCAATCATTCAGTGTTAGCTGCTGCGACCTTCTTTGTATGTGTAACGGTAGTCAACTTTTACGTTCGCTTGGTAATGAACATCGCCGTTCATGTTAGTGATTTTTTTCACTTCCATGTTTGCGTCATCAATCTTGAACGAATCGTATTTTGTTGTTTGTTGGAACTGTGGCAGTTCTCTAGAAAGCTCAAAAGGTGTCTTTGCGCTTAACTCATCCATAAGGTTAGTTCCTGCATCGTATGCTTCCGCTTCAGTAACAAATGTATCAGATTTTAGCGTTGTTTCTTGAATCGTTGTTTTGGTTGCTGCGAACGCTGTTGTGCTAAGTACAAGAGTTGATGCAAGTATGATTAATTTTTTCATAGGAGTACCTTACTGTGTTGATGTACCTGTGTTCCGGTACAGAACCAACATATCAATAAAGTGGTAGGAGGAGTGTCAGGGGAGACGACGATTTTGTTAGTGTTCGGTAAGGAATAATGAGAAATGTCAGCAGTTGGTTGGAATGATTTTGAACGATTGTAGGTGGCGAAGATTTATGCGCAAAGCATATCAAGCAAGGTGACAGCAATTTGTAATTTCAATACACTGTATGAGTAACCATCGTTCAATATAAGGTAAAGGCATGGCCAATTGGGAAGGGGTAAGTGAGTTTGTTGCAGTAGCAGAGCGTGAGAGCTTTACTGGTGCGGCGCAGAAGCTTGCTACGTCAGTGGCTCAAATCAGTCGCAGGGTGGCTAATCTTGAAGAGCGCCTCGCGGTAAAACTACTTAATCGAACGACTCGTAAAGTTTCTCTAACGGAAGCCGGGCAGCTCTATTATCAGCAATGTAAGTTGTTAGTCGAGGGCTTAGAAATTGCAGAATTAGCCGTAACGCAGATGCAATCGACACCGAAAGGTTTGTTGAAGGTGACTGCGCCCGTGACTTATGGCGAACGTCAGCTCGCCCCGATACTTCATCAATTCTTAAAGCTTCACCCGCAAGTAGAATTAGAGCTAATGCTAACCAACCAAAAGCTCGACCTTATCGATTCTGGCGTTGATGTAGCGATTCGTCTTGGTCGCTTAGAAGATTCAAGCCTTGTGGCAAAGAAGCTCTCCCAACGACAACTCTACGTGTGTGCGAGTCCTGAATATATTGAGAGTTATGGCGAGCCGCATACGCTTTCTGAGTTAAGCCATCACCAGTGTTTGGTCGGTGGCTTTGAGCACTGGCGTTTTAAAGAAAATGGTCGTCTTCGTTCGGTTCGCGTTAATGGGCGCATCAAGTGTAATAGTGGTTTAGCTTTGTTGGATGCTGCGAAGCAGAGCATCGGCTTGGTGCAACTTCCTGAGTACTACGTGAGTGAAGACCTTGACTCTGGTGAGTTGGTAGAGGTGTTATCCGATTACCGAGACGATAAAGAGGGGATCTGGGCGTTATACCCTCAGAACCGTAACCTATCTTCAAAGGTTCGTTTGCTCGTCGACTTCCTTTCTGAGCAATTGGACTAATTCTATGACCGAAATTGAGCGTCATTCAGCAAGTCAAAGTGAGTTGATACTTAGTGTGTTCGATACACTCGAACAGCATTATGGCTATTTTGATTGGTGGCAAAGGAATGATCCTTACGAGATCGTTTTAGGCGCAATTTTGGTTCAAAACACCAACTGGAAGAACGCAGAGAAAGCACTTATTAACTTAGGTGAGCAATGCAACCCAAGGTCAGTTGCTGAAATGGACCTTGATGAGCTTGCCCAAAAGATTCGATCCAGTGGTTATTACAATCAGAAAGCCATTAAATTAAAGGCTGTGACCGAATGGTTTTCGAAGTACCAATACGATATGTCGGTGGTTCGTAATCAGGATAAAGATCAGCTTCGAAAAGAGTTATTGGAAGTAAAAGGAATTGGTGGCGAAACGGCTGACGCGATTCTAGTTTATGCGATCGGTAAGCCGTCTTTTGTGATTGATGCGTACGCAAGAAGGATCTTCACTCGCAACGGACTCGATGTGCCTAAATCGTATGAGAAGTTTCGAGCTTTAATGGAAAGCACAATCCCTTTGAATACAAAAAGGTACGGCCATTATCATGGCTTGCTGGTCGATCATGGACAGCAGTTTTGTAACCCCAAGCCAAAGTGTCAAGAGACCCTGTAAATAATTCTGTGTAACTGTCGGGGTTACATATATTCAGTTAATCGGTCTTCGAACATAATCATAAAGCGGTTCAGGGCTTGTCGCCAGTTTCTAATTGGCATCGTCCATCTTTTGGAGGCATCCTGGATCGCTAAGAAGATCACCTTCCTTGCCGATTCATCTGTCGGGAACAGCTTACGCTTTTTAATCGCTTTTCTAATAACACTATTAAGTGATTCTATGGCATTAGTCGTATAAATTGCTCGCCTAATATCTTCTGGGTAGTTGAAGAGCGTGTTCAGGTTATTCCAATGTGCTGTCCAAGAGCGGCTGATCTGAGGGTATTTGCCATCCCATTTATCTGAGAACTGCTCTAGCGCTAGCAAGGCTTCATCTTCTGTCTTCGACTGATAGATCTTCTTAAGATCGGCAGCCACAGCTTTATAATCTTTCCAAGGTACATACCTAACTGAGTTTCTCACCATATGGACGATACAGAGCTGGATCTGAGTATTTGGGAATGCGGCATTAATGGCATCAGGAAAGCCCTTCAGACCATCGACACAAGCAATGAGAATGTCTTTTACTCCGCGGTTTTGTAGCTCTGTTAGCACAGCAAGCCAGAACTTAGCACCTTCCGTCTCTGACAACCACATGCCAAGCAGCTCTTTTTGACCCTCCATGTTCACGCCTAGCGCAAGATAAACAGCTTTGTTGATGACTTGTTTATCTTGCCTGATTTTAACGACAATGCAGTCGAGATAAACGATTGGGTAGACTTCATCTAATGGGCGAGATTGCCATTCAACAACCTGCTCTAGAACAGAGTCCGTCACCTTAGATATAAGGGTTGGTGAGACATCCGCATCGTACATTTCCTTGAATGTGGCTACGATTTCTCGGGTCGTCATGCCTTTAGCATAGAGGCTTAAGATTTTGTCATCCATCGACTGGAAACGAGTTTGGTGCTTGCGAACCAGCTTTGGTTCAAAGCTTGACTCACGGTCACGAGGAACGTCTATCGGCACTTCACCATCATCAGTGATAATAGACTTGCTGGTATACCCATTACGTGAGTTGGAGCTGGGTTTTGGGAGTGTTTTTCGTAGCCAAGGTGCTCATCAAGCTCAACATTCAATGCTGTCTCAACAGTCACCTTGGTTAACATTTTTCGGAAGTCATCAAGATCAGATTCTGTCTTAATTGATTTAGCTGCTTCACGAGCAAAAGCTTCAAGTGCTTTCTTATCCATACTATCCATCCTTAGCCTTTAAGGCTTAAGTCTAGACAGTTACACAGAATTTAGGACAGTCTCTGTCAAGACTGTCCGCTTAACAGCACGTGTATCGAAGCTAAAACTCAGACTAAAATTTAACTCGCTTAAGGTTCAATCTCTCCGATTGAATACAAAACCAATTCTTCTGGGTTGGTGCCTTCCCCAAGTGTATGAATATCCTCGCCTTCCTCTTTGAGTTGAAGAATGCACTTCATCGCTTTGTTCTGCTCAACACCAATAATGGTCTTCATCTCTGAAGCAGATACGCCAAAGCGAGTGGCGATCAGTAAATCGCGAACCTTCTTCTTATCTGAATTAAACATGTTACCTACCTATCTTCGTATCGATGATCTTTGCGAATTCACTAAGTTTAACCGACTTCTGTAAATTGGCACTCAAAGCTTATGATAAATAGGAAGTTAATTGGAGAGATGTTTTTAATGTGTTGGAGCAGAGCGCTTAAAAATTCGGGCTTCAGAATGGGGATTCTGAAGCCCGAAGTGTTTTAGAAGGTAAAGATATAGGGATATTAGACTGTGAAACGATCCACCAAGTGGTAAAGCTCATTCGCACGACTGTTGAGGTTTTGGCTACCTGTACGGTTTTGGTTTGCCAATGCTGCTGACTGCGAGCTTTGATCGGATATCACGACAATGCGCTGAGATATCTCTTGGCCGACAATATTTTGTTGTTCGGTTGCTGTAGCAATCAGTGAGTTCATGTCCATGATGGTATCGATCGACTCTTGGATCTTCGCCAGTGCAGCGGCAGCAGCGTTTGCTTCTTCTACAGTTTGAGCACTGCGGTTTTGGCTTGAATCCATTGCTTTTACCGCGGCGTCTGAAGCGGCTTTTAGCTGTTCAATCATCTTATGAATGTCGCCAGTGCTTTCTTGAGTTCGGCTTGCCAGCTTGCGAACTTCGTCTGCTACTACTGCAAAACCACGACCTTGTTCACCAGCACGAGCAGCCTCAATTGCGGCATTCAATGCAAGTAGGTTAGTTTGCTCTGCGATGTCTTGAATCACCGCCAACGAAGAGGATATGTTCTGCACATCGCCTTCTAAACGCGATACCACAGTGTTGGCTTCTGACACTTCGCTAGCAAGTCCTGCAACAGAGTCCGCAGCTGCGTTTACGATTTGCTGCGCTTCTTTTGCGTTGCCTTCAGCAAGCTTCGCTGAATCCGCGGCTTGGCTTGCGTTGCTTGAGATTTCTTGCGCAGTCGTTGTCATCTCAGTCATCGCTGTTGCAACTTGTTCAGTTTCTTCACGTTGGCCTGTAGCAATTTCGTCGACCTGCGCTGCACGAGAAGACATGCTAGATGTTTCGGCTACCACTTGCTGGCCTACATCACTTACGCTGCGAATGATGGTTTGCAGGCTGGCTACAAAGGCATTGAAGTTCTCGCTGAGCTTAGTGAACTCGGGTGCTTTGAAGGTTTCCATTCGCGCGGTTAAATCGGCTTCACCACTCGCAAACGCGCTGATT
The DNA here is from genome assembly GCF_023206395.1 of Vibrio sp. ED004. Lineage (NCBI taxonomy): Bacteria > Pseudomonadati > Pseudomonadota > Gammaproteobacteria > Vibrionales > Vibrionaceae > Vibrio > Vibrio sp. ED004. The sequence goes on along the minus strand of NZ_CP066150.1, from coordinate 1,876,096 downwards.
GAACGGTCAAACTGCTCAAGTGGCTTCATAATGGTGCGGTTCACTGCGACTGCAAACACGGCAACCACAAGAGCGATTAAGCCACAGAAAATAGCGATGGCAGTCAGTGAGCTTTGTAGTGCCGCATTCGAGCTCTCTTTCATTTCTGCGATGACCGCATCAATGTCGTCAGTATAAAAACCGGTGCCCAGCATCAAATCCCATTGTGGGATGAATATCGAGTAGCTGAGCTTAGGTAGGGCTTCAGATTGACCAAGTTTTGGAAAGTAGTAAGTGGTGAATTCACCAAGCTTCGAGTTCTTGATGAGGTCACGAATCAGGTAATTACCTTTTTTGTCTTGCAGATCGTAATAGTTTTTACCAATGCCATCGTTGTTTTGCCCAACAACGACTCGAACACCTTTCGAGTCATAACCAAAAATATAGCCAGACTCGCCATATTCGAGTGTTCTTAATGTCGGTAAAGCTTCTTCTAATGTTGCACCTCTTTCCAAGAACGGGCTGATAGAAGATTGAGCCATTTGCAGATACGCTTTGAGTTCCTTTTCTTTCATCGCCATCATATTGCTACGCGTCGATTCTACTTGTTGTGCGGTTAGCTCGGTGCTCTTCATATACGTCACGCTCATCATCCCGATTGCCATCAGTAGCAGTGGAATGAAAGAGAGAATATAAAGGCGGTTTTTGATGGTTAGGGTCATGTCACGCTTCCTGTGTGATTGTCTCATGCAATTTTCAACACATTATTAATGTGGTTTCAAAATGTAAATGGGCTTGTTGTTTAATTGTTACCCTAGAGTATTTTTGTTTTATAAATATGATGACGGTTAGATTTTTTGGGTGAGAAGCCTTGCAACTAGAGGCTTAAGCGCGAAAAAGTGAGTTTGTATCGATGCTTTTGAATTCGACGCTGCTTTGTTAGAATGCGACGCTTTGTAGCACCCTGCTATGTCTATTCGTTAAGTGAGAAAGATTCATGAACAAAAGCCATGTGACTATTGGTTTAACTAACCCAAAGAGCCCGACAAACGTTGGTGCTGTTATGCGTGCGGCTGGTTGTTACCAAGTCGACGAAGTTAAATACACAGGGCAACGCTACGAAAAAGCCGCAAAATTTCACACTGATACCAAGAGTGCCGCGCGTACTATCCCGCTGACTGGTGTTGAGTCGTTTTTAGACAATCTTGATCCAGAAACTAAGATCGTTTGTGTTGAATTAGCTGAAGGTGCAACACCACTGCCGCGTTTTAAACACCCAAAAAACGCTATCTATATCTTTGGCCCTGAAGATGGTTCTATTTCTCAAGACGTTGCTGATAGAGCGGATCACGTTGTGTACGTTCCAACAGTTGGCTGCATGAACTTGGCAGCGACTGTGAATGTGCTGCTTTACGATCGCCTTGCTAAATCTGATGAAATGGACGAGAGCAACGAGCTGATTAAGAAAAGCCGTGATAACCGAAATCATCTGCTAATCAAAGAAAAGTAATTCTCTGCTTCTAGTGTTATCTATCCCGTACGCAATCGGATATTATCTTGGGTTCATCACCAGATAATTGAAGGGTTAGATAACACCATGGAAGACAAGCAATTACTTGCCGCGCTACACCAGCACCCTGTCCTCGATCTATATCAGTTATTCCAAGAAGTTGGTCAAAACAGCTCTCTGTACGTATTGTTAGAGAAGCTATCTTCCCTTAAAGAACATCATCAACTGAGCACGCGTCTTAGTCCTTTTAAGCCTCACATCGAAGGGTTATTGGCTCAGTTCGATAGCTCCACACCGGACAGTGAAATCCTCAAGGCGGTTGCTCTTCAGTCTGAGATCCAGCAACGAGGCCACAGCATGAGCCGTTACATTATGACATCAGATAATCATCGTCATTTTTCTCCGAATGCAGACTTAGTCATGTTTGGTGATTCGATCACTGAATGGGCTCCGTGGGCGGATATTTTCCGTGATATCTCTATGGTCAATCGCGGCCTCGCGGGGGATACCACAACCGGCATGCTGCGTCGCATTGATACCACATTAAACGTGAAACCAAAGCTGGTATGTTTTATGGCAGGGATAAACGATTTAGCGCAAGGTTACGATGTCGAGCATATATACCAGAACTACATTGATATGCTTAAGGTGTGGCAAGAAAACGATATTCGAATATTGGTGCAATCAACGCTTTATGTAGGGTCTAAACTACAAAGCTTGAACCCTTCGGTGGAACTACTCAATAGCAAAATAAGCGAGCACTGTTCTCAACAAGGCATTGCTTTCTTAGATGTGAATTCAGTATTGTCACCTAATAAGCTGTTGTCGAATGAGTACTCGTGCGATGACTTGCACTTGAATGCTAAAGCTTACCAAGCTTGGGCTGAGGTGCTTCAACCTACGATAGCTGAGTTACTAAAATAAATTCATGTAGACAGCTAAGTTGATAGATAGACAGCTTAGCTAATACAACTGAATCCAAGCCCTAAACCTGTTCGGTGAACCAAAGGACATCAATTTGAACCTAAGACAACTGGAAGTCTTTTACGCCATCATGCAGACCGGAACCGTATCTGGGGCTGCACGTAGTTTGCATGTGTCCCAGCCTAATGTGACGCGCATTTTGGCGCACACCGAGCAGCAGTTGGGGTTTGGCTTGTTCGAGCGTGTCAAAGGGCGATTGGTGCCAACGGTTGAAGCGAAAACCTTGTTACCAGAAGCGGAGAAGGTCTACCAACAATTAGGCCAATTTCGGTCTTTGACCAACAAAGTAAAGCAAGGTCATCAGCATCTACGTATTGGCGCACCGCCAATTCTGGCGACCAAATTGCTGACTCCAGTGATCGCCAAAATGTCTCGCGAGCAATATTCCAATAAACAAGAGCTCTCTTTTGAATTGCTGACTGCCAATCGCGACGAACTGTGTGCTGGCTTATTGAAGCATGAGCTCGATATCGCTATCGCATTTGGAGACGAAGCGCCGCCTGCGATATTGGCTGAAACGTTATTGACCGAATCACTTAAGGTTCTGGTTCCATCCAACACCGTTGATCTGTTACCGACAGAATTTACCCTTGATGACCTGATCAATTATCCGTTGCCAATCATCGGGCTTGATAGTCGTGATCCACTGGGTTTGCTGCTCCATCAAAGCTTGATTGCACGCGATGAGCATTATCACCACCCCATATCAGTACGTGGATACAGCGCTGCGGCGGAACTGGTCAAGCACCAAGCAGGCTTTGCGATCGTTGATCCGTGGACGGCAGAGCAATACCAAAACGACGACTCCGTTTGCGTATTACCACTGCAGCCAGCTATTCCATTCTCAGTATCGACTCTATGCGCTGAACATACGCCACAGTCGATTGCAGCTAAGCAGTTCATTTCAGCGCTGCAGCACTCGTGTTACTAGCTTAAGTGCTGTTAGCTGATTAGTTTACTGTCTCCGATTACTACCCATAACATCATGTTATAGGCACGCGATAAATAGGCATTCGGCAGTGCTCAGTTTCTTAATTAAAGTAAATCCATACAAGGACTTATTAATTAGGAACGCTCATGTCTATCGCTCAACCTTACCTTCTTTTTCTTGGGGATGTTACTGACCCTCTGGCTGCAAAAACCGCTCGTGGTATTTACCAATGGCGCCCTGAAATTTGTCTTGGTCAATTACGTTTAACAGAACAGACCGTTTCTCTTGGTTTAATGGATCTGACCTTGCAGCAGGCACAAGCGCAGGGGGCGAAAACGCTCGTGATTGGCACAGCAAACCCGGGTGGCGTGATCCCTGAGTCATGGCAACCAACCATACTGGCAGCTGCAGAAATGGGATTTGAGATTGCATCGGGCATGCACCAGCGCTTGAGTGAATTTTCACCGCTTGCTGACATGCAGCAGCGAGGATTGGCTAAGCTTCATGATGTGCGCCATTTTGATGGTGTTCTAAACGTTGGTAATGGCAAGCCCCGCCAAGGGAAGCGCCTGCTCACTGTCGGAACCGATTGCTCGGTAGGCAAGATGTTTTCTGCACTGGCGATAGAAAAGTCGCTAAAAGAAGCGGGCACTTTGGCTCAATTCAAAGCGACAGGGCAGACAGGTATCTTGATTGAAGGCAGCGGTATTTCAATTGATGCTGTGGTGGCGGATTTCATTTCTGGCGCAGTTGAAGCGATCAGCCCCGATTTTTCCGACCACGAATGGGACATCATTGAAGGGCAGGGTTCTTTGTTCAATCCATCTTTTGCGGGTGTAAGTTTGGGTTTATTGCATGGTGCGCAAGCTGATGCTTTGGTGTTATGCCATGAAGTAGGGCGACTACATATTCGCAATCTTCCGCATGCTAAATTACCAACGATAGAACAGACGATTGACGCTAATTTGCAAGCGGCGAGACTGACTAATCCAGATGTGAAGCTGGTGGGTATCTGTCTGAACACATCGGCGATTAGCATTGAAGAGGCTGAGACATTGTGCCAAGAATGGACCACACTTTATCAAGTGCCAGTGACAGACCCAGTGCGATTTGGTGTACAACATATAACTGATCATTTGCGACATTCACTTTAACGATTCATCATTTCTACGTTTCAATTTGTTAAAGCGAACATCAACCGAGTGAAATTATGAAGATTACAGCAGAACCTATTACTATCGCGATGCAAACGCCTTTTCGCATCTCTCGAGGCAGCCGAACAGAGTGTCATGTTGTTCGCGTTTACATCGAGCATAATGGTAAACAAGCGCAAGGTGAGTGTACACCTTACCCACGTTATGGTGAGTCATCCGAGTCTGTGTTGGCGCAAATTCAACAAGCTTCTAGCTCTCTTGAAACGGCTTTTGAGCGTGGTATGACCGGTCCTGAAGAATTACGAGATCATCTTCAGTCTTCATTGACTGGAGGGGCTGCGCGTAATGCTATCGATTGTGCGCTTTGGGATTATCAAGCGCAGCAGAACGACCAGATCTTTCCGAATAGCTTGTTCGAGTTACCTAAGCAGATTGTTACCGCAATGACAGTTTCGATTGGCGCACCAGAAGCGATGGCAACACAAGCTCGTGATTATGTGGCGAATGGTGCGAAACTTCTAAAAGTGAAGCTTGATGGTGAGCAAGTAGTAGAGCGTGTACGCGCTGTCCGAGAAGCTGCTCCAAGGGCTAAAATTGTACTGGATGCCAATGAAGCATGGACTGGGCTGAACCTTGAAGAGCTGTTTAATCAACTGGCTGAGTTTGACATTGCGATGATCGAACAGCCTTTACCACAGCAGCATGATGCCTCGCTGGCACACATCAAGCATCCGATTCCGTTGTGTGCTGATGAAAGCTGCCATACCACTTCACAACTGTCATCGTTGGTAGGTAAGTATGAAATGGTCAACATCAAGCTAGATAAAACGGGCGGTTTAACAGAGGCATTAGCACTCGCAGAAGAAGCCAAAAAGCTCGGTTTCACTCTGATGTCGGGTTGTATGCTCGGGACCTCATTAGCGATGCGTGCAGCGCTGCCAATTGCTGTCCAATCTGAAATTGTCGACCTCGACGGCCCTGTATTACTTGGGAAAGATGTTTCGCCTGCACTGAATTATCTAGATGGGATGATCATTCTCTAAGTTCGTTGAGCCCGTTTAATCGATGGACATGACATGACATAAATGAAATCGTATGAGTGAAAACTTGTGCGATTTTTCGATCTCTAGACCTTAACTTATTAAATAATCGTAGGTTTTGACTGCTTGATGGAGAGTGCTATTCGTATAATTTAAGTGCGTATTGATAAAGTAATCACGTTTCTGTCGGTGCGGTCACTTTCTATTATCGCAAAACAGACAGCTCAAGCTTTATAAAACAATTGTTATGATATCTTATGTGAAATGTTAATGATTACTCTTCATTTAATAGTTTCACTAAAGCTATTCGATGCAAGCCCAAGTAAGGCTTACACCCTAACTGATTGAATCATTGACAGTTCCTGTTGATTATTTGATGAGAAGAAGGTGGGGCGAGTGAGTAGTCATGTCTCCGAGGTTGTAGAAAATAAGGATAGTTTCGAGCGTCCGTTTTCGATAAAAATCCCACGTCGTAAGTGGTTTGGTTGGAAAGGTATTGAGCTGCGCTTGGTACTTGCGTTAGCTATGCTATCGATGACCACTATCTTCCTCTCAGTTGTCTCCAGCTTTACCTTCGATGATTTAAACCAACGTCTTGTTGAGCTAAAGGAGAGTGAAATCCCGGCCCTAGATAATGCCGCTCGCCTTAATGATATGGTGCGAGTGATTATCACAACCTCTTCTCAGCTCGGTGACGCTGAATCGAATATAGAGCGCAAACAGGCGATGCTAAAAATCGAAGACGCTATTTCCGTGATGAATAGCGTTATGGTTCAGTTTCCGGATTATCACTCCTATTTTAAAGATCTTATCGCCCAAGTTAACAACAGCCTTAGCTTGTTGTATCAAAGTGAAATTGAGTCAGAACAGCTCAACCAAGAACTTCGTAATCTACTCGAAGGCTTTTACCCGCTATTGCAGCAAGCCAGTGATTCACTCGATAGCTTGCCTGATTCAGCCAAAGAGCAGGTTCAATACACGCAATTAAAGTCCCTGCTGTACTACCAATTAGGCTTGGTAGAAAAACTGTATAACGATTCCAGTTTTAATGAGCTGGATTACACCAGCTTACGACTCGAGCAGGTTGGAGAAGAGTGGTGGCAGCTATGGATAAGTGGCGATTTAAGAAGTGCCTTTCCAGAACTGGATCATCAACTTACCGTGATTTACAACCTAGCCTCAAGTGATAGCAGCTTGTACGGGCTGAAAAACAAAGCGCTCGACCATCTCTATCAAGAGCAATATTTCTTACAAAACAGCCGTGAGCATTTGAATCAGTTAACGGTGCAAATCGAGCGTAATACCAGCCAAGTGAACCGCAATATTGATCAGTCGATTCAGCAGGCGCAACACTCTTTGCAATCGAACCAACGTTTGTCACTTTTTCTCTCTCTTTTTAGTGTGTTAGCTGCCGCGGCTATCTCATGGTTCTATGTGCGCAAGAGTATTTTAGAAAGGCTATTACAGCTGAAAGACAACATGTTCGCGATTTCGACTGGCCACTTAGATACCGAAGTGGCGATTCGTGGCAAAGATGAAGTGACGCAAATGGCGAAGTACCTAAAGGTATTTCAAACCACAGCCAAAGTCGTCAAGCAAACCAACCGCAAATTGGAGGCAGAGGTGGAAGAGCGTACCTTAGCCGAGGCCAAACTGCGTGTTACTCAAGACGAGCTCATTCAAGCTGGAAAACTGGCCGCGTTGGGGCAGTTAAGTGTGGGTATTACTCACGAGATCAATCAACCTCTGACCGCAGTAAACAGTCACGTTCGAAGTGCTCAATTATGGTTAGGTAAGCAAAGGCCAGACAGAGCAGAAGAGAACCTGAAAAAGATCGAGATCTTACTAGATAAAGTGGCTGCGATTACACGTCACTTGAAGGCATTCTCGCGTAAGAGCGATGGCAAAATAGATAACGTCGAATTAGATAAGGTGATTGGTGATGCGATCGACCTCTTTGAAACTCGGCAAAGTAGGGTGTTGATTCATTATTCGCTACAAAGCGATCAAATGGTTCGAGCCAATAGCATTCGCTTGGAGCAGGTGCTGGTGAATTTGATCAGCAATGCGTTGGATGCCGTTGAACACAGGGAGCGGCCCCAGCTCAGCATCTCCACTCAAGAACACCAGAACACCATTCAAATATCAGTTAAAGACAACGGATTAGGGATCCCCGAAGAGGATATTCCTTATCTGTTTGACCCATTTTATACCCGCAAGACCACAGGCAAAGGGCTCGGGCTCGGCTTGTCTATCGCATACAACATAATTAAAGACTTCGGTGGCTCGATTCACGTCGAATCGGTTGAACACCAAGGCACCACCTTTATCGTCACTCTACCAAAAGGCACAGACTCATGACTTCAGAAAAACACATAGTTCTTATCGACGATGAAACCGACGTTGTTGAAGCCGTGAGCGAAATGTTGGAACTCGAGGGTTTTCGTGTCACTAGCTTTACCGACCCAAACCTTGGCCTGAAGTCCCTCAAAGCGAACTGTCAGTCTGTGGTGTTGTGTGATGTTCGGATGCCACAAGTCGACGGGCTTACGTTGTTGAGCTCAATCCAACATCGCGCAGCCAATGTTCCTGTATTACTGATGAGCGGGCATGGTGATATTCCGATGGCAATCGAGGCGATGAAGTTGGGTGCGTTCGACTTTCTGGAGAAACCCCTCAATGCCAGTGAGCTGGTGGAAAAGCTCGATTTGGCGTTGGCACAGTGTCAGCAAAACAGCCCTGCAACGTTGGACGACGATCAGGATACAGAACTACCGATTGAATCTGTGGTTATCGGTCAATCCCAAGCGATGGACACCATACGTAAACAAGTGCTTGCGCTCTCTCATACTGGCGTCGACACCATCATTAACGGCGAAACAGGAACGGGCAAAGAGGTGATTGCTCGCGCCTTGCATCAGTTTAGTCGTCGTAAGGCAAAGGCGTTTGTCGCAATAAACTGTGGTGGCATGACAGAGAGCATTATTGAGAGTGAGCTGTTTGGTCATGAAGCGGGCTCGTTTACCAGTGCCAATAAGAAACGCATCGGAAAAATAGAACAAGCCAATGGCGGGACTCTGTTTCTTGATGAAATTGAAAGCATGCCGATTGCAGTGCAGATTAAGTTGCTACGCGTGATTCAAGAACGAGTGATCGAGCGTGTTGGCGGCAATGAATTGATACCTGTCGATATTGTGGTGGTTGCCGCGAGTAAAGCTGACCTCGCAAGCCTCAGTGAATCTGGAGAATTCAGAGCCGATCTCTTCTATCGCCTGAATATTGCGAGCTTAAACCTTCCGGCACTGCGCCAACGCAAAGAGGACATTCAGGTGTTGTTCCGCCACTTTGTGATTCAAGCAAGCCACAAGTACAAGACGCGTCCATCGACGATTTATCCCGAACAGATACAGCAGCTGTGTCGACATGAATGGCCAGGAAACGTGCGTGAGTTACGTAACGTTGCCGACCGATTTGTGCTCGGTATTGTCGGCGATGGCTTTGATCTTCAATCGCCGATTTGTGAATCGACTGAGGAAGATTTTGCCTTTGAAAAGCAGATGGAGCAGTACGAGAGAAATGTATTAACCGAAGCCTTGATAGAGAGCTCAGGCAATATCAATGAGGTATCAAGCAAGCTGAATCTGCCCCGAAAAACGCTTTATCGAAAAATGAAGAAACACCAGTTGGATAAAGAGAGTTTTAAAGCTTAACTCGCTAACTTGGTTCTTGAGGATCAAAGAGCAAACCTAAACCAAAAGACAAAGCGGAAGAAAAAAGCACAAGACAACAATGACCCATTTATCATTTAGTCGAATGATTAACTGTTTCAAGTGATTGTAATAAAAGAGTTTTAACATTTGGCACAAAGCGTGCAATCCCTACATTGTGGCATCAGCCCACATGAGGTCATCTCACAGAAAGTAGAAATGACCGGATTAAGGAAATTAGAAAAATAATTGCTTGTTGCAAGGAGATACAAACATGAAGCAAATACTGAAAGGTTCGATTGCTCTGATACTCGGCGTTAGCTCAATGACGGCATGGGCAGCTACAGAGTCAGCAAACCTAGGACCTCGTCCCCTCTTTTTAGTTAACAATATGGATGAGAGCCCTTTGAAAACCAAGCTGCTGAGTTGTAGCGAAGGGCCTTTTCATCGTAGCGATTTTTCTATTGGGCATCGCGGAGCTGCAATGCAGTTTCCCGAGCACACCAAAGAATCTTACTTAGCGGCGATTCAGATGGGAGCCGGTGTCGTAGAGTGTGATGTTACTTTTACTAAAGATAAGGAATTGGTGTGTCGACATTCTCAAAGTGACCTGCACACCACAACCGATGTGTTGGCGCATCCCGAACTTGCTAAGAAGTGTTCAGTTCCATTTAAACCAGCGAACCCAGCAACAGGTGAAGACGCTCAGGTTGAGTGTCGTACTTCCGATTTCACGCTGGCGGAGTTTAAGACGTTAAAAGGCAAAATGGACGGTGCGAATTCGAAAGCAACCACAGTCGAAGAGTACATGAACGGCACTCCGGGTTGGAGAACGGATCTATACAGCCAGAGCGGTACGCTGATGACACACGCAGAAAGTGCGGCGCTGTTTAAAGAGCATGGTGTGAAAGTGACTCCTGAATTGAAATCGGCAGCGGTTGAAATGCCTTTCAATGGCTTCAGCCAAGAAATGTACGCGCAAAAACTGGTGGATGAACTGAAAGAGGCAGGTTTTGAGCCTTCAGAGACTTACCTACAGTCATTCAACCTGGATGATGTGAAGTATTGGATCAAAGAAACACCGAAGTTCGGAAAACAAGCCGTTTATCTTGATGACCGTGTTTACGAGCAAGCGGACTTTGTCGCTTCTGTTGAGAACATGAAAGAGCTGCACGATGCGGGTGTAAACATCATCGCGCCGCCTCTGTTTGCTCTGGTTGATCTAGATGAGAATAACGAACTGGTTGCGTCTAATTACGCCAAGCTTGCTAAAGGTGCAGACCTCGACATTATTGCATGGACTCTGGAACGTTCAGGCCCACTAGCGCAAGGCGGCGGTTGGTACTACAAGAGCGTGAAAGATGGCATCAACAATGATGGCGACATGATGAAAATGCTCGATGTGTTGGCACAAGATGTAGGTGTGATGGGCGTATTCAGTGACTGGCCAGCAACGGTCACTTACTACGCAAACTGCATGGACAGCGACGCCTAAGCTATCTGGATTATTGAAGAATAATAAGAGAAAAAGCAGTGAACCAAAGAGCCTTCGGGCTCTTTTTTTACCACTAAAATTGATGGGACAGAAATGACCCAAATGTAAGCTTTTGGGTTGGACATGAATGACTCAAAATAGATTGTTGAACTTGATTTTTAATTTAAGCTGTTGAATTTAAATAAATAAAAATATGGCACAAAGGCTGCAATGGTGAAGGTGACTTTCAACAATAAGTAAAAGTAAGGTTTGAATATGAAAATCAGTGTTAAAGGACTGTTAATCGCTAGCTCATTACTACTTCCTTCAATGGCTATGGCAAGCGACTGCTCTAGCCGTGGTGTGTTAGACGATCGATACTGTGATGAAAACCAAGACTTGGTGGCAGATTCACCAAAGAATCCAGATGAGTGGAATGACCCAAGTACGCTTGTGTTCACCTACACACCAGTAGAGGACCCTGCGCTGTACAAAGATGCGTTTGCCGACTTCCAAGCTCACCTAAGTAAAATCACAGGTAAGCGAGTGATCTACTACACGGTGCACTCGAACTCTGCACAAGTAGAAGCGATGCGTTCTGGTCGTTTACACGTTGCTGGTTTCTCTACGGGCCCAACTGGCTACGCGGTTAACCTAGCGGGTTACGTTCCAATTGCAGTAAAAGGCGATGAGTCTGGTTTCCAAGGCTACAATCTGATCACCATTGTGCGCAAAGACAGCGGCATCAACACCATGGCTGATCTAAAAGGCAAAAAGGTTGCACACACTTCTGCATCATCAAACTCTGGCAACCTAGCTCCTCGTGCGTTATTCCCAGCTAAAGGGTTAGTACCAGATGAAGACTACAAAGTGCTTTACTCAGGTAAACATGACCAATCGATTCTAGGTGTCTTCAACGGAGACTATGATGCAGCACCTGTGGCATCTGATGTGTACGACCGTATGGTGGCAGCAGGCCGTGTTGATGATTCTGAGCTTAAGATTATCTACCGCAGCCCTCGCTTCCCAACGTCTGCTTTCGGTTACGCTTACAACCTAAAACCAGAGCTAGTTGAGAAGATCAACGAAGCTTTCTTCAGCTACCGCTTCACACCAGAGATGAGTGCATCATTCAAAGGTGCAGACCGTTTCTCGCCAATCAGCTACAAAGAAGAGTGGGACGTGATTCGTGATATCGCCCACGCGACGGGCACGGCTTACACCAAAGCAGGTTTGAAAAAACTGGCTGAAAAAGACGCCGCTAAACGTGCAAAGAAAAAAGCCGCTGAGTTAGCGAAACAAGCAAACAACGGCTAATTCTTAGCTCCAAAGAAGATCTTAGCTCCAAAGAAGACTTAGGTTTCATATCAAGCCTAGGTCTCCCAGAACACTTACCTTAATTAAAATCTATGCCCTCGCGGGTAGGGCATAGATCATTCAAAAATTCGCACAAGGAAATGCAGTATGGCCGTAGCAAGCTATGACGGAATAAAGATCAACAACCTATTTCATGAATATGTGGCAGGCAAGCCAATCCTTAAAGGCATTAATATTGATATCGATGAGCCTGGCATCATCGCGATTATCGGACCATCAGGTACGGGTAAAAGTACACTTCTGCGTTGTATCAATCGCCTTAATGACCCAAGCCAAGGGGAGATTATCTTTGATGGTGCCGACCTGACTCAACTAAAAGGCCAAGCACTTCGTAAACAGCGCCGTCATATCGGCATGGTCTTTCAAGAGTACAACTTGGTAGAGCGTTTAACGGTTATCGAAAACGTGTTGAGTGGTCGCTTAGGCTATATGACCGCTTGGAATGCGTGGCGTCGTAATTATTCAGCGCAAGACCTAGCAAAGGCGTTTGAGCTACTGGAGTTTGTTGGCTTACAAGACTTTGCAAACCAACGTGCCGACAGCTTATCTGGCGGTCAAAGGCAGCGTGTTGGTATTGCTCGTGCAGTAATGCAAGACCCTTATATCTTATTGGCGGATGAGCCAACCTCATCACTTGACCCGAAAACCGCGGTTGAGATCATGGAGTTGATGGAAACCTTCGCTGAGCAGAAAAATATCCCAGTATTGGTGAATATCCACGATGTGAACCTAGCCAAGCGTTATGCTAAACGCATCATCGGTATGTGTAATGGCAAGGTGCATTACGATGGCAGTCCTGAAGGCATTTCAGAGGAAGACCTGAAAATCATTTATGGGGGTGAGTCATGGCTGGACTAAACCCAAGCTCATCGCCAAGCGTTTCATCACACACATCGCCAGCGAACCATGAAAATCCATTTAAGGTGTCATGGATGAATCGAGCGATCATCGTTGGCATTATTGCTTACCTGTTCTACAGCTTTTCGACATTAGGGCTGACGTTTGATCGTTTGATCATCGGTTTTGGTGAAAGTGAGCGATTACTCTCTCGAATGTTTCCGCCTGATTTCTCGCGTACCAGTTTACTGTTGAGTGGGTTAGCGGAAAGCTTACAGATCGCGATCATCTCAAGCTTCTTCGGCATCGTTATCTCACTATTTTTAGGCTTGCTTGCCGCGAGAAACATGATGCCGTCAATCGTATCAACGCCAATTCGTGGCTTTATTGCCTTGTGCCGTTCTTTTCACCCGGTGATTATCGCCATCTTGTTTGTGAAAGCGGTGGGCTTTGGTGCGCTAGCAGGAATTTTGACCTTGGTGTTTGCATCGATTGGCTTTATCGCCAAGTTGTTTGCAGAAGCAATTGAGGAGATCTCCTTTAAACCGGTTGAAGCAATTAAAGCGACAGGCGCTAGTTTTACTAGTGTGATTTTGTATGCCGTTATGCCACAGGTTTTCACGCGCTTTATCGGCTTTGCAAGCTACCAGTTGGATTCCAATCTTCGCAACTCAACCATGGTGGGCATCGTAGGTGCGGGCGGCCTTGGCGGGACACTTTTCTCTGCCTTCCAACGTTTTGATTACGACTTCGTCGCCGCTATTTTGATCACCATTATTGCACTGATTCTTGTCGGTGAATTTCTTTCCAACATTGTTAGGAGAATCTTCTAATGACAACAGCATCTATCGATAGAGAGTGGCAGCGCTTTACACCCAACGAGCGTGTGGCTCGATTCGCTGTTTACCTTAGCCTTGTATGCGCCATCGTGTGGTCTTGGCAGACGGTAGAAGTGATTCCTGAGTTCCTTTATGACGCGCCTGCTCAGTTTGCAGATATGTTCGAGCGAATGGTGCCAATGGACTACGGCTTCTATCCAGAATCGATTCACGCTGCGATGATTGAAACCTTACACATCGCGACATTAGGCACACTGTTTACTTTGGTGTTTGCGATTCCTTTGGCGTTGTTGAACGCACCAAACATTACACCGAATAAAGCGTTGAACTGGATCGCTCAATTCTTCCTCGTGTCTTCACGTTCAGTGAACTCGCTAGTTTGGGCGTTACTGTTTATCGCACTGTTTGGCCCCGGTGTTCTCGCAGGCATTATGGCAATTGCAATTCGCAGTATCGGCTTTGTAGGGAAGCTGTTAGCGGAAGCCATTGCCGAAGTGAACATGGGGCCTATCGAAGCTTTACGTGCAACGGGAGCTTCGTGGATGAGTATCTTACTGAAAGGGTATTGGCCACAAGTGATGCCAGCGTTCTACTCAATCGTGTTATTCCGTTGGGACATCAACGTGCGTGAATCTGCGGTATTGGGCTTGGTTGGCGCTGGTGGTATTGGCGTGGTGCTAAATGATGCGCAAAACCTTTTTGAATGGCAAAAGGTTTCGATGGTATTAGTGAGTATTTTTGCGGTGGTTATCGTTGCTGAAGCGGTGGTTATCCATATCCGTAACAAACTGATCTAATAGGAGTGTGGTGTTCACTATGTTTTCTATGACATGTGTTTCGTGTGAAAGTTGAGAGCTTGTCTATCTAGCATTTTAAAGCTCAAACGACCCTAGGTAATTCGGTCTACCTAGCGGTCGTTTTTTTATGCGGTGTGTTCTGTATTTAACTCTATTTAACGGAAAGCGAGCGCTTAGAAAATACAGTGCTTAGCAAAATCACCTGCTTCATTCGCCGTCCAGTCACCTTTAGGCTTTTCTTTCATATCCGCACACCAAGCTTCACTACCAACCTCAGTACAAGCCATTAATTGAGTGGCTAGGAAAAGGATCAACGCGACTTTCTTCATAACAAATATTCCGTTTTGGTCTAGATTTATGCTTATCACTGTATCAAATACCATTGATGATTGTTATAGCAACCAGAGACTTAAGGGATTTAAAGAGGATATGGATTTGAGTTGAAATAGCGATTTGGTAACGAGAGGGGATTATGTGTCTCAAGATCGAAAAAGCCAGCAACGTGTGCTGGCTTTGCAATTCTTTATAAGCTTCTATTCGTTAGTAAGCTTGAACTACTTGAAGAATTATACCAATTTCATCTCTTGGATGATGTCCGAAGCAATCTCTGGCTTGGTACTTGTTGGTTTCTCGTGTAGGTCTGCTTTTAATTGTCCCTTACGGTTACTTAGGCCTGCTTCTAGCTTCTTAATCGCTGATGCGATAGCCGGATACATAACGTCATCTGTAGCTTTTGCGTTTACACGTACACCTTCGTAGTTGGTGAACACTTCAACCTGATGTTGACCATGTTCTTTTGTAATGATGATGTCGCAGCTAATCAGTGATGGAAAATGGTTAGATATCTTTTCGAATTTACCTTCGATGTCTTTACGTGAGTCGTCGTTAATTGATACGTGATGTGTTTGAACGTTTATTTTCATAAATCATACCTTTCCAATGACTGTGTCATTTAAACGTAGCAAACATCGGATAGATTAACCAATAGAGAAAGTACACATGTGTGATTGACTTCAGTGTTATTAAATAATCTCTCCTTCCTCCCTTGAAAGTCTGAATAACTGATCGCATATTATGTTTCGTGTTTTCGAGACATGTTCAAAAATACCCCATCCTTGATAATTTGCTCTAACGTAGCGCTCAATACCAGTGAATCTCTCTTTATCAGTTTTATAATTCCGAACTTGTCACTTAGGGAATATCTTTGGTTTTGATAAAAAGCTGCGCTCAAGTTGTGAATTTATAGACACTCAATTGCCCACTCCATATTGAAGTGAAACTCACCCGCTGTCAGTTGTGACTCTGGGATAGTGATACGCGCTTGAATCGCGACCTCTTTATTCGATGCGAGTTGCTCGCTAGGAAATTCGACCCCTTGACGCCAATAATTGATGTCACCTTCATAACGAACGGGCGTTTCGATTTTGAATCGTACGAGCTCTGAGATACGAGACTCATCAATTGAGCCTAGATCAATATGTTGCAGTTTGAGCAGCAATCGCGAATCTTTTCGATTGGATTCCAGCTTAAGCGTGATCGCTCGGCCATCGTAGTCCTGACCAAAGCTCATCTCACCTTGGTTGTTAATCACCTCTAACCCACAGCGCTCTCGCACATGCTTTTTAAAGCTCAATGTAGAGTGATTATTGGATGCAAACGTACAGTTAGATAAGCTAAGTAGAATGAACGTGATAAAAAAACGTAGCATGTTAGTTCACCATAACACGGACAATAAAGTCCGTGACCGCTTGTTCGGTGACTACCACATTGCTGATGGTTTGCTGATCTTTGAGGGATACCTGATAGCTTGAGCTCAGCACAATGTCGGCATGGTGATACTTGTACTCAACAATCAGATCACAAGTGACGCGCCCATTTTGCTTAGCTGCGACTGTGGTATCGGTGTAGTTAACACGGCTTTCCGTGTCGATTAACTCGATACTCGACCAGTCGATATATTCAGAATTTGAGAGTGCATCAAAAATTCGGCGCTCGTGATTCTCTGAACCATCGACACATATTTGATTGAACTGTTCGACTTCTTGTCTATCGAAGCCGGTGCTGACAGCGTAGGGCGCGATAAATAAGATCGATAAGAATAATAGTAAGGTTTTCATAAAGCCTCTAAGTCAGTAAGCCCTCGTGATTAGAGGGCTTGCCGTGGGAGAGATGATGTTTAGTTACACTCAATCTTCCATTTTGTCTTCACTTCGTAATCGTCACTTGCATCCAGGTTGCTTTCATCAACCGCAACACGCGCGAATAGGTTCATATTGTTGTCTTCACGAATCTGATCACGGGTGATGTCTACACCTGACTCCCACCCAATCGCGGATTGGTCGAGTTCTGTGGTCCCCGTTGATTGGAAAAAGACATCAGTTTTTTGGATTTGTCCGTCAAAAGACTCGATTTTTATCTCTTCGGCTCTAACTTTAATTCCGTTTCTGTTGCTAACTAGTTTTACAGTCGCATGGGAATCATTGTAATTTTCGCCAAACGCTAGGTCAGCTTTATCTTCTGTAGCCTCTATACCGCATTGAGATTCAACCGATGCCGAGAACACGACATCTCCAGTTTTGTCATCTCCATCACCGGGAGGTTGTGCAAATGCCGATCCAGTGGCAAAAATAGATATGGCTGCTAAGCCAAGTAATGGTTTTTTATTAAGCATCTTTTACTCCGAAAAAGTGGTATTGCTTTGTTTCATCTTCAACAGGCGATATTTCTCTGCTTCGATTTGTAATAGCTTGAGCTCATGTTCCGCTTGAGCCAGCTCTTCTAAACGTTCTCGCTCACGGAGCTCGAACTCGTAGAGTCGACGACAGTCAACTCGATCCTCACCACCAAACTGCAGTGTGACAGCGGCGTAAATGCCTGCTTCATCCTGATTCTGGTAGTAATAGTTGTTGTAATAGCTGTCGCTATTTTCATTACCCGTTGAGCCATAGGTACCGAGCTGAACGGTTTTGCCCGTGGAAATGGCTTGCTCACACGAAGCCCCTTCAGAGGTACGAACTCGGTCGGTTCCTGACGGGTTGGATATGCTCGGTATCGGGTTCGCCATTGCAGGGCTCGTTATAGAAAGACTGGTCAATGAAGCGACAGCCAGTGCTACGACAGTCAATAAAGCCCTGCGCAGCGTTGTGATGATTTTTTGCATCGTTAGTACCGTTTGAATTGGGTTAATAGCGCTTGAATTTAAGGTTGGTGCACACTTCGTAGCTGTTCGGAGAGTCCGTCACCATGCGTGTGCAGATCTTTTTCTTGGTCGTTTGCCCTGCTGGTGTCTTCACATTGATATCCAACTCAATCTCTTGATTGGCAGTCAATTGGATCTTGTTTGGAAATTCTTTGTCATCAATTCGCAGGTAGTAGTCGGCTTGTTTGGTGTAACGATTCACCAATAGAAACCTGACCTGTGTTTTGTCTGAGTAGGTCTGAAATTCGGTATTTTTCCATTTGTGCACGTTTGCGCTTGCCAAAGAACTGCTCAGCAATAGCGCGGCAGCAATGATGTAAATAGCCTTCATGAGAACCTCAAAATGATGATCGAGGTCTCATTTTAGTTTTGTTCGAATGCAGAACTTACCATTTTGCGCCACTGACATAAGGCTGATAGTACGGTAAAAATGACTAAGATTTTTAGGTTGGAACTGCCGAACAGCGAAACTAGGCGGGTAGAGCTGAGGAGAAAAGGGCAAAGTAACTATTTATGATTTCGTCACTCAATATCACAATTAGCAATATAAGCCGCTGCAGTTTATTGAGGTATTTGTTAGTACGGGATACCATAACAACTTCGTTAAACTTGGATCCGTTACCATGAAAATGCCTGTTAAATTGGCTGCCATCGCAGCTTCACTTTCTTTCGCTTTTAATGTTTTTGCCGCGCCTGTTGAGTTTCAGAAAATTCCAGAGATCATGCAGCAATTTGATACTGCAGAACTGTATGTTAAGAAGTCGGTGACGTTAGGCCGTTTGCCTGCTGAATCTGAAATTGGCGTTGATTTTCCTACCTACGTTTCAGATGGAAAGGGTGGTTACAGGCTAGAAACCAATAACGTAATGACAGACGATGTAGTTATTGCAAGCATGCCGAAAGCGATTGTTGATGATGTTTTCAACCAATGGTTGGTTCCAAAGGATACATGGGTTAGCAGCTATGGTTCGCTACCAACATCGACCACAGAATTTAAGCCGTTTAAGCGTATTAAAACCATCAAAGCGATTAAGATCGATGCTGAAATGTTAGAGCTGATGGGCAGTAAAGATGGCAAAACTGCAGTGATTAAAGTGAGCTGGGATGAAAAAGGAATGAAGGTATATAAGGATGGCTACTTAGCGGACTATGAGTACGGGATTGCTCCTCATGAGATGCAAGAGAACTACGAACTAGCACCAAAATAATCTCTTAGATTTACCTCTCTGTATGATCGATGAAGCGCGCTGTTTTACAGGGCGCTTTTTATGGTTCGATAAAGTGTGATAAAAATCACGCTTTCCTGACATTTTACCGCCTGTTGTGCTAGTATGCGCCGCTTGTCTTTGTAATTGATAAAAAACGCATTACCCAAACAGTCTTTTTCTGTTTATCTGCTTGTAATGACCTCATTCAGTTTGGCCTGACTTGGCTGAACATCTGCATTTTGCTCGGACGCAAAGAGAGTAGTTCTCACTACTTCACTATGTACATTTGAGAGCACCATCTATCAAAGGCCTTTTAGAAACAGCCTAATTAGCGCGAACTCAGTTCAGCGTGAAGGGTTTCGTTTTCCCCAAAATCCCCCTTGGCGGCCAAGTACTTCTTGGTTGCTGACAAGTAAGGAGTCTATATGACGTCTACGGTATCTACGTCCGTACCTACATCTCCAGCTGGCAATACATCTTCAACTGGTAATACAGCTTCGATAGAGAAAGAAGTAAACCACCCGTTTCTTTCTTTGGTCATCATGGTAATTGTTGCAGCAATCGCAACCTACTTTATCCCTGCTGGTGAATTTGAACGAGTGGTCATGAATGGTCGCACGGTTATCGACCCAGACAGCTACACACTGTTAGCGAGCAATCCAACAACATTAGCCTCTTTTTTCGAATCATTTTTTAAAGGCTTCAAATCCGCTTCTGGCGTGATGGGTGTTGTGGTATTTGTTGGTGGTGCTTTCGGTATTATCAAACACATGGGTCTGCTAGACGCATCGGTTGTTGCGCTCACCACTAAGCTTAAGAAACAAGGCTTGTACGTGATTGCGCCTGTGATCATGACGGCGATCTTCTTCAACGTAACCTTCACTGGTATGCGTGAGCTTGATGTTATTTTTATCTCGCTGATGATCCCTATCTGTATCAAGCTTGGCTACGATGCGATCACGGCTCTTGGTGTTGTCCTACTCGCGAGTTGTGCAGGTTTTGCGGCCGCATTGGCAAACCCATTCTTCACGGGTATTGCACACACTATTGCTGAACTCCCTATGTATTCGGGCATGTGGTATCGCTTTATTGTTGGCATGTTCATGCTTTTGACGGGCGCTTGGTATGTGTTGAGTTATGCACGCAAAGTAAAGCAAGACCCAACCAAAGGCTTGTTACACGGCACGGGTTACCACTACGAATCAAATGTTGAAGCGAAAACACTGACCACGCGTGAAAAGTTCGCAGGTATCGCATTCTTAGGTGTGTTCGCATACATGATCTTCGGTACCCTGACGATGGGCTTTGGCTTTACCGAGATTGCGGGTGCATTTGTGGCGATGGCGATCATTCCAGGTTTGGTGGCGGGTTTGTCTCCCAACAAGATTTGTGAATATTGGACCAAAGGTGTCAGCGATGTATTGGTTGCTGTGTTGATCATCTTCTTTGCGCGCTCAGTGTTGACCATTATGGAAGACGCGAAGATTGTCGACTCAATCATCTACTATCTTGCGCAGATCATTTCAGGCAGTTCTAAACTTGTAGCCGCGGCGGGTATCTATTTCTCACAAGCTGCGATTAATCTGTTTATTCCGTCGGGCAGTGGTCAAGCGGTTATCACCATGCCAATCATCATTCCTTTGGCGGACATTGGTAAAGTAACTCGTCAAGTTGCGGCGTTGGCTTCTCAATTGGGCGATGGTATCTCTAACTACATTTACCCAACCAATGGCGGCTTGCTTGCTGTACTGGCGATTGCAAAAGTGCCTTACACCAAGTGGGTTCGCTTCTTCTTACCGTTATTCTTGTTCTGGTCAGTGGGTGCGTTGGTTTCGGTTGTGATCGCTCAAATGATTGAGTTGGGTCCATTCTAAAGCTTGGGTTATTAACCGGATAAGCTTTGCTTGAGATCTTCTAAGCAAATAAAAAGGCAGCGAATTCGCTGCCTTTGTTGGTTTAGAGATAAGCTATTTCAAGTGAAGCATCACTCTTCAAACTGATAAGAAGAGGGCACCACTATTACGCCTTGTTTCGATATGTGGAAGCGCTTGGCATCGGCAAGGCTATCTATGCCGATTTGTGTTCCATCCGGTATTTTAACGTTCTTATCGATGATGCAGTTTTGAATGTGACAGTTTCGCCCGATCTCGACGTCTTCAAACAGAATACTATCAATCACAATCGCGGCATTGCTGACTTTTACCTTAGGGAAGAAGATAGAGTTTTGCGCTGAACCACCTTCAATCACCACGCCATTCGCGATCATCGAGTTGATAAAAATCCCTTGGTTACCTTCGACCGAAGCAATAGTTCGTGCGGGCGGCAGTTGCGGATCATAGGTGCGAATTGCCCAATCCGGTTGGTACAAATCGATAGGTGAGGCTGGTTTCAACAAGTCCATATTCGATTGGTAATAAGAGTCGATTGTACCTACATCTCTCCAGTATGCGTCTTGGGTTACGCGTCCTTCTTCGTCACCAAACTTATACGCGTAAACGCTGTTGTTGCCGACTAACTTCGGAATGATGTCTTTACCGAAATCGTGGCTTGAGTCTGGATCTTCTGCGTCTGCCAATAATGCCTGTGTCAGTACTTCTTTATCAAAGATGTAAATTCCCATTGAAGCCATGCTTCGGGTCGGTCTGCCGGGTACGCACGCGGGGTAGCGTGGCTTCTCGGTAAAGTTATTGATTTGCAGAGATTCGTCTATCTCCATCACACCAAACTCTTTGGCCTCATCAATTGACACTTCCATACAGGCGACCGTCAAGTCAGCTTCATTCTGCTTATGTTGCTTGAGCATTGGTGCGTAATCCATGCGATAGATATGGTCGCCGGATAAGACTACTACATGCTTGGCTTCACTACGCGACAGCAAATACAAGTTTTGATAAATCGCATCGGCAGTGCCGCTATACCAGCTGTCACCTGTGCGCATTTGCGGGGGAACATTGGTGATGTATTCGCCGAGCTCGGGGTTAAGCACCGACCAACCATCACGTAAGTGTTTTTGCAAAGAGTGAGACTTGTACTGAGTCAGTACCAGAATTTGGCGAAGTCCGGAGTGCAGGCAGTTCGCGAGTGTGAAATCGATGATTCGATATTTGCCACCAAAGGGTACCGCAGGTTTTGCGCGGTTATCGGTGAGGGGAGAAAGCCGAGAGCCAACACCGCCGGCCAGAACGATTGTTAGAGTGTCTTGCATAGTCAGAACCTCAATGTATTTATGATTATGAACATAGACTTGCAAGCACCACGCCAAATGTAACTCATTGAATATTAAACGAGGTGACAATGAACTCTGCGAGACTGCACCAAATTGATGCGTACGGGATGTTGGATTGCTCTATTTTGATCCAAAGAGATCCGAGCAAAGTGAAAAGGCAGAGTTAACAAAATGATGCACGGAAAAGTTGCATTACAAAACTGTCAATAAAATGAAGGAATAAAGTGATCGGGTCGATATAAATTTACACAAATAATCATAACCTTTCACAAATTGATTTCCATCAATAAAGTAGGGTTATTGTATGTTACCTTGCACGCAAAATAAGAAATGATTACTCATTCACCAATAAAGAATAAGCCCTCAAAAGGAAATAATAATGAAAAAAACAGTATGTGGAATAGCGGTTATTGCGGCTCTTATGTCAACGAATGTTCTTGCTCATAAAGAAGGTGATTTTATAATCCGTGCAGGTGCAGCAACGGTATCTCCAAACGACAGCAGTGACGCTGTACTTAACAACCCTGATCTAGAATTCTCAGTTGATTCTGATACTCAACTTGGTCTTACTTTCGGTTACATGTTCACTGACAACATCAGTTTTGAAGTCCTAGCAGCAAGCCCATTTTCTCACAGCATTTCTGTTAACGGTCTAGGCAAAATTGCTGACACTAAACACCTTCCGCCAACGTTCATGGTTCAATATTACTTTGGTGAAGCGAACAGCGACTTCCGTCCTTACGTAGGTGCAGGCATCAACTACACTGTGTTCTTTGACGAAGGATTGAATGCTAACGGCAAAAATGCAGGCCTAACGGATGTGTCTTTGGATGATTCTTGGGGCCTTGCTGCAAACATTGGTATTGACTACATGATCAATGAGGACTGGTTCCTAAACGCATCGGTCTGGTACGCAGACATCGGTACTACAGCGACATACAAAACGGCTACAGACACGTTCAAAACAGACGTTGATATCGACCCATGGGTATTCATGATCGGTGGTGGTTACAACTTCTAACCCACCTACTCAGTTTACTAAAGGCGCTCAAGCCCCAGCCAGCTTGGGCGCTTTTTTTTGCTTGCTTGTTAATGGAATGCTCATTCCAACTTGCTGTTGTTATGGGTAAAAGGAACTGATTGTCGTCACCTATTGTTAACAAAAGGGAAAGATAACTGTCATAAGCGGCCTCTATGATCGCGATTCAAATTATGGAGGATATATGAATCGTAAATTTAATAAGCTGACTTTATTACTACCTATCGCAGTAAGCTCGGCTTTAGTTGGTTGTTCTCAATCAACTTCAAAGCCGACAACATAATCTCAAGCATCACTCGATGCTTTTAGTCTTCAATGCCAATCCATCCAACAGCCAATCGCAAGTGATGCTGAAGTTACCGGGCTTACTCTGGTGGGCAGTTCTATTGCTGACGCTCCGTTTGATACTTCTGCAGCCGAAATCGTCAGCTACGATTCATGTACCGATAAGCTTTATGTGGTTAACGCTCAAGCGCAGAAAGTCGATGTGTTGTCGATGAATGCTGATAGCACACCGACATCTGAGGGTTCTATCGACCTTCAATCAGCCGCTGCGGCTTCGGGTATTAATATCGGTGCAGCGAACAGTGTGTCGACTCACCAAGGATTAGTTGCTGTCGCGATTGAAAATGCTGACAAGCAACAGAACGGCATCATTGTACTTTATCGTTCAGACACGTTAGAGCTGATCACCACATACACTGCTGGCGCATTGCCAGACATGGTGAGCTTCTCGAAAGACGGCCGTTACATCGCATCAGCAAACGAAGGTGAGCCGAATGCAGATTACAGCATTGATCCTGAAGGCTCTGTGACGCTGGTTGATTTAGCTAATGGTCCTTTACAAGCAAAAGTGACTCAAATTGATTTCAAGGCATTCAATCAAGGTCAGCCTCGCCATGAAGAATTGACTGGCAAGGTTCGAATTTCAGCGCCTAATGCGACTGTGGCTCAAGATCTAGAACCGGAATATCTAACGTTTGCGGATAACGGTAAGCTCTACGTTGCCCTTCAAGAAAACAATGCATTGGCAGCGATTGACGTGGCGAGTGCAGAAGTGGATGTGATTTTGGGACTAGGCGGAAAACCTTGGGATACTGCTCAGTTGGATGCGTCAAACAAAGACAAAAACATCGGTAACCTACAAAATTATCCAATGTTGGAAGGCCTTTACATGCCAGACAGCATCACCAGCTACAGTGTTGATGGTCACACCTACATTGTGACAGCAAACGAAGGTGATGGCCGTGAATATGGCATTAAGACGACACAACAAGTGTGTGATGATAAAGGGTTTGAGTGGGATGGTGATGACTATAAAGGCACCGAAAACTACACCACAGAAAAAGACTTTTGTATCGCGTATGTCGATGAAGTGCGTGGCAAGAAGCTCGACGTTGATGCTAACCACCCATTGGCAGGGGCACTCAAAGACAATAAGCAACTTGCTCGTCTTAAGGTGATTAATCCACAAGGAACACTGGCAGCTGACCAAAAAGTTCAAGCATTCGGTAGCCGTTCTTTCTCTATCTGGGATGAGTCAGGTGAGCTAGTGTTTGATAGCGGTGATGACTTTGCTCGAATCGTTCTTGAGCAAGATCCTGCAAACTTCAATAGCACCAATGATAACAACCAAAGTGGCGACGATCGCAGTGATGACAAAGGGGTTGAGCCTGAAGCGATCGAAGTGGCTAAGATTAACGGTAAGCACTATGCCTTTATTGGTCTTGAGCGCCAAGGTGGCATCATGATTTACGACGTAACACAGCCTAAAAACGCAAGTTTCATCAGCTACTTGAACAACCGAGACTTTACACAACCAGTGTGTACCAAGGTTGATGAAGACGGTGATTGCGATAACGATACTTACAACGCTAAAGCGGGTGACCTAGGCCCAGAGTCAATCAAGTATTTCGCCCGTTCTGGTAACCACTTTATTGCGGTTGGCAACGAAGTGAGTGGTAGCACATCCGTTTATCGCGTTGAGTTCTAATCTCGCTTATCGCTAGCAATTAGATTGAATCAAAACAAAAGCGCCACGACTTGTTAAGTCGCGGCGCTTTTTTATTTCATCGCTGATTTAGTAGCAATAGCAAAGGCCTATGGCTGTTGCTTAGTTGGTGCTAGAGCGATTTCACGGATACATACGTTCTGTGGTTGTTGGTAAGCGAATGATACAGCGCGTGCAATGTCGTCAGCTGCCAATACGCCGCCCATGTCTTCTTTCCAAGAATCGTAACCGTCTTTGATCTCTTGAGATGTAGTGTGAGACAGAAGCTCAGTTTCTACAGCACCTGGTGCGATAGTCGTAACACGAACATTTGAAGCTGCTACTTCTTCACGAACGTTCTCAGAGATAGCGTGTACCGCGAACTTAGTACCACAGTAAGCCGCGTGGCTTGGGAATGTTTTCTTACCCGCAATTGAGCTGATGTTGATGATAGTACCTGTGTTGCGTTCCATCATAGGAGCAAGTACAGACTGCATGCCGTTTAGAAGACCAATTACGTTCACATCGAACATTGTCTTCCACTCTTGAGCGTCTTGAGTATCGATTTGACCAAGAAGCATTGAACCTGCGTTGTTGATAAGCGCATCTACTGGACCAAACTTCTCTTCACCTTGTGCGATTGCTGCATCAAAAGACGCTTTGTCTGTTACGTCTACTTTCACTGATAATGAGTTTGGTAGGTTCAGCGCTTCAAGGCGGTCAACACGACGAGCTAAAAGTAGCAGAGGGTGACCTTCATCGCTTAGACGACGAGCGATTGCTTCACCAATACCAGAGCTTGCACCTGTAATTACGATTAGTTTTTTCATTTTATTTCCTCTGTACTTTAATTGCGTCGGTTGGCTACGACGTATTGTTTAAGTGCATTCGAATCAAGTGCTTGTTGCCTTGCTTCGTTGCGATGGAGGTATATTAAGGAAAATAGCATTGTTGATATATAGCGCTTTACGTGAAACACTGTTGCTGTAGTGCAACAATAAGTGCGTTCAGTTTATAGCTTTATAGCGTCATAACTCTATAGCTTTATCATCTTCAAATTTCACAAGTAAGTTGGCGACCATGCTCAATCAAATTAACCTATCTGATATTCGTTCTTTCGTGCTTATCGCTCGTTTAGGTAACTTCACTAAAGCGGCGGAGGAACTTGATGTGTCTCGTTCCCATGTATCACGCCAAGTGAGTAGCCTCGAGAAGCAGATGGGTGTAACGCTGTTTATCCGCACCACACGAACCTTGAGGCTGACTCACGCAGGGCAAGACCTGTACGCGAGATGCGAACAAGCCTTAGATAATATAGACCAAGCCTTGATTGCTGCTGTGGACGATGTCGAAGAAGTGCGCGGCGACATAAAAGTAAACTGTGTTGGCGGTTATTTGGGGGAAGTGATCATTGCGGATCTAGTGAATGAGTTCATGCAACTCTACCCAGACATCAGTATTAGCCTTGATTTCAGTAGTAATCGAGTCGACTTGATTGAAGATGCGTTCGATATCGCTTTTCGCATGGGCAGCCTAGAAGATGCAGGCTTTATCGCAAGAAAGCTATTGGATATTGAAATGGGAACACTCGCGAGCCCTGAGTATTTCGCTCGCAAAGGAAAGCCAAATCACCCTAAGGATCTTATCCATCATGATTGCTTAACGGGGTCGGTGCGTAAGTGGAGTTTTCAAGCGTTGGATGACACCAAGAAAACGGTTGATGTGCATGTGACGGGCAGGCTGCAATGTAAGAATGGACGAGTGTTGGTACAGGGTGCGAAATCAGGCAACGGGATTATTCGTGTACCTACCATCTATTGCTTACAAGAGCTCCATGACGGGCAACTGTTGCAGGTGTTTGAAGAATGGGTGGTGCCTAAAGTTGACTTTTCAGCGATCTACCATCGAGACCGCTATCAACCGAGCCGAATTCGAACCTTCATTGATTTTGTAAAAAGTCGCTTCGAGCAAATGCCAGTCAGCTAAGTGTGCTTACTGTGTCTGCGATTCGTTTGACTGGTTTGGGCTACATCTCGTCGATTTCGTTTTGCAGGCTTTCCAGTTGGTCCAGAATCAGCAAAAACTTCTCACCAAAGGGTGTTACTTGATACTCAACTCTTGGTGGCAGTTCGTTGAACATCTGCTTATCTAAAATCCCAAACTCCACATTTCGCTTCAAGCATTCATTCAATACCTTGGTCGATAACCCTTCGACCGAGCGCACCATTTCACCGGGGCGATTGATGCCATTTGCCAGTAATTGGTAAACCGTTAGCGGCCATTTACAGCCATAGATGGTTTCCACCATACGAGCGGAACGCTCTGGTGCTGATTTTCTTGAAAAAAAGTTTTCCTGATTTTTCATAAAGATGTACCAATAAGTACCTACCTAACCGATTTGTACTTACTATTCATAGTGTTAGTTCAAAGCCTAAGATTACCACGTTCACATGACTTAGGAGATAACAAAATGAACTTCACTAAAAATGGTATTGCAGTCGTAATCGGTGGCACAAGTGGTATGGGCTTTGAAACAGCGAAGCAGTTAGTCGCTCAAAACATCCATGTGTTGGTTGTCGGCAATCACCCAACTAAGTTAGATAAAGCGGTGTCAGAACTGCAATCGCTCGGTCACGCTTCAGGTTGGCAAGCTAACCTTTATGATGATGCGAGTGTGGCTCGCCTTATCGAACACCTTGAGTCGTTAGATGAAGGTATTGGTTACCTTGTGAATGCTGCAGGTTACTTCAACCCTAAAGCGTTTATTGAACACCAAGAATCTGATTACGAGCAATACATGCAGCTTAATAAAGCAACCTTCTTCATCACTCAAGCGATAAGCAAATTGATGATCAAGAATGGCGGTGGCAGTGTGGTTAACGTTGGTTCTATGTGGGGTAAGCAAGCAATCAAAGCGACGCCATCTTCTGCCTATTCAATGGCTAAAGCTGGCCTGCACGCATTAACCCAGCACATGGCAATGGAACTGGCTGAGCATAACATTCGTGTGAATGCCGTGTCTCCGGCTGTGGTTAAAACGCCGATTTACGAATCTTTCATTAAGCCGGAAGAGGTGGACCAAGCACTAGAAGGTTTCAATGCGTTCCACCCAATTGGTCGAGTTGGTTTACCGAAAGACATCGCCAATAGCATCTCTTTCTTACTGTCAGACAGTGCTGATTGGGTAACGGGTGCAATCTGGGATGTTGATGGTGGTGTGATTGCTGGCCGCAATTAATTAGGATTCTTTTAAGGTGGCTGTCGCGCAGGCAAAATAGCAGCGAGATGGCCTCCTTGATGAGTATTCGCGTAGAATAGAAGCTAGAAAGACAATAATAACTAAAACGATAACAAGAGTAAGGTCGCCACTATGTTCAACATGGACTTTTCAAAGAGACTGGTTATAGAAACCGAACCACTAGATTGGGTCGCGAGCCCTGCCAAAGGGGTATGGCGTAAGCCGTTAGAAAGGGAAGAGAAAGAATCGGGTCACACGACCAGTGTGGTGAAGTACGATCCTGAATCTTCGTTTTCTGAGCACCCGCATCCGCAAGGTGAAGAGATCTTCGTCTTAGAGGGTATCTTCTCTGATGAAACCGGAGATTTCCCTGCGGGCACTTATATCCGCAATCCGCCGGGCAGCACGCATTCGCCATCAAGCAAAAATGGCTGCACAATCTTGGTTAAGCTCAACCAGTTTGATGCGAGAGACTTAACCCAAGTTCGTATCAATACACTAGAAACGGAATGGCTTCCGGGTATTGGTGGCTTACAAGTCATGCCACTGCACGAGTTTGAGCACGAACATGTTGCTTTAGTGAAGTGGCCTGTCGGCGAACGTTTTCAGCCACACCGTCATTTTGGTGGTGAAGAGATCTTTGTGTTGTCGGGCGCTTTCAAAGATGAACACGGCGAGTACCCGAAACACACATGGATGCGTAGCCCTCACATGAGCGAGCATTTCCCTTATGTGGAAGAAGAGACGGTCATCTTAGTCAAAACTGGACACCTGCCGATCGATTAGCTCGCGCCATGACTGAGCCATTGTTTTGGTTTGGAATGAATCTCAGAGAACAAATCAATGAACCTGTTCTCTGTAGATACCCGGTGATACCCCTTTCCAATTGCTGTAGGCACCAATAAATGAGTTCGCTTCTTTGAATCCCAGTAAGAAGGATATCTCGCCCAGTGACAGTGTCGATTTTCCCAAATAGTGTTCGGCTAATTCACCTCTGACTTACAATATCAAGTCTGGAGATGTTTGAAACTTTATAGGCAATGTTACATAGCGATAGAAATTTAAAAGTCCATAAATACAAAAATCCGATATCAAAGGTGATATCGGATTTGAACTCAATAATCCAGAGTTCCAGCACGCTCTCCTCTCACGAAGTCTTTACATGTAATGATGTACGGATAATCGGGTGTCTATCGCCTTTTCGTTAATGTCAGGTAAAGGTCGATACAAGCTTCGGGTAATGTCCGTTAATACTTGGTCGTACACTTTTGAAACGACGGTTGATATATCGCTTGTCAATTCGTACATGGTATCTGCCGGTTGATTTGCTTCGGTACTTGATGCGATCTCGGTAAGTGCATGCATCGCACGTGTGCAAATGGGTGACCCACTGCTTATAGGGCAGATAATCGATAATTGGTTAAGTTTTCTGTGTGTCTGAGAGGCGTAGAATTTGAATCTCGCGTACTCTTCTGGCTTCTCCATATCAGGTATACACATTCTCAGCTTGGTCAATATCTCCATGCAGTCTAAGATCTGTTGCCAATTCATGTGATATTCACGGCTCATGTCTTCACGCTCAGACTGAATCAGCCAGATGATCATCACTTCATCCATCAAGAACATGCTATGGCGAATTGTTTTGCCATGAATTGATTGGTTACGTACCAAAGTTCGGTTTTGCCAGTCACTGTGCATGGCGATGAGCTTGAGGTGAAAGATACGATACATAGGGCGACTATCGAACGAGACATGAGACTGAAGTAGCTCAGATACCTCAAGTATGTTGTCGTAAATCTCGTTCACTTTACGAATCGAGTCGCTAGACAATTTATAAGCTAGAGCGTAATGCGTTGCCGCGCGATGTTTGCGTGATAACAACAATAACTCTCGAAGCAGAACTAAGGTTTCAAACCTGTGTGATAACGCTGTTTGTCTCTTCCTTGAGAAATGAAACAGGGCCGCAAGTACTAATAGGGATAAACCCACTGAAATAACTACAAACATATTCAACTCCTAATATTTGTATACCTACTTAGTGGTAGTGCAGACACCGTGCCAAAATTAATAAGTGTTATATTTCAGTTGTTTATGATTTTACTAGAATTATGAGTGATCGATTATGGTGCATAACTTCACCATTCGAGTGAATGCTTCTCATATTTTGCAGGATTTTTTGAGAGGTTACGCTTTTCTAACGATTAGGTTGGGGAGGTTTCGATAAGTAGAGATACTTTGGCGATCCATCTCTGGGTTGTTTCAAGCTGCAGAAATTAAAAAGGCCTCACCCCTTATATGCTTTTAATTATAAAAAGCAGTAAGGGTGAGGCCTTTCAATGTTCAGTTAGCAGTTCAGTTACCTTAACTGCTAAGTGTTTAGCATTTAGGGCTAAACGTTACGCAAGCTTAAGGTCGAACTCAGTGCGGTACATCACCATATCTTCAATGGTCAGTACTGGCATGTTGTGAAGTTTGCCAAAAGCAACGATCTCTGGCGCTTTTGCCATCGTGCCGTCTGGGTTAGTTACTTCACATAGTACACCTGCCGATTGAAGACCAGCCATTTGCATCAGATCCACTGTACCTTCTGTGTGGCCGCGGCGAGCAAGTACGCCACCTTTGCGAGCGCGTAGTGGGAATACGTGGCCAGGGCGAGCTAGGTCAGTAGGCTTAGCTGTTGGGTTTGCAGCTGTCTTGATCGTTGTTACACGGTCCGCGGCAGAAACACCTGTCGTTACGCCAACTTTTGCTTCGATAGTTACGGTAAACGCAGTTTGGTTTGCGCTGTTGTTATCAACAACCATAGGTGGAAGATCAAGTTGGTTTGCTTGCTCGTCAGTTAGACACAGGCACACAATGCCACTGCATTCTCGGATCATAAGCGCCATTTGAGCATTCGTTAGGTGTTCTACTGAGTAGATGATGTCGCCTTCGTTCTCGCGATCTTCATCGTCAAGTAAAAGTACACCACGACCTTCGCGTAGAGCTTGCAGTGCGTTTTCAACGCGAGTGATTGGTTCGCCAAATTCGGCAAGTAGTGAAGACTGATTCATGGTTAAACTCCTAAAATATCACCAGAATCAGGGCTGTATGAGGGATCTCAACCGAGCACAACAAAGCCTACTCATTACAAGAGGCTTTAGCTCATTATGGTTTTATCCAAAACGAAATGCACTCGCCTAAGTTGGAGGCACGAACCCAACTCACGCGGGTACGCCTTTCCAACTTAAACGAGTGTGTTTTCATTCTCTCTCATCCGGACTATAACCGTCGGCTCTGGCATCTCACCAGATCTGCTGACCTCGACGAATCGAGCGCTCGCGGGCTTATCTTTAGATTTTGCTAAGGACATACCGCCGGTGGGGAATTTCGCCCCGCCCTGAGAATAAAAATTAATAATCTGTTTTGCTTTGAAAGCAGGCCAGATGGTAATCCTTTCGATAGTGGATTTAAAGGACTGACAGCAAAGTTTTTCAGATTTTGACCTTATAGTCCGGTAAGTGTTCACTTTATCGGCAGACCTTGGCGTGTGGTCTTTAGTGGAGCGCAGGCTATGTTTAGTTGGTTTTGATGTCTATATGTGCACAAGTGGATGGTCTGTATTATTAGTGATGACGCGATAGTTCATCAGATCAATACTCAAGAGGCCCATTAATCGATTATTGTTACACCATGACGGCTGACTGACCGTTTTGACACAAAATTGATATTGGCGATGTTAAGCTGCGATAGCATCCGACCACTTTATCTCAAAGATCTTAGCCATGACTTCTCTGTTCTCTAACAAATCCAAAGGTTTATTACTGCTCGTTTTAAGCTTGTATTCCCTAGTACCCTTTTTGATCTTTGGATCTGACTTCGACCTTGGAAGCGCGGTTCTGCCTTTCTATGGCGCCTTCATGACGTTCGTGACTTACTCGGCAGGTAATCAAGGATTCTTGGTAGCGCTCGCTGTTTTGTCTTTAGTAGTGCTCACGATGAAGTTTTCCAAAGCTAAGCTGGTCAGCCTTTGTCTGCAGTTAGGCTTTTTATTGGTACTTAGCTTTGCAGCAAAGACCTTCTTAAAGCATTCAACAGAGAGCCCGCGTCCATATTCTGAGTATTTGGTGACGCAGGAAGTGATTGAAATGCCAGAGCTGTTTTATGAATTGCCTTTGGTAGAAAAAAATGCAGCGATTGAATCTGTGCAAGATAAGGTCAGCGAGTGGCGAACGCGTCATTGGTTAGGTGAAACTGACTACTCTTTCCCGTCTGGGCACATGATTTTCGTCGGTGTGTGTTTGGCGTTCTTTGGAGGATTGTTCCTAGAGGCGAAACGCTTTTATCTAGTCGGCGGTATGTTGGTTTGGGCTGGTGGTGTCGCCTATAGCCGTGTTTGGCTTGGTATGCATCGACCTGAAGACTTAGCGGCGTCTATCGCCTTTGCGGGTTTAATTTATTTATTGGTGCCACTGATTCCAACGCAAAAGATAGAACCTTTATTGCCCAAGTTTTTAAGAGAGGCCTAAGCTTTTAAGAAGTGTATAATTCTATATTTAACAAGCAGAGATTCTGGTTACTGATTGAGCCCGAGTTCTGCTTGTTTCTTTTTGGTAAGCCCCAAAGACACAATTCGGTGTGACTCAGTGAGGTAGTATCTTAGTTCCTCATCCCTTTCTGGTGTGCTCTCAAACAGCTGAATCCACTTCATGCCTCGCGAAGCAAAGTAGGGTGCGGGTTTATAGCCCGGCTCTTCTTTCAGGAAATCAAAATTCTGATCGGACGCCTTGAAGATAAACGCAGGCTCATCTTTTGGTCCCCAACCACCAATCGCAAACACCTTGCCACCCACTTTCCAAACGTGAGAGTTATTCCACTGCATCACATAACTGGTTGCAGGCAGTGACTCGCAGAATGCATTGAATTCGTCGTAAGTCATAGAACGTCCTTATCTATTGGGTGTTTGATCTGTATTAGTTTTCTAAGATGTCTTTCTTCTTTCCGTCTTTATTTCGCCGAGCACTAGCTAGCTAACCCCTGCCAGATTGCAGTAAAGCCACTGATAGAACATAGCAGCAATGAACCAATGCGTATCTTCTCTTTAGGGATGCTTTGTGTCGTCATCAATGCCACTTTGTAGCCCAACCAAGCCGCAGGCAGCAAAGGGATGGTAATGATTAAATGATGCACGGTGAAGAAGCCAATCGGGATCTGTACCAGTAACGAGATGATTGAACTAAACACGAAAAACGCAGAAAGGTTACCACGGAGCTGATTGGCATCTTGGTGTTGCAGCAGCAGTGCCATCGGTGGACCACCAATACCAGAACTGGTACCAAAGAACCCAGAGAAAAACCCCGCAATACCCATGTTAGCTGGGGTTGGTTCGAGTCTAAATGGCAGTAGGCTAACAATCACGGCGAATACTACCAATAAGCCCAACCATAGTGATAGCACGCTTGTTGAAACCATCACTAACAAAGCTCCGCCTGCTAGTGAGCCTGGAATTCGACCTATTAGTGCGATTTTCAACCCGCCAATAGAGATATTCGCTCGATGTTTAAACGCGTTGAATAACGAGATAAACAGACCAATTAAACAGATCGGCGCAGGTACATAATCTGGAGAGACTAAAAACAGCAGTGGGGCTGCAACAATGGCCAAACCAAAACCGATTGCGGTTTGCACAAACGAGCCGACAAAAATGAGTGCCATTGCAATAAGGACAGTCTGATCTATGTATTCCATAAGCCTGCGGATTAGTTTTAAAGGAGCGGGTGGATACTATAAATGAAAACCAAAAGAATAGTCTTATTATTCAGTGAGGTTTATGCCAGTTTCGCTAGTTATAATTTCTATTATAACGACCAACAAAAAAGCGAGTGAGTATCTCAGGATGCTTCCTTTCAATACTCACTCGCTTTATTGGAACGACTTGTTGTTTACGCTAGTGGGGGAGTCAGCATAAAACGTTAAGCCATTGCCAATTTCAGTCGCTCAATCGGCTTGTCATTGATGGGTAAGTGGATAAGCGCTGCCGCAAATGCCAGTACTACCGTTGACCACCAGATTGGCTCATAAGAACCGTAGTAATCGTAAATACGACCACCAACCCAAGCGCCTAAGAAGCTACCCACTTGGTGAGTAAAGAACACCAAGCCGTAAAGCGTCGACAGATAACGGGCACCGAAGATCTGACGAACTAAGCCTGACGTTAGCGGTACTGTACCCAACCAACAGAAACCAATGGCTGCACCGAAGATAGCCGCGGTTGATTCAGTCACTGGTAGAGTGACAAACGCGCCGATAACTACAGTACGCACTAAGTACAGTGCAGACATAACGTGGCGTTTGCTGAACTTGTCGCCCATTACACCCCAGAAGTAAGATCCGAAGATGTTGAAGATGCCAACGTAAGCCAGTGCCATCGCAGCGCTGCTCGCTGGTAGGTCTTTATCTGCTAAATAGCTCGGTAAGTGCGTTGCGATAAACATTACGTGGAAACCGCACACGAAGAAGCCCGCGTGAATCAACCAGTAACCTTTGTGAGCAAACGCTTCAGACAGCGCTTCTTTCAGTGTTTGGTTTTCTTCTGCTTGCGCTTGTTTGTTTGAGGCTGCTTTAGGCGCTCGCATGAACAGCGCAAAAGAGATCATCAAACAACACAGTACGCCAAACACTTGCATCGCACTTTGCCAATCAAACTCGTTCAGCATGTATTGTGCGCCCGGAATTACCGCGAACATACCAAATGAACCTGCAGCCGTGGTTAAGCCAAACGCCTTAGCCGCGTGCTCTGCTGGTACAACTTTCGCTACTGCGCCAAGCACGATCACATAACTTGTCGCACTTAACCCAAGGCCAACGAGTGCACCCAGTGAAACGTAAAGCATGCTCGATTCGGTAGAAATTGAGGTAAGAAGTAAACCCAAACCGTAAGCAACTGCTCCTGCGATAATGATGCG
This sequence comes from Vibrio sp. ED004, assembly GCF_023206395.1. Classification (NCBI taxonomy): domain Bacteria; kingdom Pseudomonadati; phylum Pseudomonadota; class Gammaproteobacteria; order Vibrionales; family Vibrionaceae; genus Vibrio; species Vibrio sp. ED004. The sequence goes on along the minus strand of NZ_CP066150.1, from coordinate 1,840,623 downwards.
TCTTGCTCCCCATTTGTCAGCCGCCATGCCCACAAAAGGTTGGAACACGCCGAACAGCAGGTTTTGTAGAGCAATAGCGAAGCTGAAAAACTCGCGACCTGTACCGAAATGCTCTGAAATTGGCATCATGAAAATGCCGAATGATTGTCTGATCCCTAGACTGATAATAAGTGTGCCTATCCCTAGCCATACCAGTAAAGGAAAACGGAAAATGCTCATTCTAATACTCTTTAATTAATGGTGGTGATGTGAGTGGTCTTGCGCTGACATGTGTTGGTCAGTCATTTCATGGTGATGTTCGTGCCCAGAATGCTCATGCCCTGATTGCTGATGGCAGCCACTGCTCACGGCATGCTGAGCCAAGAGATCAATCAATGGCTGACTGTGATGCACAATAACCAAACTAATGACGAGAAATAGCGTCATTCTGGCCAGTTGGGCAAAAAGAGATTGTGAAAACATACGGTGTTGACATGCGCTCTATGTTGTAAGAAGTCGCGCATCATAATGACGAGTGAGATATGTATCAAATGACCATTTGTGATTTAGTCTATGCGTTTTATGCATAGATCTATGCATGGTTTTATGCGTCGCTAGATTTAGGGCGAAACGTGACCAATAAATAGGAAAACTCGAAGCTCACTCATTCCGCGATAGAAGCATGCAGTTAATAATGAAAGCCTAACTACAGGTTTTTAACTATCTGTTTAATTGGAGAATTCACAAAACTGTAAAAACTAATATACAAACTAATTTCTAAGCAAGATTGCTTGTTCACTCGACTTATCTGTCAAACATCGTAAATTTGGGCATAAATCGTTTCAAGACTACTGAAACGCGATGTTAAAAGATTCAGGGAGAGTCATTCACATGGATAAAGATCATAACCTTCGCGAAAACTTACTGGCACTGATCTTAGGTAGCGCACTGGTTTCACTCGGCGTTATCTTTTTCAACCAAGTCGGTTTGCTCACCGGAGGCACGGCTGGTCTAGCAATCTTCATTACCAAAGTAACAGACCTAAGCTTTGGCCAAGTGTTCTTCGCACTTAACTTACCTTTCTATATTTTGTCGGTCGCTCGTATGGGTTGGCGCTTCACTATCAATACGTTTATCGCAGTTTCGATTGTTTCGTTCGCCGTGGATCACTTGTATCACGTGATTCAAATTGCCGAAATTCATGCATTGTATGCAGCTTTACTTGGTGGTGGCTTAATTGGTACCGGCATGCTGGTGATTTTCCGTCACAAGATGAGCTTAGGTGGCTTCAATATTCTGGCGTTGTTCTTACAAGAACGTTTTGGAATTCGCGCGGGCAAGGTGCAGATGGCACTAGACTGTACGATTGTTGTACTTTCTCTGTTCATTGTTGATGTGTCATTGGTTCTTCTGTCTGTGCTTGGTGCGATAGTCACCAACTTGATTCTAGCAATGAACCATAAACCGGGGCGCTATCAACCTGTGGTAAAAGCGGAAGCAGCATAGTTCGGTTCGCTCAAACACTCGATTCGATTAAGCTCTAGATTTGCTTAAATAAAGAGTGATTTACAGATTCTAAAAACAACAAAGCCAGCGTCAATTGCTGGCTTTGTTGTATTTGAATAACAGGTTCGAGTTAGTTATTAGTTATTAGCAGTTGCTGCAATCGTTGTCTGGCTTGAGTTCGCAGTCAATCACATTGCCTTGTTGGTCAAGTGACAGGTTACAGCACTCCTCAAACAGGTTCTTAAGATCTCCGCGACTTTTCTGAACGCGAGACTTAACCGTTGAGTAGCTGACGTTTTGCGCCTCTGCGATCTCTTTCTGGCTTTTGCCTTTGATGTCGACAGCGAGCAGTAACGATGAACTTTGTTCTGGTAGCGCCTGAATAAAGGGTTCGATACACAATGAAAGCTTTTGTTTGAACTCAGAGTTGTGGTCTAAATCGGTGAACCATAGATCTTCAGCATCAATTTGGCTATCACGTTGTTGTCGAGCATGTTTACGATAGAAGTCGATAATGGTGTGATTGGCTAATTGGAATAGCCACGATTTTACGCTGCTCGCATCTTGCACCTTATCTAAGTTTTGATAAGTCTTAATCAAGATCTCTTGCAGTAAGTCGTCTACATCAGCGGTGTTGTTGACCTTGGAATGCAAGAATGACTTTAACGCTTGCTGATACTCAGCCCAAACTTGTTCCAAATTCAAAGAAGCCCTATTCAAAGGTGCTTTAGTTGCACTGTTCATTCACACAACACTCGTCTTGTAAGAAATCAATCACGCCTTCTAGGCATTCATACTCTGCCACGCAGAATAAGGTTCTTCCCTCACGTCTTTGGCTGATTAGTCCTGCCGACGCTAGGCTTGAAATGTGGTGAGACAAGGTAGAACCGGGGATACCGAGTTCTTCTTGTAGGCCGCCAACTGCAATGCCTTGGTAGCCAGCTTTAACGACACTTTTATAGATAGTCAGGCGGATAGGGTGCCCCAACTCTTTAAGTGCTTTCGCAACGACTTCTAAGTTCATATTAACTCCTCAAGATTTAATTTCGATGTTAGTCGAAATGTATGCCAAATTCAAATTTAAAAACGGTGGCTGTGTAAGTTATTGAAAAACTGTGTTTTCGAAATTTATTTCGATTTTTATCGAAATAAAACTTGATCTGTCACTAAATATTTCTATAATTCGAGAATATTCGAAATTAAGGGTTGGTTACTTTCCTCATAGAGTCCGGCCTTCAATCCTGTTTGGAGTTAATTATGAGCAATGAAATGTTAACAATGCTAAAAGATGCACTTGATATGTTCGCTTTCTTAGCAGTAGAGCTAATCATCCTTTTCTTGGCGATCAGCTACATTGTTGGGATTCTGCAAGAGTTTCTTACACCAGAGAAGATTCAATCTATTCTGAGCTCGCGTAACGGTAAGGGTTATGTGGTTGCAGCGCTACTGGGTGCGATTACGCCTTTCTGTTCATGTTCGACCATTCCTTTCTTAAAAGGATTGCTGCGCGCACGAGCGGGTTTTGGTCCAATGATGGTGTTCCTATTCGGTAGCCCACTATTGAACCCTGTGATCATTGGTTTGTTCGTGATTACGTTCGGCTGGCAAGTGGCGGTATTCTACTTCTTAGTCGCGATGACAGTATCGGTAGTGGCAGGTTACGCACTAGAGAAACTAGGCTTTGAGCGTTACGTAAAACCTGAAGCGTATGAATCGACAGGTTCTGCTTCAAGCTGTGGCACTAGCTGTGGTGATTCTGCTCCTAAGAAAGCAGCGCCAGCGAAGGCAGAATCTTCATGTGGTACAAGTGCATGCGGTGAACCTGCACCTGTAATGGCAAAAGAAACATCTTGCTGCGATTCGAAAAAAGAAGAGCCACAAGTAACGGTTTCATGCTGCTCAACGGATGGAAGCGCAACTGCTGAAATCGTAGAGAAGAAAGAGCCTAGCCGTTGGATGAGAATTTGGTTCTCAACTTGGAAAGACTTCAAACAAGTTTTCCCTTACCTAATGATGGGTATCGCGATTGGTTCATTCATCTACGGTTTCATTCCAACAGACCTTATTGCACAGTACGCTGGTGAAGGTATGTGGTATGCGATTCCAGTAGCGGCTGTGATTGGTATTCCATTGTACATTCGTGCTGAAGCGGTAATCCCACTAAGTGCAGCTCTAGTACAAAAAGGTATGGCGCTAGGTTCGGTAATGGCATTGATCATTGGTAGTGCGGGTGCAAGTTTGACTGAAGTTATTCTGCTTAAGTCAATCTTCAAAAACCAAATGATTGCAGCATTCCTATTCGTTATCCTAACCATGGCGATGGGTGCAGGCTTCCTATACAGCTTCATCTTTGGCTAATCTGGTCTGATTCCTAGATAACCCAATTGATTACAAGATATAGATAATAAAAAGAGCTCACTTAGTTGAGCTCTTTTTTGTTTAACGGCTTATCAAATAGGAATATCAGACTGGGTTTGGTATTACAGCTGAAGTACCGTGTGCTGCGAAAGCATTAGTGGCTAACACATCACAGTGGTGACGATTAATCGCATCGCCATAGTTGTTGGTTATGCCGGGAAACTGAAAACGATACATCGGAATACCATATCGGCGCTCTTTTTGTTGGCCTATTCTATCTTTGCTTGTCCATAGTAGTCGGTTCTTAGCCGTGTAAGTCATGCCGTGCATTTTATTGAAATACGCTTCGTGACTGCGCATCTGCTCGTATAACTCGATAATGCGTTGTCGAGAGAAGTTCAATGTCGTACTTGGTTTAAGCTGCGTGCCCCAACCTTTTAATACCTTTTCCATGAAATCTCTTGTCACCAGCCCTGGTCCGGTAAGTAATCCCGCGCCTTTGCTTCCGCCGGAAGTATTGGCATTTCCTACCAAAGTGCCGTGTCGACCAGGCATGTAGGTGGTGTAGTATTTAGTTGAAGGGGACAAGCGGGGCATTCTTGCTTTAAAAGCGAGTGAGCGTTCGTCTTCAGCGAAAACACACACGATCTGTTTAACGTTTTTACCGAGTGATTTGTAATCCTTGAATGCGTTCATCCCTCCGGGTACGGGATCACACGCAAAGATGTTGACGGGAATATGGCTGAGTTTGTGGTCTTTGAGCATCCGGTTCGCCAGTTCAAAGCAACTTACACCACCTCGGCTCCAACCCACGATGTTCACTTGGCTAATCGGTTTACTTTGGCGCTCAATCGCGATGTTCTGTTGGCGCGCTGCCATACCGTGTTTTAGGTCAGCGGCTAATTCTTGTGAATCTTTCAACCAATCTTGGTATTTCTGGTTGGTTGCAAAAGGCCAAGCCGATTTTGCAGGGCGAGATTCACTGAGCAGTCCTTTGGCTCGCTTTACATAGTCATTCTTATCTTGTTGGCTTCCGCGCAAGATATTCAGTACATGGCGCATATTGCTGTCGATGCCTTTACCCAGCAATGTTCCCTTAACTCCAGAGTAGGTGTCGTCCTTACCTTGCTTCAACCACTCATTCTGATTCCCACTACCAACCCCATCCACTTGAATGTAGTCAATCATGTCTCTGCCCGTTGCATTCTTCGCTAGCGTCGAAATCAATTCGCCAGAAACATAGTTTTTGTGATTGTTGTCTTCTGAGTTTGAGCCTGTGCCACAGAAGAATACGGTTAATACGCTCATCCTTTGCCTTTAACACGATTAATTAAGATTGGAATCAGTATAGAAGTGATATGAGAAATTTATAAGATTGAATGAGTTAGAGAGAGGCATTGCTCCGAAATTCGATGTAACAAAGTGGAACTCGACCTAATAATTACAGGGCACTATGAAGTAAACGGAAAGGAAATTGAGAACGTATTGGAATGCAAACAAAAAACCCGACAGAATGCCGGGCTTAAGAACAAGATTATGTTTGAGGTAATGATTAAAAAATCAAAAGCCTCTTATATCAAGCTCATTATTGATCAACACCACACACTGAGAAGCAAACAGCATGTTTGGACCTAAGCTGATTTTCTCTGTCCCTAAACGCTTCAAGCTGTTGTAGCTTTTCTTCGGCATAGGGATGTGGTCAGTTAGAAGGAAACATGGGTTTTGAGCAATCTCTGCATCACGGATAAAGTCACCCTTTTTATCCATCATGTACAGCTGGTGGTCTTCAGCTAGCTCTTTAACCAGCTTTTCAAAACTCATAGTACGAACAGTGATGCCCGGTTCAACCTGACGTGTCTGTTCTTTAGTCATACCTTGAGAAGCGTCAACCGCTCTTACTACCGCAGATAACAATGCAGACTCATGAAAGCCACCAATGTTGGTGATCTCGTTTGAATCAAATGTAATCGTACGTGAAAAGTCTTTAGTACTTTCTAATACAAGGTGTACGGTGACATTCTCACGGTGAGATTGAGCAACAAAGATCGTGTTCATCAGAGTATGAGCCAGAATCTCGGTATGAGCGTCTTGCCCAACACCTTCTAAGATAAGTTTGCTCTCTGTAGGGGCTGCGCGAGCGCGTAATACAAATGAACGCATGGAATGTACCTTGTCAGTATGTGATAAAGCGAAACAGGCTTTATCAACATGAATTGATGAATAACCAAAATTGTGGCGGTATGTAACTCTTTTCTATTAATGAAGTCAAATGGAGTTGCACTTAGTACCAACCAGCGAACTTTGAGTATTAAATAGAGAATGACCACATTACAAGACGGTAACGGTTGAAGCGAACCAATGTTTACATAGATAGTATGCGCAAAATCATAAAGTGACTTACATAAGGAAGCTGTTGGTGAAGTTACAAAAGATCAATAAAGAAGAATATAGAAAGAAGATGAACCTGTTGTTGGTGTCATTAGTTGGGTCACTTGCATTGTTTGCCATTGTATTCGGCACCATTCTGATTGAATTGTTTGGCTCGGCTACTTCTATTACTGGTGAATCGACAGGAAACTTTCATTTGAACGTACTTGGGGTGATCTTATCTGTCGCTTTGAATGCGTTTATCGCAAGCCGAATGAAAGGGCATGAGTATTTTAAAGAAGCGCTTTATGTTTGGAACCTGAAACAAATCCACAATCAAATCTATCGTAAGCTTAAGCGTATTCAACCAAAAGCTGAGCAAGGCGATCGAGAAGCATTAACGATCCTTTACTTCTATTACACTACGCAAAAACAGGTATACGACCTAGATAACAATACATTGACGATAAAAACGGTTCAGCAATCGCTAGATAACATAGTGGAGTTAAGTGAAAAGTGGAGTATCGAACTGGATATAGAGGCATTCTCGAAAGATCTAGTCGCAAAATTCTAAGCTATATGCTCTTGATTGTATGAGCTTTAACCTGTGAAAGAGGGTTTTGACGTAAAAGTAGCCGCTTAGGCAACTTTTTTGAATTTTTATTAAAATAGGGGTTGCCATGTTTTCGATGATCTCTATAATGCCCCCTCACTGACACGGCAGACGCCACAAGGCTTCAACGGTAATCAGTAAGACGGAAAGTTCGAAAGAAATTAATTTTAAAAAGTGTTTGACACTTAAGATTAAGTCGCTAGAATTTACGTCCGCTTTCAAGGGTTTCTTTGTAAAAAGAAAGTTTCGATAAGCAAAGCTCTTTAACAATTTAAACCTATCAATCTGTGTGGGCACTCGTTGATGAATATCAAAACGTTTTATCGTTAGATAAAACAGATTCTTCGGAATCAAAATTGATTTCAATGAACTGAGTGACCAATCAAGTCTTAGGACTTGGCACAGTCAATTCATTATCTTTCTGTTCCTATTTATTTAAGAAGAGAGGGATAATAGCTTTAGAATTACATGTTTCTGTTCTTTTTCGAAAGAGTGGTAAATATTAGTTTTGAAGTCAGTATTCGTTGAGTCGACAAAATCTTAAATTGAAGAGTTTGATCATGGCTCAGATTGAACGCTGGCGGCAGGCCTAACACATGCAAGTCGAGCGGAAACGACACTAACAATCCTTCGGGTGCGTTAATGGGCGTCGAGCGGCGGACGGGTGAGTAATGCCTAGGAAATTGCCTTGATGTGGGGGATAACCATTGGAAACGATGGCTAATACCGCATAATGCCTACGGGCCAAAGAGGGGGACCTTCGGGCCTCTCGCGTCAAGATATGCCTAGGTGGGATTAGCTAGTTGGTGAGGTAATGGCTCACCAAGGCGACGATCCCTAGCTGGTCTGAGAGGATGATCAGCCACACTGGAACTGAGACACGGTCCAGACTCCTACGGGAGGCAGCAGTGGGGAATATTGCACAATGGGCGAAAGCCTGATGCAGCCATGCCGCGTGTATGAAGAAGGCCTTCGGGTTGTAAAGTACTTTCAGTTGTGAGGAAGGGGTAGCGTTAATAGCGCTATCTCTTGACGTTAGCAACAGAAGAAGCACCGGCTAACTCCGTGCCAGCAGCCGCGGTAATACGGAGGTGCGAGCGTTAATCGGAATTACTGGGCGTAAAGCGCATGCAGGTGGTTCATTAAGTCAGATGTGAAAGCCCGGGGCTCAACCTCGGAACTGCATTTGAAACTGGTGAACTAGAGTACTGTAGAGGGGGGTAGAATTTCAGGTGTAGCGGTGAAATGCGTAGAGATCTGAAGGAATACCAGTGGCGAAGGCGGCCCCCTGGACAGATACTGACACTCAGATGCGAAAGCGTGGGGAGCAAACAGGATTAGATACCCTGGTAGTCCACGCCGTAAACGATGTCTACTTGGAGGTTGTGGCCTTGAGCCGTGGCTTTCGGAGCTAACGCGTTAAGTAGACCGCCTGGGGAGTACGGTCGCAAGATTAAAACTCAAATGAATTGACGGGGCCCGCACAAGCGGTGGAGCATGTGGTTTAATTCGATGCAACGCGAAGAACCTTACCTACTCTTGACATCCAGAGAAGCCAGCGGAGACGCAGGTGTGCCTTCGGGAGCTCTGAGACAGGTGCTGCATGGCTGTCGTCAGCTCGTGTTGTGAAATGTTGGGTTAAGTCCCGCAACGAGCGCAACCCTTATCCTTGTTTGCCAGCGAGTAATGTCGGGAACTCCAGGGAGACTGCCGGTGATAAACCGGAGGAAGGTGGGGACGACGTCAAGTCATCATGGCCCTTACGAGTAGGGCTACACACGTGCTACAATGGCGCATACAGAGGGCAGCAAGCCAGCGATGGTGAGCGAATCCCAAAAAGTGCGTCGTAGTCCGGATTGAGTCTGCAACTCGACTCCATGAAGTCGGAATCGCTAGTAATCGTAGATCAGAATGCTACGGTGAATACGTTCCCGGGCCTTGTACACACCGCCCGTCACACCATGGGAGTGGGCTGCAAAAGAAGTGGGTAGTTTAACCTTTCGGGAGGACGCTCACCACTTTGTGGTTCATGACTGGGGTGAAGTCGTAACAAGGTAGCCCTAGGGGAACCTGGGGCTGGATCACCTCCTTATACGAAGATATTCACGATAAGTGTCCACACAGATTGATTAGGTTTAGAAAAGTTAAGAGAACCTTTTTGGTGGAGATAAATTAGCAGTGTCCCGTTCGTCTAGAGGCTAGGACACCGCCCTTTCACGGCGGTAACAGGGGTTCGACTCCCCTACGGGATACCATTGGGTCGTTAAGCTCAGTTGGTAGAGCAGGACTTTTAATCAATTGGTCGCAGGTTCGAATCCTGCAGACCCACCATTTTCTCCCAAGGAAATAAAACCTAGATGGGGCTTAGCTCAGCTGGGAGAGCACCTGCCTTACAAGCAGGGGGTCACTGGTTGAAAATATTCTTGGGAGAGCACCTTAACAATTTGAAAGCTGACTGATTGATTACTTACGAGTAATTCAAAAATCAAATTTAAAAGTTCTCAATGTTTATCTGCTCTTATTTAATAAGAACGGTATAAAAACAACAAACATTCATTCAAGTGTCTTTATTCACAAAATAAATCAAACATTCAAGTGTAGTTTGTTTGATCCTCACATTGAGTCCGGCAAACAGTCATTGAGAATTAACCCTTCTTAATGACAACAACAAAAATTTATTTGATTCACAATTGAGTCAAACCTTGGTTAGTTGCCATACATTAAGACCCTTTCGGGTTGTATGGTTAAGTGACTAAGCGTACACGGTGGATGCCTTGGCAGTCAGAGGCGATGAAAGGCGTAATAACTTGCGATAAGCCCAGATTAGGTAGTAATAACCTTTAAGTCTGGGATTCCTGAATGGGGAAACCCACTTACATAAGTAAGTATCCTGTTGTGAATACATAGCAACAGGAGGCAAACCGGGGAACTGAAACATCTAAGTACCCCGAGGAAGAGAAATCAACCGAGATTCCGAAAGTAGCGGCGAGCGAAATTGGATTAGCCCTTAAGCTTTTAATGAGACAGATGAAGGCTCTGGAAAGTGCCGCAATAAAGGGTGATAGCCCCGTAATCGACATCTCATCATCAGTGAAAACGAGTAGGGCGGGACACGTGATATCCTGTCTGAATATGGGGGGACCATCCTCCAAGGCTAAATACTACTGACTGACCGATAGTGAACCAGTACCGTGAGGGAAAGGCGAAAAGAACCCCTGTGAGGGGAGTGAAATAGAACCTGAAACCGTGTACGTACAAGCAGTAGGAGCACCTTCGTGGTGTGACTGCGTACCTTTTGTATAATGGGTCAGCGACTTAATTTTAGTAGCAAGGTTAACCGTTTAGGGGAGCCGTAGGGAAACCGAGTCTTAACTGGGCGTACAGTTGCTAGGATTAGACCCGAAACCAGGTGATCTAGCCATGGGCAGGTTGAAGGTTGAGTAACATCAACTGGAGGACCGAACCGACTAATGTTGAAAAATTAGCGGATGACTTGTGGCTAGGGGTGAAAGGCCAATCAAACCTGGAGATAGCTGGTTCTCCCCGAAAGCTATTTAGGTAGCGCCTCGGACGAATACTACTGGGGGTAGAGCACTGTTAAGGCTAGGGGGTCATCCCGACTTACCAACCCTTTGCAAACTCCGAATACCAGTAAGTACTATCCGGGAGACACACGGCGGGTGCTAACGTCCGTCGTGGAGAGGGAAACAACCCAGACCGCCAGCTAAGGTCCCAAAGTATAGCTAAGTGGGAAACGATGTGGGAAGGCTCAGACAGCCAGGATGTTGGCTTAGAAGCAGCCATCATTTAAAGAAAGCGTAATAGCTCACTGGTCGAGTCGGCCTGCGCGGAAGATGTAACGGGGCTAAGCTATACACCGAAGCTGCGGCTACGTACCTTAGGGTATGTGGGGTAGGGGAGCGTTCTGTAAGCCGTTGAAGGTGGTCTGTAAGGGCTGCTGGAGGTATCAGAAGTGCGAATGCTGACATGAGTAACGATAAAGGGAGTGAAAAACTCCCTCGCCGGAAGACCAAGGGTTCCTGTCCAACGTTAATCGGGGCAGGGTAAGTCGACTCCTAAGGCGAGGCCGAAAGGCGTAGTCGATGGGAAACGGGTTAATATTCCCGTACTTCTTACAATTGCGATGGGGGACGGAGAAGGCTAGGTGGGCCTGGCGACGGTTGTCCAGGTTCAAGTACGTAGGCGGGTGGTTTAGGTAAATCCGGACCGCTACTAACGCTGAGATACGATGTCGAGCTACTACGGTAGTGAAGTCATTGATGCCATGCTTCCAGGAAAAGCCTCTAAGCTTCAGATTGTAAGGAATCGTACCCCAAACCGACACAGGTGGTCGGGTAGAGAATACCAAGGCGCTTGAGAGAACTCGGGTGAAGGAACTAGGCAAAATGGTACCGTAACTTCGGGAGAAGGTACGCTCTTATCAGTGAAGTCCCTTGCGGATGGAGCAGACGAGAGTCGCAGATACCAGGTGGCTGCAACTGTTTATTAAAAACACAGCACTGTGCAAAATCGTAAGATGACGTATACGGTGTGACGCCTGCCCGGTGCCGGAAGGTTAATTGATGGGGTTAGACTTCGGTCGAAGCTCTTGATCGAAGCCCCGGTAAACGGCGGCCGTAACTATAACGGTCCTAAGGTAGCGAAATTCCTTGTCGGGTAAGTTCCGACCTGCACGAATGGCGTAATGATGGCCACGCTGTCTCCACCCGAGACTCAGTGAAATTGAAATCGCTGTGAAGATGCAGTGTACCCGCGGCTAGACGGAAAGACCCCGTGAACCTTTACTACAGCTTGGCACTGAACATTGAACCTACATGTGTAGGATAGGTGGGAGACTATGAAACCGCGTCGCTAGATGTGGTGGAGTCGTCCTTGAAATACCACCCTTGTAGTTTTGATGTTCTAACGTTGGTCCCTGAATCGGGATTACGGACAGTGCCTGGTGGGTAGTTTGACTGGGGCGGTCTCCTCCCAAAGAGTAACGGAGGAGCACGAAGGTGGGCTAAACACGGTTGGACATCGTGTGGTTAGTGCAATGGCATAAGCCCGCTTGACTGCGAGAATGACAATTCGAGCAGGTGCGAAAGCAGGTCATAGTGATCCGGTGGTTCTGAATGGAAGGGCCATCGCTCAACGGATAAAAGGTACTCCGGGGATAACAGGCTGATACCGCCCAAGAGTTCATATCGACGGCGGTGTTTGGCACCTCGATGTCGGCTCATCACATCCTGGGGCTGAAGTCGGTCCCAAGGGTATGGCTGTTCGCCATTTAAAGTGGTACGCGAGCTGGGTTTAGAACGTCGTGAGACAGTTCGGTCCCTATCTGCCGTGGGCGTTGGAAAATTGAAGGGGGCTGCTCCTAGTACGAGAGGACCGGAGTGGACGAACCTCTGGTGTTCGGGTTGTCATGCCAATGGCATTGCCCGGTAGCTAAGTTCGGAATCGATAACCGCTGAAAGCATCTAAGCGGGAAGCGAGCCCTGAGATGAGTTTTCCCTGACGCTATAAGCGTCCTTAAGGGTTGTTCAAGACTAGAACGTTGATAGGCAGGGTGTGTAAGTGCTGCGAGGCATTGAGCTAACCTGTACTAATTGCCCGTGAGGCTTAACCATACAACACCCAAGGGGTTTTGTGGACTCAAAGACAGACCTTGAATGAGTTTGAAGAGACACTTTTAAATTACAGTTTTCCGAATTTTAAAATTTGCTTGGCGACCATAGCATTGTGGACCCACCTGATTCCATGCCGAACTCAGAAGTGAAACACAATAGCGCCGATGGTAGTGTGGGGCTTCCCCATGTGAGAGTAGGACATCGCCAGGCTTTAATTTCGTTATTTGCATAGCAAGTAACAACCTCAACAGTGTACTAATCTGTTGATGACAATTTGTTGGAGGGATGGCTGAGTGGTCGAAAGCACCGGTCTTGAAAACCGGCAACCGTTAATAGCGGTTCTAGGGTTCAAATCCCTATCCCTCCACCACTATTCATCAAAAAAAAGCCTTTGATTATCAAAGGCTTTTTTTGTATCTGTAAGACTTGAATTTGCTTCGAAACAACGAGGTAAGTCAATGTATATACAAAAATCTCCCCACGGCGTCTATTACGCACGGATTTGTATTCCAGCACAGTTGAAAGCGTTGGGATTCCCATTCGATCTAAAAATCAGCCTTCGAACAAAAGACCCTAAACTAGCTAAAGTCATTGGCTTAAGCCTTGTTAGTGCTGTCAAAGAGGCCTTTCGTACTACAGGTTCTCTGTGCTTTTCAGAGTTTCAGTTGCATCTAAAAGGCATCTTGTCCCACCATCTGAACTTACAATCACAGAAGCAGGATGATCGCTTACATTTAGGTTGTATACCTTCTATAAGTCATACTTCTAAGCGTTTGAGTGAAGAAAAGCATTGGAGTGAAGCGTTAGAACACTTTCTAGAGTTCAAAGGGGTTCAAGGGGTCAGTGCATTGACTGTCCATCAGTTGAAACAGCGCATTACCTTTTTCTTTGAGAGCACAGCGCTATCTGGTTTATCAACAATAACTGCGATGACACTGATGGAGTACATTAAGACTCTCAATAGCTCTAGTCTTTCAGCAAAAAGCTGTAAAGATTATTACGCGGCGTTAAGTCAATTTATATGTTGGTGTGCGACCATGTCTTTGATTGAAAGAAACGTGTCTGCAGATATCAAAGCGACTTTCAAGAAGTCTATAAAAGCTGATAAGCAGCGCTCAAGGTGGTCAGAGAGTCAGCTTTCAACACTCTTCTCATCTGAGCAGTTTCAGCAAGTGGATAATGGTTTCTACTGGGTTACTTTATTGCTCACGTACATGGGGATGAGGCCGAATGAAGTGTGTCAGCTACGTACAGAAGACGTGGTCGTTAGCGGTCCAGTCCCTTACTTAAACGTAACAGATGAAGGTCACGGACAGCGGATCAAGAATCGTTATGCTCTGCGACAAGTCCCCATTCATCAGAGTCTAATCAAACATGGCTTTCTTGAGTATGTTGAGCTTCGTAAGAACAATAGCAAAACCGATCTATTCGATTACAAGCCACTGGGTCTCAACAAGGACTGGAGCCAACAATTCGGCAGACTCCTATCTAAGATCGGATTGAAAGCAGGGCAACGCCCTACTGCGTACTCCCTCCGTCACACTTTCATTGATGTTCTTAAGCAAAAGGAAGTGGCTGAGTCTACAGTCGCTGATATCGTTGGCCATCATCACCCCTCAATGACATTTGGCCGATATGGTAAGCAAACAAAACTGAAACTTATGCTTAGTGCGGTGAACCAGTTCTCACTTCAACTGGGAGGCTCACATGAGTAAGTTCAACTATGATGAGTTGCACACGGTTTATAAGGCGTTCAAGCAAAGCTATTTTGAAGGGGATGAAACCTCGTTGCTTGCGTTATCAAAACAGTATGACTATCAAGATATCCACTGCCTCTATCAGCTTTTTGAGCGCCTCGAAGATAAGCCAAGCACCACATCTATGTCATTAATGGCATTAGGAATAGATTGGCAAACACAGCAGGCACTGTTTGGTGACTTTGAAACACTGAGAGAAATTGCAGGGCTCGTAAGCCCTCCACCCATGTCACACGTAGAGTGTTTTGATGCCTTTGTTCTACCTTATTGGACCATTATGTCAAAGAAAGGGATTGTTCTTATTAGCACTAGAAGCCAAGAGCATTTTACTTTCGTACATCGTGTGTCAGGAGTAGAAATTCAAGTTAATATAAAGCGCTGAATCTCAATGTCATTTTGAAAAACCAAATCTCGTGAACACCTTAGAACTCACGAGATTTACCTTTTAAATTATTATGAAGACCTTATCAATCGAACTCTCGGTCGGCACTTATTCTCCGTTTTTTGGGGGAAGCAGTGTTCAGGTTTTCCCTATTATCTAGGAGGGCGTCTTTCATCCCACATACAAGTGCCTGCTGTATTGGGTTTCCATCCAATTTTTTCATGTGAGCTGACATCCTTCTTTCTAATAAAGTCAGTAGTTCTTTCTCATCCCTTTGTTCAAAGACAAATGATTTCATTAGATCTTGAAAGATGGGAGCTAACGTTTCAACAACGGTATGAGTCAGTTTAGCGATCACCTTTTTTAGATATGAGTTCGATTTCTCTAACTGTTCATTTTTTTCTTCATTGTGTAGAACTTTTGATTCTGCCGTTTTGAGCTGTTCTTTGACTGTTGATAGAGCGGTAGAGGTTTTATCCAGTTGATTAGTTGCAGCGTTTGTATCCGATCGTAGTAAGTCTATATCTACATGTAATCTTCTTATTTTTTCTTGTTCCTCCTTTTGTTGATTTTTAACTTCGTTGATGTGTTGATTTAATTGGCTCAACTCCTCTAGCTTCGCTGAGATCTTTTGCTCAATTTGCAGTTGCTCCTTTTCCAGCATTCTAGTGTGATAATTACAATCCCTTTCACTTTTTTTTGCTTTCCTTGCCGGCGCATTTCTTTTACTTTTTGTTTATCTTTCTGAAGTTCTTGATTGAACTCCATGCTCTGATTGTTCCTTTCTCGTAAAGCATGCTCCTTTTTTGTATTGAATTGGCGAGTGTGAACGGTTCAAGGTGAGCTTCATTTTTTGAGCTAGATTTGCTTTGGCGACTCTAAGATCCCACTCTTTAGTTCGGCTATTTTGCGCGTTAAGGAAGAGGTGGACATGCTCCCCAGTATCTTCATTGAGACTTCTTTCATCGATATGAACAAACACGGCTAATATTTCATAGTCTTTGAAGAATCGGCGATAATAGTTCATAAACGCTTCAGCCATTTCTTTACCACAAAGAAGATCCTGAGAAACTTCATTTCGGTGTGGAATGACAAAAATCGACTCTTCTACCAAGTTTGAGTTCAAATTTTTAGGGAACGAAACCAGTTTGTTATGAAGTGAAATGTACTTCTCAAAAGCGTTCAGCCTTTGCTTCTTGCGAGAGAAATCAATATTCCTAGCTTCATTAAGCAAAGAGTCGAGTTTAAGCGGGACATGTTCAGGGGTGCTTAAAATCTTAGTGATAAAATTAGACCCCTCGGTATTTCCCTTTTCTGATTGCAAAACGGCTTTTAGTTTCTTCTTATATGCTCTCTTTCTTTGTTTACATTTAGCTAGGCCTTCTTGAGGTTTCTGAGGAAGTCTTATAGATTCGATAAACTGGGATTTATCGTCATTGCTCAATTCATCAAGTTTCGTCCATTGGTTATTGATATATACTTCGTTGAGGTGACTGAGATCGGGATTCCATTCAATGGTTTCAGATTTCGCATTTTCATCTCGGATACTATGTCCTGCTGACTTCTTAAGCTTGGCCTGTTTTTCTGCTGTGCCGGAATACGGAAGCGTTGAAAAAAGCATGTGATGCTTTATTTTTCATTGTGTAGTCCTCGGTTTGTGTGTTGTCGTGTTGGGGGTTGAGGGCGTAGCCCCCTCAAGAAAAGCTTTCGTTCATCTTTTACGCAGTAAAAGTGTTGCAGTGTCCTTGGTTACGATGTCGTTATCTTTTTGAAAGCCGGTGTCGAGACACCGGAATGAGGCAAATTAAAGGATGAGTTTGTCGACCGAATTTGCAGCTTTCTGAAGTGCAAATCAATCAGGTTGGGGTAGTCTTTTGCGTCTTCTTCAATCCACTTTGAGTAATGCTTATAAAGCATATCTAGCGTGTTGTGCCCTAGTTGAGACCTTATCCTATAAAGATTTGCCCCACTCAAAATAGCTTGAGATGCGAATGTATGACGGGCCTGACTCGCACCTCGATGAGCGACGTTGGCTGTAACGAGCCAGTTTTTAAAGGTGCGATCTATTGCTTTATCTTTTGGTAAAATTTCCCTGTATCAAGATTAGGGAATAGAGGTTTTGCGGTAAGTTTGGTTCGGGTCTTTTGATCACTTTCGGTGATATGGATTTCTTGAGCCGCTAAGCCAAAGATTAAACTTAACTGGTTTTCAATTATCTTTTGGGCTGTCTTAGACAATTGAATCCTACGCTTTGATCCCGTAGTTTTTGGCCTTTTAAAGTGATTAACTACGCAAGCTCTCTCGACTTTAAGCTCTCTTTTTACTGGGTCATAATCATCAACAACTAGTGCCAACCACTCACTTTTTCGAAGCCCTGTATGGCAAGCCAGAAGGACCCCATTTTTAACACTTGAGCAAGCTGCTGCTTGGTGAGTTAAACAGGTTATATCATTCAGTGTGAATGGATTACAGCTAATGGGAGCATTTTGTAAGTTATGGATACCATCAACTGGAGATTGTGTAATAAGCCGATCCCCAACTGCAAACGTGAATACTTTTCGGATAAGTGTCAGGTCTTCATTTAGTGTTTTGTTTGTAAGATCATTGTGTGCATGTAAGTAGCGAAGAATACAGCTTCGTACGATATCTCGTATGTCGAGTTCTCCGAAAAACGTTACGATACGTTTTAACTTAGATCTCCATGCTTTTATTGTTGAGTTAGCGTAAGTTCCTTTTTCAAGTTCGAACATTGTTTCTGCTACCGTGCGAAACAAAAACTTATCTCTGCATTTCATGATGCAAACCTCATTTTTATTTGAAATCTACGCTACAGATTTACAAAAAAACCGTCAATAATACTGGTAAATCATAAGTGCATGATTTTACTATAAAATAAATAAACACCCCAACATTATTGCTTAAATAACAATCGCTTAAAAAAGTAATTAAGCGATATCGCACAATATAACCAACCAATCTATTTAACTTATTAATGAATTTGAACCAGCAAAAACCACCATCATTAACCACTCTAATCAGTTAATGATGTTGAATTGGTTATCTTTTTAAACATGATCATATTGAAATATGAAATTCATAATTTTTTGTTTATCTGAATCACTTTGATATGTAGGAAGCTGGCTATTTTTAATGGGTTTAGCTATTTCCGCTCAATAGCAGTGTTGTTTGCACCATCTAAGGAATGAAAGAAAAATGTTACGTTTTGGCATATAGTACAAATTAAGTATAACAAAACGTATCATTAAAAATGAATCCATCACAACTCGATAAGCTTAAAAAGCTATCCATATTCACCACCTCAGACGCTGCAAAATTCAATGTAACTCGTGCCGCCCTTTCTCGCGCTGTGGAAAAAGGTGACATAGAAAAACTACAGCGAGGACTCTACGGGTATATAGGTAGAGAAGAATCGGAGATGCACTCTTTTGCTGAGGTCAGTGTCAGAGCGAAAAAAGGGGTTATCTGCCTTCTATCAGCACTCAGTTACCACAATCTCACTACCCAAGCACCTTTTCAGATATGGCTCAGCATTAAGAAAAATGATAGAGCTCCCAATATTGAGTACCCAAGCATTAAGATTGTTCGTACCAGGGACGTGACGGATTTGGGGGTGATTTCAACACAAGTTGATGGCATCCCTGTTTTAGTAACGGACGTTGAGCGGACGATTGTTGATTGCTTTAAGTTCCGCAACAAGATCGGGATTGATGTCGCGATTGAAGCACTTACAGAGGCAAAAAGAGCTAACAGATTAGAGCAAGGGAAGCTCTGGGAGTATGTAAAGCATTACAGAATGACAAATGTAATGATGCCCTATATGGAGATAATAAACTACAATGGTTAGTCACTTACTTCTAACACGTTGTTACCTTGTTTTATAGAGTGCGAGATTGAACATCGATCATATTGTAGAAAGCGCTGCAATTGCTTCGACGGCTATATTCTCAGGACAATGACTATAACACACCTCTAAAGCGTGGAATTGCTCAAGTGTGAAGCATATAGCCAAAGAATTTAAGCGTTTGCCTTTGAGGGTTTCCAGAGGAAAAGCAGCGGTAGAGCAATTTATATCAGCTTCGCCTCAAACAACACGCTGACCGTCGCGCTTTTTATAGCGTTCATCTTGCTTGAGGACGCTTCTGCCTTTCAAGGTATCAATAAAAGATCCCAAAGGGAGGTCGTTTATCTTTGCTAAATGCAGCAATGTGTTGACCTTCGTTTTATAGCGCTTACTAAAATATCGCATAGTTTTCCTGATACAGTTTCTTGAATACTTGTGTAGTTTTACAACTAACTACAGACGATTAAACTGCAGTAGTGACATTACCTAGTTTAAACCCCTTGATTCTGTTTTGCTGGTTAACGAATGTCAGGTTAACTGTCGATAGCTGCTTAGCAAATTCATATAACTCAAAATTCACAAAGTATGAAAATGGGCACTATTGTGCGGTTCTTTCATAAAAGTAACATGTTGATTTTTGAACTGTAAATCGCTCAAAAAGCGCCACAAACTCACAAGGGTGTGTAATTTCGGGGGGTTAAATCTAGAACCTACGATTAGATCTGCTACATTCACTTCCTCTCGCAACTTTATGCCTAAACCTCATTTCAAAATAACCAAATGGAAGCAATACGGTCTTAACCATGCAGCCCTCAGAGTTAGTTCCACTTCGCTAAATATAGACTAACTGAGGGAGTGGGTTCCATAAATCGTGTTAACGTATTTACTATGTGACTTATTTTTCAAACCCACTACATACCTACGGTGCTCAGGAAGGTTAAATCTTTACCTTATTTGCCTGCGCCCACTGAATGGCAAATACAGGCGCAATTGAGCCCGAAATAATCACCTCTTCGATAATCTCGGTCACGTGGTTTTTACTATTAAATGACCGCTGGTTCATACTATTTCAATTACTAAATCAGCTGCGAAATGACGGAAGTTCAACCAGTCTGCGCGGTGAACAAATATCAGAAGTGTTTGTCGAGGTGATGGGAGTTGATATGGATTATGAGCAAGTAGTATAAGCATTAAATTCATTGTGGGTTATGTACTTACTACTTGGTGTAAGAAGTAGAAGGTAATTCTGTGCTCAATTAAGTTAAAAGTAGCTATGTAGTTACGGATTTGGTGCTATAGAGAACAAATTTGTTAATAAAGTGTGATCCAGTCCTATTAAAAGCTCGATTTTAAAGTTAACTTTATCAGCTTGAATGTGGTATTAATTTCCCTCCATCATCTAATAAAGCAAGGAATAAATAATGGAGCAATGGTTACCTAGTTTAATCACAGAAACGCCTAGTGAGGGTTTTGAACTGGCGATTAAGTTGAGCAGAATGGGAGTAAAGAAAACTCAACCAGACATGGAGGTTTTACATAAGTTAAGACCCGAATACTCAGAAAGTGCATCGCTGCTTATTGAATCATCAAAGACAATTGCAATGCATTTTCAGACAGTATCTCAGGCTAATAACTATTGGAGAGATAATTAAATTCACATAAGGCCTTGTGATTGTAGAGGCCATTTAACGTTACAGTCGTTGTGCGTAGGTAAAATGACATGGTCGATTTACCATAATCACTTGGTGTGCACCTCAACCAAGCCTATTAACTAGTGCGATTATACTCATCGCACTAGCTCTTCAAGCATGTGTGGAACAAACTTTTGTCGGATAAGCGACACCTATTACCGAGGTAAACACCCCGGCTTTGTTGCGTAATTCAATGGAACTAAATCCAGAGCCTACGAGCTGATCAGCTACGTCCACTATCTCTCGTAGTCACATGTCTAAACCTCGTTACAAAACAACCAACTGGAAGCAATGCAACCAATCACTCATTAACCGTGGCTCTCTGACCTTTTGGATTGATGAAGAGGCGATAAGCGGGTGGGCGCAAAGCAAACAGAATAAGCGCGAGAGGCCTCGTCGGTTTAGTGATCTATCTATCACGACAGCGCTCATGGTGAAGCGAGTTTTTTCTATGTCGCTGAGAGCGCTGTAAGGGTTTATCGACTCGATCTTTAGACTTGCCCATATTCCATTAAGCTGTCCACATTACACCTGCATCAGTCGTAGAGCCAAGCAAGTTGAGGTCTCATTTAAGGCTAAAAAGAGAGGAGCAATACAGCACTTAGTTATTGATGCTACAGGCCTTAAGGTTTATGGCGAAGGTGAATGGAAAGTCAAAAAACACGGGACGGATGGCAAACGTAGAGTCTGGCGAAAGCTTCATATTGCCGTCGAGCTAAGTTTATCAACGGTTACAGATGGAGAAGTACTCCCGAATTTACTGAAACAAACACGGCGAAGTATGTTTGAGTTGTCTCGTGATGGCGCTTACGACACGAGAGCGTGGTCACCCTCGAAATCTCGCCGTGGGTTGTCAGAAGTTAAACGGCTTGAATAAGTATTGGAAAGAGCGGTTTGGATATCACAAACGTCCACTCTCTGAAACAGCGATGTATCGAGTTAAACAGTTGCTAGGAGGGCAATTGAGCTTAAGAAATTACAATGCATAGGTAGGTGAAAATTACGCGACGATAAAAGCGTTGAACAAGCTTACAGGGTTAGATATGCCTGAAACTTATTTTATTGACTAAGAAACACACGAAACGGGTTAGCTCTGTCTCTCAACTTAATCACGCAACAAAGCCTCGATGATATGTCCGACACCAAGATAAACAGGACATAGAGTATGAACAACAACTTCAGTTATTGAAGAACTGATAGCGTGGACGCCCCCTTCTAGGGGGCTATAAAGCAAAACCGTCTTCTAAGAGGGCGGATATTTTTTTGTTAATTTACAGACTCATTTAAGCGGAGAAGAACCCATTCCCTAATGTCATACGAGAGCAGGGGCTTGCACACTATTGGACAAAACTTTACAAAAAGTCATATCTACCCTCCTAATTATTGAACAATGTGTCAGGATCGTAGCTCTTAACGAGTTGTGCACCAACCGAAAGGAAGTCAGCAAGAGCAGTGTTTTGTCCCTCTTGTGCGGTAATTTCAATTATACTTGATCTTGTATGCGTGTGTTCTGTGGTTGTAGCGTTACTGCGAAAATCAAAAGAGCGGAGCATGCGCGAGTGATAATGTTGAGTGACTTTGAGATTTGGTATACCTCTTCAGTTGGGTGGATTTGTTCTACTTGAAGCAAAGTATACTTGTTGGTATTTTTAGATAAATGTGGCTATATTTATAATCTCAATATTATAGAACAATAAGGATATCAAAGTCCAACTGTACGATTTTTATTGAGGACTAGGTTTTTGTGACTCAAATAAGTGGCTGTGGCTTATCAAAAAGATAGCCTTGTGCTAGATCGATGTTCAGTTGCTCCGCCATATCGAGCTGTACGTGCTCCTCAATCCCTTCAGCTAAAACAGCGCCACCGTAGTCATGAACCGCTTTGACGACCGCTTTTATTTCATCAACTAGAGTAGGATCAAACGTAAGTCTGCTGATGATTTTGATGCAAAGTTTGACTACCTCTGGTTTGACTTCATCGATCAGCGCCAAATCAAAAAATCCGCAGCCAACATCGTCAAGCCAGAACTGATAGCCTTGCTTTCTCAATTGAGCCATTCGCTGTTTTATTGGTTGCCAGTCACGTATCGGTAAGTGTTCAGTGAGCTCAATCTTAATTCTTTCAGCCAGTGCGTAGCGGTTTAGTATCTGAAATACGGTTATATCTAACAACAGGTTAGGAGCAAGATTAACGGTGTAACATCCTATAGATGTATGGGCGGCAATGTTTTCAAGATGAACTTCGAGGATGACAATTTCCAACTGCCTGCTGAGTTGTTGTGATTGAGCAGCGATAAACAACTGATCGGGTCGATGCCACAAGGAGTCTGAAGGACCACGAACTAAAACCTCATGTCCATAAGTGGTCTGGCGTTTAAGATCTCTAATAGACTGAACATATGAATATAGTGAACGCTCACTTAAGATATCACTCAGTGAAACAGCAGTCCCTGTTTCAAGTGGTGTTTGGCTTTGGTTCATGTCGCAATTTTCCTTGTTTGCTTACACGCTATCGGAGTTAAGCATTTCTTTTCTGGTCCGTTTTATCATTCAGTTGCAGATAAGATAAAGAGTTGAGGATCTGTTCCGCGAGTTCATGATTGTTGCCCGAGAGGCTTATTGATAGCTTGGTGTCTTCAACTAGGGCTTCCATGTTTTGCTTAACCGTGTTGGAGTCGGACAGTTGAGCCTCAATGGCGTCCATGATGGTTTTAGAAGCTGTTTTACTATCAAGCGACATGTTCATCAAGTTCTTCATGTTATGCATGGTGTTTTTGGTTACTTCTGAGCTAAGAATAATGACGTCCTCAACCTCTTTTGTTTGTTGAAAATGCTGTCTGATATCTTTGAAATCGACGCCATTTCAGTGTCGATGTTCTCAGCAGACTGATTCGCCGTGTTCGCAAGTTGACGGACTTCGTCTGCGACTACTGCAAAACCGCGGCCGTGCTCCCCAGCTCGAGCGGCTTCAATCGCGGCATTAAGCGCCAACAGGTTTGTTTGTGCAGCGATACCTTTAATAGAATCCACCAATTGGGTGACGTTCTTGTTAATCTCATTCAGTGATTCGAGCAGTTCGCTAAACTGGCAGATCTTTTCTTTGGAAACTAATACTTGCTCTTCCAAAGCCTCCAGCTTGTCGATGGTATTAGCCGCAGTTTCTGCCGTTTGACTGGAGTATTGATGGCTCTCACAAGACAGCTTGTTAATACTTTCTGACTGCTCGATAAAGTGATTCACTAACTCATAGCTCTGTTTAATCGACTCAGCACGACTTCGTGACGCTTTATGGACATTGGCTGCATTGACGTAAATTTTTCTTCGCATAGTCGGTGGGATCATTCTGTTTGAATAGAGAGTACTTTTCAGAGACTTTCTTCAGTTCTGCAAGATGGCTAGTATGAACTTCGACAATATCCGATGACGGTTTTTAAACGAAAATATCATTATTAGACGGCCTTCTTTCGGGATTGAAGAGTTGCAGAAACGCTGGCTTGGGTAGACACACAAAGGGTACGCAGTAAGTCATCAAGATCTTAATGATCAGCGTTATGTCAATGTTGCTGGAGAGCAATTTGTCACCGTGATTAATGAACATAAGAATGGTGCCAACTATGAGAGAAACCTTGAGTGAGCGTTTCAGTATCGTAGGTTCGCCTGCGGTTTTAATAAACTGAGCTAAAGGCATCTGCAACCTCTGTTTAGATGAGTATTGTTTTGGTGAATCATATATATTATTGAACGATTGTTCAAATTAATAGTGGTGTTCAACTGCAACTTACGTAAGGTTAATTGAGTATATTCAATCGCTAAAAGTTCTATGTGCCTTAGCAGTGTTCTTTCGCATTGAGGCTTTGTTGCGTAATTCGATGTAAGTAAATGTGAATGGCGTTGTTGACTAAATCAGTTGAACCTTTCCTCAATAGTGCGATCTGATCCCATGTAGTCAAAACATGGTGATGTTTTGGGTAAATCTAAGAAGAAGATAACGAACTGGAGTGAATATAATGAAGCCTTGTGCAAATGAGGCTCAGTAACGTTTTGGATTGACGACTCTGCCGTTGAAGCATGGCAATGCAAAAGCCACCATGGCAAACGTGGTAGAGGCTTTCAATTTCCTGATACTGCTATTGAAACAGCTTTGATGATTAAAGTGTACTAATTCAGACTAGATCTGACACTTCAATTTGAAAAGAAGAGAGTTACCCACTTTGATTAAAGGTGCTTAGTCATCAATCAAAGACAATAAGAGGTAACTCTCATGCTTCATACTAGCAATCCAATAATCAAACACAAAGCTGGGCTTCTCAATCTTGCAGAAGAGCTTGGTAATGTATCTCGAGCCTGTAAGGTTATGGGTGTCTCTCGAGACACGTTTTATCGCTATCAAGAGTTGGTTGAAACTGGCGGTATTGATGCTCTGATTAATCAGAGCAGAAGAACACCAAACTTAAAGAATCGAGTCGATAGTGAAACTGAACAAGCCGTCCTAAAATACGCCATCGACTTTCCTGCTCATGGGCAAGTTAGAACAAGCAATGAACTACGTAAACTGGGTGTCTTTATCTCCAAGTGTCGTGCGCTCAATCTGGCTCCGCAACGACCTAGAAAACTTCAAAAAACGCCTCATTGCCTTAGAAAACAAGTTGCTGAGAACGGTATCATTCTAACGGAAGAGCAAGTCGCAGCTCTCGAGCGCAAAAAGCATGATGATGAAGTTTGTGGTGAGATAGAGACCGCACACCCAGGCTATCTAGGCTCTCAAGACACATTCTATGTTGGCAATCTTAAAGGGGTTGGGCGTATCTATCAGCAGACGTTCGTTGATACCTACAGCAAAAATAGCTTTCGCAAAACTCTACACGACAAAAACACCAATCACCGCAACAGATATGTTGAATGACAAGGTTCTGCCGTTCTTCGAGAATCATGAGCTGCCAATGTTGAGAATCTTGACAGACCGAGGTACTGAATACTGTGGCCGTGTTGATCAACATGACTATCAACTCTATCTGGCCATCAATGATATCGACCACACAAAAACGAAAGCAATGTCACCGCAGACAAATGGTATCTGCGAACGCTTCCACAAGACCATATTGAATGAGTTCTACCAAGTAACATTCAGAAAAAAACTGTATGGCTCGATGGAAGAGTTGCAGAAAGATCTGGACGAATGGATGGACTACTACAGCAATCATCGTACCCATCAAGGAAAAATGTGCTGCGGCAGAACGCCAATAGAAACATTAGAGGATGGGAAATCAATCTGGGCTGAAAAGAATTTAGCCCAGATATAATCTGACAGTCACCGAGTCTAAAAGTGGGTAACTGTCAGATCAGGTCTGAATTAGTACAAAACCATAGAACGAGTTAATAACTGACGACTGGTTTCAAGAAAATGGAGTCCTTGCTGGTCAATTGTTTTGGGCTTACTGCATTTAAGATCAATTTGTAATGCGGCATTCGCTACAGCCAACGCATCATTCGCGTCAGTTTTGTGGACCTTCAAGATTGCCTTTAGCTTTCTTTGGGTTAATGATTCGTACATCGTGACTAAACCGTTCAGCGAAACGTCCCCAATAATGGCAGCTAGCACACCCTTCAACAGCCACAATAGAAGGTGTAGTCGTAGAAGACAGCAAACGTATAAAAGTGAAACTAAAAGGCCTGACTCCGATAGAATATCGAACTCAGGCCTTGAAAGCCGCTTAACAAAAATGTCCAACTTTATGGGGTCACTTCAATGTCACTGGCTTAGGCTATTTATCTACATAGCTGCTACCTAAACGAACAGTAATTAAATTATTGCTTTTACCACCGACTTGAATGTATTCGATACCGATAATACGATTGATGATCCCCATAGCAGAGCTTGTATCAGAGTTTGTTGAGCGAATTGTCTCAACCGTTGCTCCTTCTGGCACTAACTCCATTGCACGATCTTGAGTGTTACCAGGTACTTGGAAACCGATAATATTGAAGCTTTCAGCATGCGCTGTGTAAACCTCATCGTTATGGCTAATACCTGAACAACCTGCTAGAGAGATAACGCCTAAAACACACAATAACTTTTTCATAAAATACCTTAAGAATAATTGGGAATTTAGATAGTAAGCCTATGGCTTCAACTGCTAACAAAGTACGAATTAATAAGTAACGGTTTACTTTGCTTCTAATTAACAGTGCTGTAATGACAAGCCATAAACGACCGTGTCATGATTATCTAGACTCAATAAGTTCATTGGGAGACAGCATCTCCCGACCGATGTTGGACATTATTCCAGAGATGTTTTGTAGTTACTGTATGGGTTTGTCAGTTGAGTCATTACATATCTGAATGGTAATAGTAAATACCGCACCTTTTAAGGTTGGGCTCTGACCAACCTCCACGGTTGCGTTGTGTTGAGCACAGATCTTATCGACGATTGAAAGCCCCAAGCCATGGCCACTCTTAGCTTTATTACGCGCTTTATCGCCCACGTAAAAGGGTTCAAACAGACGAGCCTGGTGTTCTTGTGCTACGCCATCACCATCGTCATGTACCGCAATCTGTAGCTGATCTTGATGCACGCTGGCTTCAATCGACATCTGTGAACGTGCGAACTTCATTGCGTTACGTACTAGGTTATCTAAGGCTCGGATAAGCAGAGTTTCATCCGCTAGTATTGAGCTAGGTTGTTCTGGCAGTGATAAGTCGATGTTGAGCTCTGTGTCTTTGTTCCAGCGTGTCATCGCGTGCTCGAGAAACGTCTCTTATCTCTAATGACTGGGGTTGCTTTTTCGAGGTCAATGCTATCAAATTTGGCGTAGCACAACAGTTCTTCGACCATCTTTTCCATCTCTTCTGTATCTTCGATAATACTTTCAACGGTGTGTTGTTGCGATTCATTAAGCGGCGTGTCTTTGAGTATTTCAGTTTGCCATTGAATACGAAATATCGGCGTGCGTAATTCATGAGCAACGGCTTTGGTGAGTGAGCGGTTACTTTCAATTAAGTGATGAATTCGGTCGGCCATTAGGTTAAAGGATTTGTTCAGTGAACCAATCGCAATACCACTTGAAGTCTCGGCTCGTGTCGAGAGATCGCCTTCAGAAAAACGCAAAGTGGCAACCTCAAGCTTTCTAACACGGCGGAAAATAATTAACAGATGACTTACGCCGTAAACGATACAACTAGCCAAAAAGAATACCCAAATGAGGTTATCTTCCAATTCTATTTTTTCTCGAACAAATGCTTGATTATCGGGTAGGTAATGATAAGTGTTATCACTGCCTGCTAAACGAAACCAAAGATTTCGTTCATCATCGTGAAAGATAAAGCTATTCGGGTGAGTACTAAAAAACTCCGAAACTGGCCCCGGTATTTCATCATTTGAACTGAACGTGACGAGTATATTTTGAGAGGTCTCCACAAATTGATCTATCGCTTGATGAGCCGCTTTAAGGCTTTGATTTTTTGCGATGTTTGCTATGAGTTGCTGGTGGGCTGTCGCTTCGTAATCTTGCAGCACATAGTCGTAGTCGGTATTGAGTTGATAGACAGAAACTTCGTAGGCGACAATACCAATAAAAGCAAACTAACAGCCCCAATAAAGACTCCAAATAAATACGTCGCATAATCGTTCTCGTTTATTACGCTCGTAGTGAGCGAAGTTAATACCTAGCGGTTAAAAAAATAAGTAGTCTTTATCGTGAATGATCTGAATTATTTTTGCTCGAGCATGGTCGTCACCGAGCATTTGTCTTAGGCGCACAACCTTGTTATTAATCGTCCGGTCGATCCTGTCATACTCAATGCTAACCAGTATCTTCGTCAAATAGTCAAGTGATTACGGCGTATCTGAATTGCTTGCTAATAAAGTCGATCAAACTCGCGATCTGTGAGTGATAAACTGCACCTGAAAGTTCATATTTATTATATGTTTTTTCAGAGCGAGTTAATCAAATTGAAGGTTATTTGAACCACCGTCTGAAGCAGTTTTGGCAGCGTAATAGTGAACGAACTCCAGGCCAGTAGAAATCTTGGTTTCATTGGCTTGATGGCAGAGTCATCAGTCCTTTCTTACCCGCAATACGATCAAAGTCGTCATCACCAGTGGTGAGTATCAATACTTTACCTTTATAGAGTGTATGCGTCTGTCGGAACATTGTCAGTCTAGCGGTTACAGGAAGCATTAAATCCAGCAATACGATGTCAAGTTGTTCGATGAGGATGGTCTGCGCAACATTACAGCCATAGGCAGGACACATAATGTTGAACGACAAAGTAATCTTGAAATATTTCTGAAGTTACAGATCGCCTTCCACGGTGACCATTTTAGAGTTTGCCATTCGACCGCAAACCTAATCGAGTGTTAACTTAAATGAAATGTCGTGAATTACCTTCATCTTTAGCTTAATAAATATTGCATATTGAGTTTAATTACTTCGCAAAAAATACCTAAACTGATTGGTTAAATATGTTCTACGCTAATTTTATGTGGTGTGGATGAATAAGAAACAAAAAATAACGTCCTAAAAAAGTATACATATCCATACATACTCATGACAGATAATTTGGCAGATAAACAATAAAGTCTCCCTATCGAAAACGATTTCATTAGAGCAAAAGACATGGACTACAATAGTAACCCCAACGGGTTCGGTGTTTTCTGGCGGCACAGATCTGGTTTCGCAGCCGGTAGTCCACGGATTTTACAACGTGCAGACGCCACCAAAGCAATTGAATTGAATAAGCAAATAGGTGTACACAGCTGGGCTGAGGACGATAAAACGGCCAAATAATTCCCATACACTGACGAGAGTCATCGTAGGCAAGCGACCTACTTTAAAACTATGTTGGGAGAAAAAGGGATTGGTTTCTATATCTTTATCTTGGATTCTGTCCCGGCAGTTGGCGAATACTGGATAACGAAAGCAGACTCGGAAAAATACAATTTCATTACTCATCTTGAGTAAGTGGTCTATAATATAAATTCATTACGACACATCAAGTTAAAAGGATATTTACATGCTTAAATCTACATTTCTATTAGGCCTAGTTGGTTTGGTTTCATTTCCTACATTTGCTGCGAATATCGAAGGAGGCTCATACATTGGGGCCGGCTTTGGTGTCCATCAAGATTCAGATACCGATGGTGGTGGCAATCTAGATGCTGAAAGCATGGGATATAGCGTTTATGGTGGTTATCAATTTAACCGCATAATCGGTGTTGAACTTGGCTACACCGATTATGGTGACTACGATTCGAAAGTTGGTGACAAAGTGTTCTCTCCAACAGCATTGTCTGTTTCGGCTAATGTCGGTTACACATTTGATAATTCAATACGACCTTTCTTTGTTGCTGGACTTAGCTATGTTGACCTGAATTCTGGTAAGGGTAGTAATTACAAAATTGATGACGATTCTGGTGCCGGTTTCCATTTCGGAATTGGCGTTGAATATACTCCAATTGACAGGCTTACGTTACGTCTGATTTCACAGGCAGATGCCGTAAATATTGAATTCACTGATAATAACGGTAAAAGACTTAAAAGCAGAGACACAGCGTTTAGTACCGTTATGATAGGTGCTTCGTACGACTTCTAGAGGCTTTATATTTGAATTATAGAGATTCCCTAAACTCTAGTCATTAAGGCTTGGCGATGTATTGCTGTTCAGTTCGTTCTCAGCAATACATCGAAAGTGACAGACTATATCTATAAAAACGGTAAACAACGAGCTGAAATTCTGAAGCCATCTTTATTTATAATTGCTGTAATTGAAGGTGATGGAACTCTTATGCACTCTAAGACAAGACGGTTTTGTCACAAATTTAGTTAGAGGTGTGACAGATCCCCCTACAGGTACAATTACGCTGTGAGTGCATAGAATCGTTCAAGGGCCGTCTGACCTTCTACATCTATCTGCTCTTGTTTCAACATCGTCCACACTTCTCGTCCATGCAAACTTGGATGTAAACGCCCCATGAACCCACGGGGCGATGCTGTTAATGTTTGAAGTTCCAAGGTAAGAGTGCGTTGATATCAGGCTCAGCTTTCGCCTGGACCTTCATGCACTTGACCATGTAGCCGTAGAGGATTAGGCCGTTGGCTTCCTCTGTCTCGACGATACTGTAAATCATCGCACTCGCGTCAGCACCATTTGTTGTGTTCGAGAACAACCAGTTCTTCCTGCCAATGACCAGAGGTTTAATTGCACGTTCAGCGCGGTTATTTTCTATCGATAAGTGACCGTAATCGACGTAGCGGATGAGCTTCGGCCATTGGCCGAGCGTGTATTTTATCGCTTTACCTAATGGGCTTGAGCCTATCACCTTCTGGGTTGTCATCCATTGGTAAAGTTCATCCAGTATCGGCTTGGAATACGCTTGACGCTCTGCTTTCCGCTTTTCGACAGGCGCACCTTTTAAGCGTGATTCTATTCCGTAGAGTTTTTGGATTTTAGCCAGCGCCTTATCAACCTTCCCCGACTTATCTTTCCCTTGAAGCTTCTTAGCATCCATGAACTTACGACGAGCATACGCTAAGCACCCCACATTAGTGACCTGATGTAGACCATCATAAGCCGCGTAGCCATCGGTTTGTAGATAACCGTTGTAGTCGCCTAAAAAGGCAATAGGGCACGCCCTCGCGCGACTGTTTTGATAGTCGTACAAGACGATATTTTTCACATTCGGTAATGCCGCTTCGGGCGAGTCAGCGCCTGAGCAGTAGAGCCACATATAACGCATCTTCTCTTCCTTGAGCACATTGGTGGCGTTTCATCCACCTGCACCACCACTTGTTGGAGTAGGTGCTCTTTCAAGGCCGCATACAGCGGAGCGAACTTCTCGCTGACTTGGATGACCCACCTTGTCATCGTGGTACGTGATAACTCGATATCTGACTGGGTAAACAGCGATTCTTGGCGGTAAAGTGGCATTGCGTATTGGTATTTGCCAAGAATGATGTTGGCCAGCAAGCTTTCTGTGGCGAAGCTTTTAGGTATGAGGCTCTGAGGGGATGGCTTCTGAACGATACGGCTACTGTCGCCTGCTTTTTCGCACTGGGGGCAAGCGTACTTAGGGCGAACATATTCCAGCACCTTAATCTTATCGCGCTGTTTGTTGGTAAACAGGAACAGCGCCCCGCTACCAAGAGGCAAGTCCGTATCATTTTCGATAATCGCCGCCAGGCCGTTGATGGACTTTCTAAAATCGACACTTTCACGATAAAGATAAATGTCTGGAGCGCTAAGCATACCTTTCATGACAACGCTCCAATGAGTTCAGCAAGATAGGTCGCTGGCGTGCCTTGAGGAATGCTCAACTCCACATCATTGACGAGCAGTGTCATGTTAGCCGTAGCTATCTGCGCCTGATACTTCGTTGTCTTTTCGACGATTTCGGCTCTAACAAATCCGACAGATTCCGATTGGTTTGCTGTTTGGAGTTGACGCCGCTTGGCGAAGAAACGTGGATAAACTCAGTCTATGTTGTTCGCAAAAAGCACGCTGTGTAATATTGCTGCTTTCATATTGTTCAAACAGTGTTTGCCATTCTAGATTGGTGCGTCGTTTTGCCATTTCAACTCTCCTTTGGGTTGGAGAGTTGATCTTATTCTTCGTGCTGAAAGATTAGAATGCGGGCTTCATGGTACGCTTACGGTAAACTTCGCAGTAACTTTGGTATAACTTTCTGTAGGTAGCTGCACATACCAAGACTCAGGATTTTCCGACGGTACTTAATTACCCAAACTACGTGACATTTCATGTAATAAACATTGTGGTACGAGGTGTAATATTGCATTTAGTCATCGTGCCATCTCTAAAGGTATTCATCCACAGGTACACTTGTAGTTTTCTGTATCCACAGAATAAAAGTGTTAAATAAGCTTGCTGGGTTAGGTATATGTGAAACCTGTCGTACTGACTAAGAAATATACGAAACGGGATAGCTCTAAACTTAATTACTCAACAGGCTCAAAGCCGAAGAAATTATCAGCAAGCCTGCCAGAATTTAATTATTTGGGGGACTTTTATTTTCTTTCATTAGCCATTTTGTGAATGTAGCAATATACAGTTCATTTAAAGCATCATCACAATACGAGCGAGAAAGTTTACGGCGAGACCACTCACTAGCTACAGCTGCCCGTGATTGGGTTGTGCTTCTTCTATAGAGTTGTACTTCGCAAACTTCTATGTTGGACATCTGTTGTGCATTCCGAGTGACAGTGCTTTGGCGAAAACCCAGTCGTGAGGCTTGTTTAGCAGAACACCCCATAATAACGAGTGAAGCCGTGACTAACATCAGCCAGAATGCTACCTTTTTCATGTTGTTTCCCCTATAACTAAATATCTTGTATATAGCCTTAAAACGGCCATGGCCAAAAATAGTTGTTGTGTCGTAACAGGTATGGCCTTTAGGCACTATTTCTTTGAAAGCTGCATAGAAGCAATCAATGGCCTTACCTCCTAACTTTTTTAGCTGCGCTTGAACACAGCCACACTTCCCTACCATGACGACTTACAGAGACTCTTTAATTGACCTTAACCCCTAAGCTTACCGTTTTTTTTTGACCCTGTGTTAACTCTGATCGGCGATGTAGTCCAAGTATTTAATACCCAAAAATTTAACTAGTACTAAGATGAATAACTCGTTAATCAAAGTTACAAATTCAGTTTATTCCATATTGCGTAGCTAATTTTACTACCATCAATGACGACTTTCTCGGCAAATCATTATGAGCTTGATACTGTTTCAATTGTAATATCTTTGCTCGACTAATTTAACTGATGAGTCCAGAAATCATGCATAGTATTGGTTGTACTAGCAGGGGAGTTGCTATATCCGATTCCGATTTCAGTATGACTTGGATTCATGATGTCTTGGCATGAAATTGTACGCCCAGTTTGAGAGGCAGAACCTGCGTTATTACTTTGATTCAGTATGGTATTGGTTTGTGGATAACCGTCACCAAACAAAGGTTTTATAGCAGAATGTGATCTTACCGGTGATACGTTAGGCAGGTTAGATTGAGATTTTGTAACGGTCGCTCTCAGTTTCTCTGCGTACGCTGTTAGCTTAGCTGTTCGAGCTGCCGAATCACTCCAAGCGATTGGTGCTACGGCGTCTAAAGCTTTATTGTAATATTTGGTACCACACCAACGCTTTGTCGAACGAGCACAGTTGACCGCAATCACTGTTTGATATTTTATCGTATCTGCATGTGAATTTTCAGGGAAATTGACAATCTTGCACCAACGTTTGTCTGCAGTGTCGGCACCTGGCGATCCCCAAATACTACCGATTAGCAATTGAGATTTATCTAAACTATCAAAATCAATTAACGCTTCGCTAGTTAAGGGGGTAATATCAATATCGATTGAATTCAAACTTTGTTTAAAAAGGTGATTCCCCAGCTCTTTGGCAGCATCGTTAATATATTCGTTCTGCATTATAGCCCAGGCATCACCGTGCAATTTTTTTAAATTATGTTCATAAACCAAAGCGGTAAATTGGTACGTAGGTAAAAACGCATGCCCTATTGTACTTGAACCTTTATAAGAAACAGTATCAATAGCTTCGACAAATAGTGCTTCATTTACTACAGAGTTATTAAACGCAAATTCTGACAACTTTATTTTGGTTAAACAATGACTAACGAATTTATTTCCTGGTAGACGATTTGTGTCTGTTGCATATTCCGAAATAGCACCATCAATATATAACTTCCGACCTTCCTGTTTTACCGTTAGATTATTTGAACTATAGCAACGTGCAATAGCCCCTTGTTGGATAACAGTCGGTTTCGACATCATTATGTTTACCGTTGAAATATCACCGCCATACGCTAAATCAAGATCGGTTGATAAGTCGAGATTAAGCCACGTATTGTCTGCTAACACTTGTCCTCTTTGAGCTTCCTGAGCAAACATAAGACCGCGTACAACATGAACTATATTGTTACTCATTGGAATAATATCAGCACTTTGGCCGACTAACGCAGGAACAGCCACATTCGATGCCGTATTAGTGACCGATGTAGTTGATGTTTTAGGTGTTGGTGTGCTTGCTATTGTCGGCTGAGTCGAACCAGAAGAGCTTGGGCTCGATGACCCACCTCCACCACCGCAAGCGGTAACAGATAACACCATGATTATTAATGAATTAATCTGTTTGAGTTTCATATTTACTAATCCTTATTCATGAAAAATCGAACCATGACAAAAGTGATGGCTGTATTTACTTTGAAAAAATACAGGTCCTTTGGACAAAACTCCGAGCGTAGGCTTTAGATGTAAATTTCCTAAATTAAAATAAAACACTGTTCAATTGGTGGCGATAGTCTGACAAAATTAATTTTCTGTAAAGAGAAAGGCGAACATAATTTAATTAATCTCAACTATGAGACGGAGTGGTTAGATGAAAAACAAATATAAAGCCCAATGTTTATTTTATAAAATGCGGAACTCTCATTGTTAACCTAACTTAAGTTTTTGATTTAAAACAAAAAACATTCTTAAATGCAATTGGATTAAAAAAACAAAGTCTTAAGAACCGACGAAGTTGTCGTCTTAGCGGCCTGCGTCGGCTTCGATGTGATGGGCGCACTTCCCTTCTAGCGTTGTTGTACCGCACTAAAGGTACAGCTATTAAAAAGTAGGAGTAACAACCATGTCCATTAAAGTTGTCGGTATCGATTTAGCCAAGGATTTCTTTCAAGTATGCGTATTGAATATTGATGGTACTATCTCGCCAAACCGTAAGGTTCATCGAGACAGATTGCTCCATACAATCGGTCAACCTCCAGATAATACCCTGCTGGCTATAGAGTCATGTGCATTATCACATTATTGGGGACGAGTCTTTTTAGGGCTTGGTTTAAAGGTATCACTCATAACTGACTGCTTAGAATATTTAGAGCGAGTAGTAATCCAACTCAGAGCGGTATCGTGTAATAACTGATAGAGCGCTGACTTTTTATATGATGTATCGAAATTACTTTCTATATAAAGCCCAACCTCTTTCGCTTGGAGACGACCACCATTCTTATTAATGGCATGTTCGACAACATATTCTTTGAATTGCGATTTCTGTTCGTCAGTTAGGCGGTGAGGTCTACCTGAGTATGTTTTCTCCTGAAGCCCTTCAAGACCATTATCGAGATATGCTTTAACCCATTTATTAACGCTTACTCTGCTAACTTTAAGGTACTTAGCTATTTCAAGGTGACTTTTACCGTCAACAAAATGAGAAACAGCCAAATAACGTATTTTAAGTCGAGCGTTGGATGTGGAATTAATCAAACTCGGAAAATCATGCTTCATAAGGACTCCTTTTAAGAGTCCTCAATAGATCATAAAATTAACGGGATTGGTATAAAACAAACACGCCGAAGTATCCTTGAGGTGTCTGGTGATGGCGCTTACGACACGAGAGTTTGCCACGCTGCTACTAAGATTAAGAGAGCCATTGCCCTTATTCCCCCAAGAGAAGAGGTCGCCTTCTAGGAGCGTGGTCACCCGCGAAATCTCGCCGTGGGTTGCCAGAATTTATAGGGCTCAAATAAGTATTGGAAAGAGCGGTATGGATACCACAAACGTTCAATCTCAGAAATAGCGATATATCGAATTAAACAGTTGCTAGGAGGGCAACTGAGCTTAAGAAACGACAATGCAAAGGTGGGTGAAGCTTTCGCGATGATAAAAGCATTGAACAAGCTTACAGGGTAGGTATGCCTGAAACTTGTCGTGTTGACTAAGAAATACCCGAAACGGAGTTGCTCTATCTTTAATCTAATTACGCAACAAAGCCGCGGATAGTATCAAGAAACTTATCTCGCTTTACCTTTCTGCTTATCAAAATTTGTCCATCAGTACTCAACACATATACTTGGAAGAGATTTTTTGCTATATCGATACCGATAGCTTTAATAGACATACTTGTTACTCCTGTTCTCACTGATTGTACTATTAGTTTGGTACGGCGTTGTTAATGATATGGACACTTCCACCCACCGTCTAAACTTATAGTCGGTAACATAAATAAGGAAGAGACCATGACCATTGCAACTTTAGGTATCGACTTAGCTAAATCTTCTTTTGCTCTTCACGGAGTAGATTCATCAGGTAAAGTTCTTTTGAAGAAAAATATCAGCAGAAAGAAGTTGTCCGAAACGTTGAACAATATGCCTCCTTGTCTTGTTGGTATGGAAGCTTGCTCCAGTGCTCATTATTGGGCAAGAGTATTCAAGCAATTTGGCCATGACGTTAAGCTTATGCCTCCGCAGTTTGTTAAGCCCTATGTGAAATCAAATAAGAACGATACCGCTGATGCTGAAGCAATCTGTGAAGCGGTAACTCGTCCTAACATGCGTTTCGTACCCATAAAATCGATTGAACAGCAATCAATCCTTTCTGTTCACAAAGCTAGAGAAAGATTAGTATCAGTGAAAACTGGCCAAACTAATCAATTACGTGGGTTGCTGGCTGAGTTTGGTCTTGTCTTTCCTAAAGGAAGTGCATCACTTAACAAGCAGATCCCTATGGTTTTAGAGGATGCTGAAAATAATTTGTCTCCATCGGTTCGCTGTTTGGTTGCTCATTTAAAAGAACTGATTGATGAGCTTTCTTCACGAATTAGTGCGTTAACAAAAGAAATTGAACAATGGCACAGTACGAATGTTGATTCTAAAAGAATTGCAGAGATCCCTGGAATTGGCCCTATAACTGCCACCGCACTTGTTGCCAGTATAGGTGACCCCGCATCTTTTAATAATGGACGGCAGGTATCTGCATGGATTGGACTTGTACCTAAGCAGTTTTCAACGGGTGGCAAACAAGTATTGCTTGGTATAAGCAAGAGGGGGGATGGCTATTTACGAAGACTACTAGTGCATGGTGCAAGAGCTGTTCTCGGACACTTAAAACAACAGTCAACCACTTATACTCACCGCTGGTTGAATGACTTACTGAAACGAAAACACAAGAATGTGGCAATAGTCGCATTGGCTAATCGGAATGCTCGAATTGCATGGGCTTTATTGGCTAATCAGCAACATTACAATCCTGAATTACTATCTATCTAAAATTGCGCATGAAGTGAAAATGAGAAAACAGGTAAGACCGTGAGTATGGAACTCTGATTTGATCTTAGGACTTTCAAGTTCGTGTTGTTGATAAGAGCATGCTCAGCGGAAATCATTAAGAGTCCTTGAACTCGGATATATGTCTGCAATCTTTTACCTAAAATTTTCAGATTTACTACTTGCCAATAGGAAGTGTCCATATATGATCAAATCAGGTAGAGGACGCAGTTATCCTACGGTGTTTACCTGTTAGTTTCTAACAGGGATACCTAGCCCTAGGACTTTGTTCATTGCTTTCACATTGGCCAATGCCTCACCAACTTGAGCGTTATAACATCTCAAGCTCAATGTACCGCTAGTCAGTCCTTTATATCGAGACATTGCGGTCTCAGAGATTGAACGGTTGTGATAGCCAGAGTCAGTTTTCCACTGAGCTAACATATCGTTTTAAGTGCATCGACCGCATCATTCCGAGGATGCCCCTCCTGCCAATAACCCGCATTTTTTCTGGGAGGTATGAGAGGCTTGCAGCCCTTACTCTGTAATACTTCATGACACCTTTTGGTGTCATAAGCACCATCAGCAGAGACAGAATGAACCTTTCTACGAAGCGGGTTCAATAGTGTTGGGAGCTCTTCACTATCACCAACATTGACGAGACTGACTTCTGCGCTAATCACATCGTGGGTAACGAAATCAACAGCGAGGTGCAATTTACGCCAAGTCCTACGTTTTTCTGCTCCATGCTTTTTAACTTTCCATTCACCTTCCCCAAAGACTTTCAAACCTGTTGAATCAATCGCAATATGGCGAACTGGGCCTTTGGATTTATTCTTGTATTTTTCCTGAACCGTCTTTGAACGCTTACTGATACTGATACTGATACTGATACTGATACTGATACTGATACTGATACTGGTGTAGTCAGAGGAACGTAAAGGGACACTCATCAATGCAAATATAGAGTCGATAAAACCTTGGAGCGCACGTAACGGGAGAGAGAATATGCTTTTTATCATCAAAGCAGTTTCAATAGTGGTATCAGAAAATTGAAAGCCTCTACCACGTTTGCCATGGTGACTCTTGCATTGCCACGCTTCAACGGCTGAGTCATCAATCCAAAATGTGACTGAGCCTCTTTTACATAAGGCTTCATTATACTTGTTCCAGTTCGTTATCTTCTTCTTCTTCTACTTACCCATGACACCACCATGCATCTACTACATGGGATCAGATCGCAGGACTGAGGAAAAGTTCAACTGATTTAGTAAATAACGCCGTTTGGTACAACAACGTTAAAAATCAGCGACTGACGCTGATTTATTGTTTCATAAGAAACAAGATTATTATAAACAGAGCATTAATTTCCACTTTATCTCTAAATTATTCTCAATAATGAGAATAATAAAATACACTGTTTTATTGCCTGTACTTATTTCCACTAATCTTTATTTTAGTATAAGGACTTATAATGGAGAGCATCATGATATTACAAGAATTAACAACGAAAGCGTTCACATTAATCTATTCACTACTTTCCTCGGTGATTAACTATTCTAATCAACTTGGAGCTATGGAGCCGAGGTGGGACGGGGGATTACCTGGGTATGGAGAGCTTTCTAGCATTAATTTTGTCATGGCGATATTTTTAACTTTAGCGGCGCTCTGTTTTATCATTGATCGTTACAATAGACCTTATAAAGCCAGTGGCGTATTCTCTAACGTGTTGTA
Organism: Vibrio sp. ED004; assembly: GCF_023206395.1. Taxonomy (NCBI): domain Bacteria; kingdom Pseudomonadati; phylum Pseudomonadota; class Gammaproteobacteria; order Vibrionales; family Vibrionaceae; genus Vibrio; species Vibrio sp. ED004. The sequence continues at coordinate 1,801,671 of NZ_CP066150.1, read as the reverse complement.
TACGGTGGGTTGGTGCATCGTTTTTAGTTTTCCAATGGCATTAATTCTTCGTTTTTTTGCGTCGGATTTTACGGCGATAAGTTGCTTGGGAACCTCATTGGTTGCCGCATTTTATTACAACGTCTTACGTTACGACAATTCGCACAGCCTCACCATAAATTAAGAAAAAAGTAATACGTATTAGAATATGTTAATACCAGAGATAAGCTCGATTTGTTAAATATTACAATATCAGCCTTAAGCTGAGCAAAACACGGGCTTTGTCGCGTAATTCAATGGAACTAAAGCAAGAACCTACGATCTGATGAGCTACGTCCACTCTCTCTTAGCCCTATGCCTAAACCTCGTTACAAAACAACCAACTGGAAGCAATACAACCAATCACTCATTAACCGTGGCTCTCTGACTTTTTGATTGATGAAGAGGCAATAAGCGGGTGGGCGCAAAGCAAACAGAATAAGCGCGGGAGGCCGCGTCGGTTCAGTGATTTAACTATCACGACAGCACTCATGGTGAAACGGATTTCTCTATGCCACTGAGAGCGCTGCAAGGATTTATCGACTCGATATTTAGGTTGGTCCATGTACCGTTAAGTTGACCGCATTACACCTGCATCAGCCGTAGAGCCAAGCAAGTTGAGGTCTCATTTAAGACTAAAACGAGAAGGTCAATACAGCACCTAGCCATTGATTCTACTGGCCTTAAGGTTTATGGAGAAGGTGAATGGAAAGTCAAAAAGTACGGGACAGACAGCAAGCGTAGAGTCTGGCGAAAACTTCATATTGCCGTCGATACAAGCAATTATGAGATCATTGCCGCCGAGCTTAGTTTATCAACGGTTACAGATGGAGAAGTCTTCCCGAACTTACTGAAACAAACACGCCGAAGTATCTTTGAGGTGTCTGGTGATGGCGCTTACGACACGGGAGCGTGTCACGCTGCGATTCAGATTCAGGGAGCCACTGCGCTTGTTCCCCCAAGAGAAGGGGCAGCCTTCTGGGGGCGTGCTCACCCTCGAAATCTCACCGTGGGTTGCCAGAAATTATACGGCTCAAATAAGTACTGGAAAGAGCGGTATGGATACCACAGACGTTCACTCTCAGAAACGGCGATGTATCGAGTTAAACAGTTGCTAGGAGGACGATTGAGCTTAAGAAATTACAATGCACAGGTGGGTGAAACTTACGCGATGATAAAAGCGTTGGACAAGCTTACTGGGTTAGGTATGCCTGAAACTTGTCGTATTGACTAAGAAATACGCGAAACGGGGTGGCTCTATCTCTAAATTTAATTACGCAACAAAGCCATTACGAATTTACACAACTCTTCACATATATTCATTTTTATATTTAAAAGGGAATATTTTGTTGTTATTTAAATGTAAATCTATAAGGTTCTTTGTATTTCATTTATGATAAATCCTTCATATTGAGTAGGGTTTACACTCAATGTTCATCTAAAATCATATAATCCCTAACATTACTTAGAGATTTTTCACCTGTCACGTATCAAAATAAATCGATTATGTACACTGTTTTTTTATTTTGTTCTGCTTTTGTGGTCTAATTTATTGATTACATTATTTAAATTTAAATTTAAATTTAAATGCTTACTCTTGATTTATACATAGAAAAACCTTGTCTCATATTTGAGAACTTCAAGGTTATATTGATTTTAACTATTATAAATAAATATAAATTAGGGCATTATCTCCTCTGTTTTTTGAGCGTCAATATGGGGCTGTATTGCTATCCAATTGATTTTTATGTAATTGTTTTAATTGAACATCGCGTGCAATTATTACTTCATCGTTCGTATTTCGTATAATCATCCTGAGGACTTGTTCTATGTATTCACGTTTTTTTATTTTATTAGCTCCAATATTACTTGCCGCTTGTAATTCATCTTCTGATGGAACAAATACTCATACACAAAATTTAACACCTAAGCAGATTTCAAATTTAATGCAACAACCTGTAAGTACATTGACAAATCAACAGATACAGACGTTATTAAATCAGCCGAAAGGTGTATTAACCAGTCAACAAATAACACAGTTAAAAAATCAAATCGGCGGATTAGGACCGGTTACAAGTAAGGTTGGTGGAATCAACAATTCGGTACAACCTACGCCTAAAGGTAATATCTTTACTGTAATTAATGGTTTGCTTGAAAATGCTAATGCTTCGCAGAACAGTACTTTCAAACATTATGACAAGATAGCAGTGTCAAACAATGTGCCTTTGTTTGGAGGGGCAGATATCGTTAACACACAAATACAATTCTCGACATCACCATCCCCTGCTATAGGAGGTCCTGCAAAAGCGACCATCATCATTCAAAATGGGAACGAGTGGCATTGTTATAAATCGACGCAATTGTCTGCTCAACGTGATGCTAATGTTCTTACCGTTGACGGGAATATTGCAGAGTATGCGTATGGCTATTCTGCTACTGGCCAGAAATGCAGTAATAATTTGCTTGCCTCATATGAGTTCAAAAATGCAAAAATGGATGCAAAGTTAAAGTTGGCACAGGTTGGAACAGTCTTTTCTATTGATTCATCTGGAGCTAAGAGCGCACTACACACATATGAATTCTTAGCAAAAGCTTATGGTGAACAACTTGAAGATAGTTTTGGACCTGCCTGGTTATCTATTCAAGGGCCACATATAGTAGCGGCTGCGAATAATGCCGGAAATGCATTGTTTAATGTGGATAATAATGGATTGATTACGTTATCTGTAAGCAATAATGTTAACACTGACGTTTATGATTTCAATGCACTGACAGGAAGTAAAATACTTGATGGTACAGTGTTTGGGAGCTCTCCTGGTGGTAGTGTAGCTAGCAAAAACTGGTGTAAGATCGTTAATATTCCTAAGGGCGTAACAAGTAGTGCTATTGGGTATCAAACTGTGATAGCAACAAACTGCGCGCGCTCTACAGCACGTTATTGCGATTCGCACGGGAAAGATCCAGCTGGTGTCTACCCAGCCGTTTCACCAGTCGCTTGGAATGATAGTTTGAAAACTGATGCGCAAATCACCTCAGATGAACAATATAACCGAAATGCTCAAGGTCATTGGGGACATCTTAATGCGCAAAACGCATTCGTATTAGAATCTAAATCAGCAATTATTCCAATTATTGGTTATACAGAGCCTAGAACTGACGGCAACAAAAATAATGCAGGCCATAGCAGTTGGGCTGGACACGAAGGGCATTGTCAGAACGTTATGGGAGCAGGTCATACTATAGTGGGTATTGCCTCTAGAGACGCTAAGCCCTCTGCTAAAGCAGGTATTCAGTCATTTTGGGCTCAAGATTTTAAATGATAATTTGTGCTAATCCTGTTCTGAATTGATAGCTACGCTTTTTAATTAGGTACTTGTCATCTTGAATCTGGGCTAGATTTCTGCTGGCCCAGATAGAGCGTAGTTAATCAGAATAGACTCATCCTATAAAGTTAATGGTGCGCCTAACCCAGTAAGCTTGTCCAACGCTTTTATCATCGCGTAAGTTTCACCCACCTTTGCATTGTAATTTCTTAAGCTCAATATTCCTCCTAGCAACTGTTTAACTTGATACATCGCCGGTTCTGAGAGTGAACGTCTGTTGTATCCATATCGCTCTTTCCAATACTTCTTTGAGCCGTATAATTTCTGGCAACCCACGGCGAGATTTCGAGGGTGACCACGCTCCCGTGTTGTAAGCGCCATCACCAGACACCTCAAAGATACTTCGGCGTGTTTGTTTCAGTAAGTTCAGGAAGACTTCTCTATCTGTAACCGTTGACAAACTAAGCTCGGCGGCAATGATCTCATAAGTGCTTGTATCGACGGCAATATGAAGTTTTCGCCAGACTCTACGCTTGACATCTGTCCCGTGCTTTTTGACTTTCCATTCACCTTCGCCATAAACTTTAAGGCCAGTAGAATCAATGGCTAGGTACTGTATCGCCCCTCTCGTTTTAGTCTTAAATGAGACCTCAACTTGCTTGGCTCTACGACTGATGCAGGTGTAATGCGGTCAACTTAACGGTACATGGACTAACCTAAATATCGAGTCGATAAATCCTTGCAGCGCTCTCAGTGGCATAGAGAAATCCGTTTCACCATGAGTGCTGTCGTGATAGCTAAATCACTGAACCGCCGTGGCCTCCCGCGCTTATTCTGTTTGCTTTGCGCCCACCCGCTTATTGCCTCTTCATCAATCCCAAAAGTCAGAGAGCCACGGTTAATGAGTGATTGGTTGTATTGCTTCCAGTTGGTTGTTTTGTAACGAGGTTTAGGCATAGGGCTAAGAGAGAGTGGACGTAGCTCATCTGATCGTAGGCTCTTGTTTTAGTTCCATTGAATTACGCAACAAGGCCTCATCGGTGCACCATGGTCTGAGTGAAAAACCAGCGCTTGATTGAAGCATTGCTCTCGCATCAACGTTCGTTGCAGAAGTTGTGACGCCAACTCACCGCATTCATGCTCATACACTTCATAACCAACAATTTTTCGGCTGTAGATGTCCTCAATGACATATAGGTAATAGTGTTGCCTCGAACCCTTGAAGGTAAGTAAGTGATATCCCACGTCTAGACTTGGTTCGAGTCCGTCGCTGTCTAACTTGTTGGCTTCGCTTGCTTCTGTCTGCTCCGCTGACGACCTCGTTTGTGGAGTTGCCCCTGCGTACTCAGTATTCGATATTTGCTCGACTCAAAGGCGATATACTCACCTCTATAATCGCATCACGCTCTTCCGGCGACAGCTTGTTAGCAGGCTCAGGTCTGATGCATATTGGCCTTTTGTGAGTTTGAACTTCACCTTGCTGATACCAGCGACGGTACGTTCTCAGTCTATTTGAACTTCATGTCAGCTGGCTCTAAACGACATCCGTATTGCTTCGCTTCAAGGATAAGAGTCACTAGGGTCTGCCTTTCATCGGTTGAGGTTAGTCGCCCTCTGGCTCTTCCCCGTAAATGGCTCTCGGCTTCCTGCTCTTTACTCGACTTAAACCCTTGCATACATTCGCTGCGCCAGCTTTGGATTTGTTCTGGAAAAAGACCTTTTCACGACAATATTGGCTGAGTTCACTTTCTGTCATTGAATCGGTTTCAGCTACAATGGCAAGTTTAGTTTGAGCAGACCACTGCTCTGATGAAGTGTTGCTATCTGGCACAGCGGCTCCTGAACGTCTGAGTTACTGCCGCCAATGATACAGGGTCGCAGTGCTAATTCCTTCCTCTTCCGACACTTATTTAACTGACATCGAATAGGGAGGCAATAGCTTCTTCAATATCGCTTCTTTTCTTTCTACTGAGATACGAGACACAACTACTCTTCATCGCCCAAACTGGTTAAATTCTAACAGTGACAGCTACCCTGCTAGTAAGCGCCTGTTTGCCCAAGTTTCAACTATAGGTGATTTAGTGTAAACGCGGCCTGTGAGCGGGAGTGATTTTTAGTCTAAAGTGAACGAATATAGGATATTTTAGAAGCGTTACTTGACGGATTTACGAATAACAAACTATAGTCAATTTGGTAAGTCAATCATTAGCAAATTTAGTCTGCATTATGATTAAGTTATTGATATCAGGTTATTTAATGAATGAATGTCGGAGTTTCTAGGGTTCAAATCCCTATCCCTCCACCACCATTAGAAAGCCCGCTGAGAAATCAGCGGGCTTTTTTTCGTCTTGAATTTGACAAAAGAAAGCCCAAATACTTTTAGATACGTCGTTATCTAATTCTGCTTTAGGTTATGTAGAGCTTAGGTATTAAAAAACAGAGCGCTCAGGCTCTGCTTTGATGTTTTAGTTGTATGTCTTTGCGACTAGTAAGGCCTATTTGGCTACGTTACCTGCCACGTTAAGTGCATCCCATGTGCGGGAGAATGGTGGTGCGTAACAGAAGTCCATGTAACCAAGTTGTTGGGTGGTCATCTTTGCAGTGATGGCAACGGCTAGTGCGTTAATACGACCTACAGCTCCTTTCTTGCCTACGATTTCGCCACCAAGTAGAACGTTAGTCTCTGGGTTATAAACCAGTTTAACTTTGATGTCTTCTTGGCCTGGGTAGTAATCGGTTTGGTTCTTATCTGAAATGGTTGATACTTTCACATCTAAGTTGTGTTCTTTCGCCAGTAGTTCATTCACGCCAGTGCAGGCTAGTTCGTAGTCGAGCACTTTCAAACAAGATGAACCTAAGAAGCCTGACATGTAGACATCTTTACCTGCTAGCTTATCCGCCATCATACGCGCCTGTTTGTTGGCTGTGGTTGCTAGAGGAACATAAACAGGCTTATCTAGTGCCATATGATGGACAACAGCACAGTCGCCGACAGCATGGATATAAGCATCTTCAGTAGCACCATATTCATTTACCAGCAAAGCGCCGTTTGCGGTTTTTGGCAGTTCGAATGCTTCGGTATTTGGTTTGAAACCGAGTGACAGGATCACGACATCGGCTTCTACGTTTCCGTTATCAGTTTCAACGATGTAACCACCTAGCTCCGCATCGCGAATAGCAGACACGCTACAACCGGTTTTAAGGTCAGCACCGGATTCTCGAATCGCACCTTCAACGACTTCAATGATCTCTGGGCTGAACTGACGGCTCATGATGTGCTGTTCACGTTCGATGATCGTCACGTGTTTGTCTAAGCCGTGTGCAGCGTCGAAGACTTCCAGACCGATAAAGCCTGCTCCAATAACACACACACGCTTCTTGTTACTATCCTTTAGCGCTTCTTTAACCGCCAAGCCGTCTTCCATGCTGGTTAGTGTGTATACGTGTTCTGGATTGAATTCACCGAATGATGGAACGATTGGCCGCGCACCTGTTGCAATGACCAACATATCGTAATCGATGACGCTTTCTTCATTTTGGTGACGTACCGTAATTTGTTTTTCAGTGCGGTCGAACGACACCATTTCGGTTTCTACACGTACATCTAAGCCTGACTTAATAGCTTGAACTGGTGTTCGAGAGATCATTCGTTCTGTGTCATCAAACATTCCACCTGCGAAATAGGGTAAACCACATGCTCCAAAAGAGATGTAACTACGCTTATCTAGAACGACGACTTCGTCTGATGGCTGATTACGTTTGTATTTTGCTGCGAAACTCATACCCGCGGCACTGCCGCCTATAACAACAACTTTCATATTTACTACCTAAATAACCTGAACTCAGGAAAAACAGAAGAGCACCCACGTGGAGTGCTCTTAATTAAGTTTGAGAATTATACTGCTGCTTCTTTTGATACTGTCGCTGTAACGTCAGCGTCGTATTGTTCTGTGTTTAACGAGCCGTTTTTCTTAGCCGTTAGAACACCAGACAACATAGAGCCTGAGATGTTTAGCGCTGTACGAGCCATGTCAATCAGAGCTTCGATAGACACCAGAATCGCTACTACTGTGATGTCTAGGCCCATGATGGTCAGTACTGCTACTGCTGCGAACGTTGCACCGCCACCAACCCCCGCGATACCGAATGAAGCAATCGCGATAACTGCAATCAGTTGTAGGATGAAGCCTAGGTCAACTGGCATGCCCATCACTTGTGCCGCCATGATAGCTAGCATGGCAGGGTAGATACCCGCACAACCGTTCTGACCGATACTGGTACCGAATGTCGCTGACATGTTTGCTGTTTCTTCGTCGACACCTAGGCGTTGAGTTTGTGTTTCAACGTTTAGTGGAATAGCTGCCATGCTTGAGCGAGAACCGAAACCGAATACCAATACTGGCCAGATTTTCTTCATGAACTTAGCAGGAGACAGGCCAAACATTGACACCATCACGAAGTGGATGCCGAACATCACGCCGATTGCTACGTAGCTTGCTAGAAGGAAGCGGCCCATTTCAGCCAGTGCGAATAGGTCATTCGTCATCATGAACGTGGTCATCAGAGCGAATACACCGTAAGGCGTTAGCTTCAGAATTTCACGTACCATTGAAAGCACCACTTCTTTTGCAGAGTTGATGAAATCAACGAAGTTTTGCACTTTCTCAGGCTTACGATTCTTAACTTGAAGGATACAGTAGCCAAGGAACATACCGAACAGTACAGTTGATAGTGTAGAAGTACGTTGAGAGCCTGTTAGCATGTCGAATATGTTGGTTGGAATGATAGACAGAGCCATACCAGATAGGCCGCTGCTCGCCATTGCATCTTGTGTTGCTACCAGTGAATCACCGCGAGCTTCAATTGCACTGTTTGTGCCGATTGTGCTTACTAGAGCGTTCGCATCGATACCAAATAGGTAAATACTTGCGATACCAACAGCCGCTGAGATTGCACAAGTGAAAAGTAGAATACCGATGATTTTCGGTGCGATACGAGATAACGCGCCGCCGCCTTCAACGTTCATGATCGAAGAGATCATAGCCACGAATACGAGCGGGATAACGATCATTTGTAGAAGTTTGATGTAGCCTTTACCGAACACAGAAATCAGTTCAGCGAAGCCAGATGTCGCAACGTTACCGACACCGAAAACAAGTTGAATCGCGCCACCGAACAGTAAGCCAGCAGCAAGCGCACTCAGTACGCGGAAGTTAAAACTTTTCTTTTGCTTTTTGAAGCTCGACAGCAGTGCGTAGAACCCAAAGAACAGTATGCTTAATCCAATAAATGAAACGCTCATGAGAATCTCCTATGATACCCATTAATAACTAAGTCGGTTATTTTTTGTATGCGATGGCTTCAACTTCAACCAATGCGTCTTTTGGTAATCTTGCTGCTTCAACACAAGAACGAGCGGGTGCGTTCTCTGTACCAAACACTTCTGTGTACACTTCGTTAAAGGCTACGAAGTTCTCCATGTCTGATAGGAAACAGGTTGTCTTAAGCACAGTGTCCAGTCCCGCATTACTCGCTTCTAATACCGCTTTTAAGTTTTCTAGAGACTGACGAGCCTGCTCTTTGATGCCGCCCTCAACAAACTGCATGGTTTCTGGAACGAGAGGTAATTGGCCTGATGTATAAACCATGTCGCCGTAAGACGTACCTTGTGAGTAAGGGCCGATAGCTGCAGGTGCTTGTTCAGTGGCAATGATTTGTTTCACGATGTAACTCCTAAATTATTGGTTTTATTCTGATTTAAATTCACGGATAAACTTGTAAACCGCCTGACGGCTGATCCCAAGTTGCTCTGATACTTGTGTAGTCGTCTCTTTTAGCTCAAATACTCCGTTATCAAATAAGCAACGGATGATGGCTTTATTGCGACCTTTGGAAGAAACCGACTCGTCTTGGTCAACCTCGTTAATGGCTGAACTCAATGCTTGTTGAATCACGTCGTTTGCATTGTTGCTGAATGTCTCGCTGACAATGGCTTGCGGCACATTGCACTGCGGCATCAGCGTTTTGACGATTTCTGGAAATGGGAAAGATAAGTTCATGTTGATACACAGCATGCCGATCGGCTTTTGTTGTGGACCAGCCAATACGCAGGTAGTCGATTATAGTAGGGATCCGTCTGCTGCATTGGTGAAGTAGCTTTTTGGAGAAACTTCGCCAGTCTTCTCGAATGCACTCCACATGCGTAAACCTAAATCGGTGATCGGTGAACCAATTTCACGCCCCGTGTGGTGACCATTGACGATCTTCACAACAGAGTTTTCTAAGCTTTCAAAGGAGTGAATGACCACCTCACAGTAAGGGCCAATCAAGTCAGCAATTGTGTCCGCTAAGCGGAAGTAATTGCTTAAACATTCTCTGTCTTCATCGGTGAATCGAACTTGTTTTACATTCATGATTTCGGTTTACATTTTTGAACTCAATGACTGAAAACTACTCCTTTGGTGGTATTTCGGCAAGATGCAGTAAACTTCTGTAAACCGACAAAAAGCGTTCAAAACATCAACGAAAATGGAATTTTAGATCTAAATCACGAGTGAAATTTGAACAAGATCACCAAAGATAGTCAAAATAGGTTTAATTTCTTAAACCCTATCAAAGTTTACATATTTAAAATCAAAGGTTGCGTTATTGAATGTTTTGATGATCTAGGACAAGTTCTACATTCAGCTAAAACACGCTTTGCAAACTATTCATCTGGTTTTCTTTAGATTGTCACTTTTGAGCGATAGGGTGAGCAGGTGATGCTGTCTTTTACTATAACTGTATTTAAATTATTCGAATTTTCTAGAAGTGTGGATTTATGAACAAAGCGGTTTGGGGTTTAGCCCTCGGCCAGACATTGCTCTGGTGTTGTCTCTATTACGTTTTTCCGGCGATGCTTCTGCATTGGGAGGAAGTGCACGACTGGAGTCGTTCTGAATTTATGCTTGGGCTGACATTGGCTGTGGGCGTGTCTGCCATTGCGGCTTTACCTGCGGGGCGCCTGATTGACAAGGGTTATGGCGCATTGATGATGACGGTTTCGGCGGTTATTGGTGGCGTGCTGTTGTTTCTAGTCAGTTTGGTAGAACAACTGGCTTGGTTTTATGTGATCTGGGGATTGATGGGAATAGCAATGGCAGGTTGCCTTTATGAGCCTTGCTTTGCCTTTCTGATCCGCAATTTGAGAACGAAAGCCAAACGTGCGATCACTATGATCACCTTAGTGGCAGGCTTTGCGAGTACTCTCAGCTTTCCAACGGTTCACTACTTCGCTCAGCACTACGGCCCGGTGGTTACATTGCAGGTTTTTGCCGTAGTTGTTTTGTTCGTCGCCGCTCCGTCACTGTTCATCAATACTAAATCGCTTGCTCGGCTTCATGTGTCATTTAACAGTGAGGTTGACTCAAAATTGCCTCCCAAAATATCTGGATCTTCAACTACTCACTCAAGCTCTGCCTCTTACCTGTCTAATCCAATGTTCTGGTTACTTGCTTTTGGTTTCTCGATGCTCGCATTAAATCATGGTGTGGTGTTAAACCACCTGTTGCCATTGTTGGATGAGCGTAATGTCCCTGATGACTTAGCGATATTGGTGATCTCTTTGATAGGGCCTATGCAGGTGGCTGGGCGTGTGATGTGGTTGTTGGTTGATAAACACTGGTCGATCATGCGAATCACTGTCGCGTGCTTTCTGAGCATCTGTTGTGCGACCTTGTGTTTGATTCTGTCTGAGAATGTTCTGTATCTAGTGTTCGGTTTTGTACTCTTACAAGGTTCCGCTTATGGTGTGATGAGCATTGTGAAACCACTGACGACTCGTGAGGTGATGGGGGAAGTTAACTTTGGCTCTTTAGCGGGTGCAATGGCGGTACCTTATTTGTTGGCGTTTGCATTGTCGCCATACTTTGGCGCGATTATTTGGCAAATAGGCGGTTATCAATGGGTGCTGTGGAGTATCTTTGGTAGTGCAGTTGTTGGTTTTATCTCGATAGTCACTGTATCAAGGCTTCATCTCGCTCGAACTCAATCGTGTTTATCGTAGACATAGATTGTGCTGAGGCGATATTCACATCGCTTTGAAATTAAACACTTAATCACTTTGAGCACTCCTTTATGGGGTGCTTTTTTGTATGTGAATTTAGCAGTTATTGGAGGTGTGTATCTATTGCTTGGAGAACACCAAGACGTTGCCATGTTTATTGAGCTTTTTATTGTCAAATTACTGTGAATTACGTCCGTATATAAGTTGATATTCCCCTTCAAATCTCTCCTGATTTTGGTATTTAAAACAGCGAGTTAAGCTTGTCTAGACAAGTTAACTAACCCCTTGAAATATTTCATTTCTGCAAATAAACCGACACGTAACTTTAATAATCAGACGTCAAAGTGGCCTTAAATCAAACAGGGACATTGACGATGAATAACATCATTGAAGTTAAGAAGGTCAACAAAACATTCGGTTCGAACAAGGCACTGAATGGCATCAATTTGACGATTACCAGTCGTAAGATGACAGCGCTACTTGGCCCGTCTGGTTCAGGTAAATCTACACTGCTTCGTCACTTAAGCGGTCTGATCATCGGAGATAAAAGCACGGATTCTCAAATTAACGTGCTTGGCCAAACGGTACAGGCGAACGGTAAGGCAGACAGTAATGTCCGCGACATCCGTGCGCAAGCGGGTTACATCTTCCAACAATTCAATCTCGTTAACCGCTTATCGGTGATGACCAATGTACTGATTGGCGCGCTGAGTTCTACACCTAAGTGGCGCACTCTGACGGGTATTTTTACGGTTGAACAACAGCGAGAAGCTCTTGAAGCACTGCGTCGAGTTGGTATGGAAGATTTCGCAGGACAACACGTTGACAACCTATCCGGTGGCCAACAACAACGTGTCGCAATCGCACGTGCGCTGATGCAGAAAGCCAAAATAATTTTTGCCGATGAGCCTATCGCTTCGCTTGACCCAGAATCAGCACGCATCGTGATGGAGTTGCTTACGGACATCAATCAGAAGGAAGGAATTCCTGTCATCGTAACACTCCACCAAGTCGACCATGCTCTCAAGTATTGCGAAAACATCATAGCGCTTAAAGACGGAGAAGTGTTCTACGAAGGAAAGAGTGCGGAACTGACTAAACCTCAGCTTGAAGAGCTATATCGTTCTAAAAAATCGACAAACACGCCACACATTCAACCTAACGACGTGCTCGCTGCGTCTTTTTAAGTATCAGGGAATTTAAGATGTTTCATTCAATGAAATCAGGAATTAAGAAGGCAGTGACGCTAGCGACCGTGTTGATGACGACACTCACTGCTGGTCACGCTTTTGCCAAAGATTCGATCAACTTTGGCATCATAGCTACCGATGCACAACAAAACTTGCGTAGCCGCTGGGAGCCTCTTCTGGATGACTTAGGTAAAGCGTTAGGCATGCCAGTGAACGCCTATTTTGCACCTGATTACGCAGGCATTATTCAGGCGCAGCGTTTTGGCAAAGTGGATTTTGCTTACTATGGAAATAAGGCGGCGATGGAAGCTGCTAACCGTGCAAACGCTGAAGCCTTTGTTCGTTACATCGATGAAGATGGCTTACAAGGCTATTACAGCTTACTGATTGTTAACGCTGAAAACGACAATATCAACTCACTTGAAGATGTTTTAGAGCAACACAAAACACTCAAGCTTGGTAATGGCGATCCTAACTCTACGTCGGGCTTTCTCGTTCCGAACTTCGAAGCATTTGCCAACAATGGCATCTCCGCGAATGATTTTCACCGCAATGTGACCGCAAGCCATGGCGCTAACGTGATGGCCGTAGCGAATAACCAAGTCGATGTCGCAACTAATCACACCATGAGCCTTATTCGCATTGAAGATCAGAACCCTGAGCTGTTTAGCAAGCTTAAGGTGGTTTGGCAGTCAGAGCTCATTCCATCAGATGTAATTACCTACCGCAAAGATTTGAACGAAGGCTTGAAACAAAAGGCGCGTGATTTCTTCGTCAGTTACGGCGAACAGCCAGAGCAGCTTAAAAACCTAAATCAACTGGCTTGGTCTGGCTTTGCTGCTACTGATAACAACCAGCTACTGCCTATTCGTCAAATGGAAGCGTTCAAGAAGCTAGTTGAAGCTGAAAACAACAGCAACCTAAGCGAGAAAGTGAGAACCGATCGTATGACGCAATACCAAGCCGAAATCGACCAGCTGCAAACAGAAATTGATGCGCTGAAAGGTTAACCACATCCCCATGCTCCGCTGTTGGCGGCGCAATAAAAGAGTAGAGAATAATGACTGCAATGACTCAAAGTTACGAGCCTTCATCAAAGCTGTCGATTAAAAACGGCGTGATTGCTGTGATAGCACTACTGGTCCTTAGCTGGGCGTGGCAAGGCGCGGAAATGGCACCAATGATGTTCTTTGAACACCCTGAGAACATGGTTCAGCTAGGCAAAGACTTTTTCCCTGCTGACTTTAGTGAAAGCAATGTGTACTTAACTGAAATGCTAGTGACGATTCAAGTGGGCATTTGGGGAACCGTGTTATCGATTCTGTTAGCGGTCCCATTCGGCATTCTGAGTGCTGAAAACCTGATGCCAAGCTGGGTGACATTTCCAATTCGTCGATTGATGGACTGTTTACGCGCTATTAATGAAATGGTGTTTGCGATGCTGTTTGTCGTAGTTGTCGGATTAGGGCCATTTGCAGGCGTGATGGCGCTGTTCATTCACACAACTGGCGTGCTTGCCAAGCTCTTTGCTGAAGCCATTGAAGCGATTGAACCCGGTCCGATGGAAGGCGTGAAAGCGACAGGCGCAAACCCAATCGAAGTGATTCTTTACGGCGTGATTCCACAGGTGATGCCACTTTGGATTTCCTATTCACTGTATCGCTTAGAGTCGAATATTCGCTCGGCAACGGTTGTGGGTATGGTTGGTGCGGGCGGTATTGGTGTGTTGCTTTGGCAGTCCATCTCAGGTTTCCAGCTACAACAAACCGCCGCAATCATGTCGATTGTTATCGTGACGGTAAGCATTATCGACTTCGTTTCTCAAATCATCCGTAAGAAGTTTATCTAGGCATCTTAGATGCCTATTTATCTGAACTTATCTAGATAAGTGATTGAATTTTAGAAAAGGAAACTCTTATGCCCGTTTACTTAGATATTGCCTCAGAGCTTGAAAAGGAAGTGAAAGACCACTTTGTGCCAGGTGATTACTTACCACCTGAATCCAAATTGGCTGAGCGCTTTGCAGTAAACCGTCACACGCTTCGCCGCGCAGTCGATGAACTGGTGTCTGCGGGCTTGATTCAACGCCATCAAGGCAAAGGCAACATGGTGATTCGTCAGCCAAGTGACTATCGACTTCACTCGGGAGCACATTTCAATAAGAACCTGATTGAGCAAGGTGCGATGCCAAGATGTGAGGTGCTTCAGTCTCGTCTTATCAATGTATCCCCAAAGATTGCGGGTTACTTGAAGATTGAGGAGGGAAGCAAAGTTATCCACATCCGTACCCTGCGAAAAACCGGAGATACACCGAGAACCATTATTGACCACTACCTGCCGAATCTGGAGTGGTGGCCGATTCTAAAAAATTTCACCAACGGTTCTTTGCACCAATTTATTCAGCGTGGTTTGGATACTGATTTAGAGCGAAAAGAGACTCGAGTGGGCGCGAAAATCCCAACCAATGAAGAGTGTCGTTTATTACAAATCAGCACCAGTACACCGCTACTCAAAATTAAAACCACCAACGTAATTAAAGGCACTCAAGTAATAGCGGAATTCTCAAGTTCCAATACCCGTGCCGACGCAACCGAAATAGTAATGGAGCACTAAATGACAGCTTTGAAAGAGCGACAAAAGTGGATGTCAGTACTCGCGCAGAGCCAGTTCTCAGAATTAAAAACGCGCTGGGAAGCATTAGGGCTAGACGCAGAATACGCCATGGTTCGCCAACCAGAGATTGGTTTAGCACAAGTGCGTGCACGTATGGGCTCAACAGGCCGCCAGTTCAACATGGGTGATGTCACGATTACTCGCGCCGTAATCAAGCTAACAAGTGGAGAACTTGGTTACAGCTATCTACAGGGTCGAAGCAAGCCTCATGCAGAGCTAGCCGCTGCTGTTGATGCCTTGATGCAAAACGGACAACAAGCCGAGGTGATCAACGCACAAGTTATTGAGCCTTTGGCTGCGATGAAACATGAACGAGACAGTCAACGTCGCCAAGAAGTGGCATCAAGCAAAGTGGACTTTTTTACCATGGTTCGCGGAGAAGACTAGGTTCGTGGTGAAGATTAGGTTCGCGAAGAAGATTAGGTCTACGGCGAAAACTGGCTTAGTGAAAAAAAAGCTTTGCGGGCAAGCCTAAGAACCCCATGGCATTCAAGAATAAGATTAACGAATTAAACAGGTTAGAACGAATTCAATGAGTATGATTTCTCCTGCATTTCAAGATGCGGTTCATGACAGTCAGCAGTGCTTTCGATTGCTGCTGAAGGCGATGTCTGAACCCGGTACTGTAGTAACACTAAATCGTTGCGAAGGCTTTGGTTCAATGATGAGTGCAGCCGCTCAAACGCTGCTTTCCATGGCCGACAATGCAACGCCGATCTGGCTATCTTCGACATTAAAAGCTGATCACGCGGTGACTGAAAACATCAAGTTTCACGTTGGCTCACCGATTGTCGAACAGACTCAACAAGCGAGCTTTGCTGCGATTTCAGCACAAGATCTACAGGATGTTGATTGGTCAGAACTGACATTCAATCTCGGTAACGAAGAGTATCCAGATACCTCAACAACAGTTGTGATAGAGGTTGATAGCTTAACGTCTGGAGCTGAGCTATCTCTGAGTGGCCCGGGTATTCAAAGTGAACAAGCTGCGTTTTTTAGCGGATTACCGGCGGACTTTGTCGCTTACCTCAAAGAGCGTCAACTATTGGTGAAGTTTCCATTAGGTGTCGACTTTATCTTTGTAGCGGACCAGCAAGTGTTGTGTCTGCCTCGTACAACTAAAGTGGAGGCGACATCATGTACGTTGCTGTAAAGGGTGGAGAAAAGGCCATTAGTCTGGCGCACCAACTGCAAGCGAAGAAGCGTCGCGGTAATCCGGAGCTTCCAGAGCTGACCGTAGAGCAGATTCAAGATCAGCTGTCAGGTTCGGTAGACCGAGTAATGACGGAAGGCGGCATTTATGACAAACAACTTGCGGCATTGGCCATCAAACAAGCAGCCGGTGATTTGGTTGAAGCTATCTTCTTGTTGCGTGCTTATCGCACCACGTTACCTCCCCTGATTACTGCTCAACCCGTTGATACCAATACAATGCGAATTGAACGTCGTATTTCGGCAACCTATAAAGACCTACCTGGCGGTCAGATCTTAGGCCCAACCTACGATTACACGCATCGTCTGTTGGATTTCAGTTTGCTTGCTGAAGGTGAAACTCCGCAGCTCCCTACTCATGATGTGACTGAGTCTGAACCTTGCCCGCAGGTGTTGGGCATTCTTGAAAACCTCGACATGATGTTGACGGAAGAAGACGACCAACAGGCTCCCGAAGACATCACCATGAATCCGGTGAACTATCCATGTAACCGCAGCGCACGTCTACAAAACTTGGTGCGCGGCGATGAAGGTTTCTTATTGGCACTGAGCTACTCAACCCAACGTGGCTATGGTCGTAATCACCCTTTCGCGGGCGAGATTCGTACGGGCTTTTCAACGCTATCGATTGAGCCAGAAGAGTTAGGTTTCAGCATCGATATTGGTGAAATTGAACTGACAGAGTGCCAGATGATCAATGGCTTTGTTGGAAATAAACAGCAGAAAGCCAAACTGACTCGTGGCTACGGCTTAACGTTTGGTGCGACCGAGGGTAAAGCAATGTCGATGGCGTTGGTTGACCGTTCTTTGCAAGCCGCAGAATACGATGAGCCTGTCGATGGCCCAGCACAAGATGAAGAGTTTGTCCTTTCTCACTCAGACAACGTAGAAGCCGCAGGCTTTGTCTCTCACCTTAAACTTCCTCACTACGTCGATTTCCAAGCAGAACTGGAACTGCTGAGAAAAATGCACAAAGAGCACGATGAATTGATGGCTCAGCCAGGTAATGACGAACAAGGAGGTCAGTCATGAACACAGCAACGCTTAATGCACCGATAGGTAACGATTCAGCGCCATTCAATACTGAAGAAACAGCATCTCAAAGCCCAGTAGGTGCGACGGGTTACAACTACGGTTACCTTGATGAGCAAACCAAGCGCATGATTCGCCGTGCTTTGCTTAAAGCGGTTTCTATTCCGGGTTATCAAGTGCCATTTGGTGGGCGCGAAATGCCAATGCCTTATGGTTGGGGAACGGGTGGTGTTCAGATCACCGCTGCAATAATTGGCCAGCCAGACACGCTAAAAGTGATTGACCAAGGGGCAGATGACACAACAAACGCCGTGTCGATTCGTGAGTTCTTCAAGTCCATCGCCAGTGCAAACACGACTGAAAAAACGACGGAAGCGAGCATTATTCAGACTCGTCACCGTATTCCTGAAGTTGATCTTCAAGAAGATCAGATCTTGGTGTATCAGGTGCCGATCCCAGAGCCGCTGCGCTTTATTGAACCTCGTGAAACTGAGACTCGTAAAATGCATGCGCTGCAAGAGTACGGAATCATGCACGTCAAACTGTATGAAGACATCGCACGTTTTGGCCATATCTCAACGGCTTACGCTTACCCAGTGCGAGTCAATGATCGTTACATCATGGATCCATCGCCAATCCCTAAGTTCGATAACCCGAAAATGGACAACATGGCAGCACTACAACTGTTTGGCGCAGGTCGTGAAAAGCGCATCTACGCTGTTCCTCCTTACACCAAGGTTCAGAGCTTAGATTTCGAAGATCACCCGTTTGAGGTTCAGAAATGGGACGAGCCGTGTGCGATTTGTGGCTCTACGGATACCTTCCTTGATGAGGTGGTTATGGATGACCAAGGCTCACATATGTTTGTTTGCTCAGATACGGATTACTGCCGTGAGCAGCAAGAAAGCAGCCAACAGTTAGATGGCAGTCATAGAGAGGAGAACAACGTATGAACGCGGTGACAAATATGAAACACGAATGGAATCAGTCAGAGCAACCTCTGCTGTCTGTCTCTAATCTCACTAAGTTGTATGCGCCAGGTAAAGGCTTCCAGAATGTATCTTTCGATCTCTATCCTGGTGAGGTGTTGGGTATTGTCGGGGAGTCTGGCTCAGGCAAAAGTACCTTATTGAAGTCACTTTCTGGCCGTCAAACACCAGACAGCGGTGAAGTGATTTACTTGCGTGGTGATGCGGATAAGCAAATCTCACAACTGGAAGACTTATACCAAATGGCAGAAAGCCAACGTCGCCATTTGCTGCGCACAGAGTGGGGTGTGGTGCATCAACATCCAATGGATGGCTTGCGTGGCCGAGTATCAGCGGGCGGCAATATTGGTGAGCGCCTGATGGCAGTGGGTGAACGTAACTATGGAGAAATTCGCGAGAAATCAGCGAAATGGTTGGGTGATGTCGAGATCCCAACAGATCGAATGGATGACATGCCGACGACTTTCTCTGGTGGCATGCAGCAGAGATTACAGATAGCTCGCAACCTTGTGACTCATCCGAAATTGATCTTCATGGATGAACCAACTGGCGGCTTGGATGTGTCGGTACAGGCTAAGTTGCTCGATCTTCTTCGCCGCTTAGTCACAGAGCTTGAATTGGCCGTGGTGATCGTAACTCACGACCTTGCTGTGGCTCGTTTACTTGCCCATCGACTCATGGTGATGCGCCGCAGTGAAGTAGTAGAAAGCGGCCTTACTGATCAAGTGCTTGATGATCCTCAACACCCATACACACAACTGCTGGTTTCTTCTGTATTGCAGAATTAAGGACGATGACATGAATACCAAACTAACCGTAAACAACGTCAGCAAAACCTTTGTGCTGCACAACCAAAATGGCGTTGAATTGCCGGTGTTAACCGGCGCGAACTTCTCGGTAGACAGTGGCGAGTGTGTGGTTCTGCACGGTCACTCTGGCTCAGGTAAATCAACGCTGTTGCGTGCGCTATATGCCAACTACTTAGTGGATTCTGGCTCGATTAATATTGTGCATCAAGGGAGCATGCTCGACCTTGCGAAGGCTACGCCACGAGAAATCATCAACGTGCGTAAACACACCATAGGTTGGGTAAGTCAGTTCTTGCGTGTGATTCCACGTATTAGTGCGCTGGAAGTGGTGATGCAGCCTATGTTGGAAATGGGTGGCTGTGCGCAAGAAGCAGAACAGAGAGCCAAGTTACTGCTGACTCGATTAAACGTACCTGAGCATTTATGGCACTTGGCACCTGCAACCTTTTCTGGTGGTGAACAGCAACGTGTGAACATCGCGCGTGGTTTTATTGTGGATTACCCAATCTTACTGCTTGATGAACCTACCGCTTCGCTCGATGCGACCAACAGTGCTGTGGTCGTAAGTTTGATTGAAGAAGCCAAAGCAGGCGGCGCTGCAATCATCGGTATCTTCCATGACGAAGCAACACGAGATCTGGTCGCTGACCGACTGTATGACGTGAAGTTACAAAAA
Source organism: Vibrio sp. ED004 (assembly GCF_023206395.1). NCBI lineage: Bacteria > Pseudomonadati > Pseudomonadota > Gammaproteobacteria > Vibrionales > Vibrionaceae > Vibrio > Vibrio sp. ED004. The sequence goes on along the minus strand of NZ_CP066150.1, from coordinate 1,781,705 downwards.
GACATTTTACCAAAACAACTCACCACAGCGTGTGCGTAAAGGGAGCTGACGCAAATGATTATTACCAACGTAAATCTGGTGCTTGAAAACGAAGTTGTGCGTGGCTCTGTTGAGTTGCGAGACGGCGTGATTGCCAACATGTCTGACTCGACCAGTCAACTTCCAGGTGCTTTTGATGGTAAAAATGGCTTCTTGATGCCGGGCTTGATTGAGCTGCATACCGACAACCTAGAGAAGTACTTCACGCCAAGACCCAAGATGAATTGGCCACCGCTTTCTGCAATGAGCGCACACGATACACAGTTGATCGGATCGGGCATCACTACTGTGCTTGATGCAGTTGCTTTAGGGGATTACCGAGATGGTAATCGCCAAGAGAATCTCGATCAGTTTATTAATACCGTGGCTGAGAGCCAGAAACGCGGTTTAACCCGTGCTGAGCACCGTATTCACTTACGTTGCGAAGTGCCGCACTCAACCACGGTTGGTTTGTTTGAGCGTTACGTCAACATGCCAGAAGTGCAGTTAGTCTCCGTAATGGATCACGCGCCGGGTCAGCGCCAGTTTGTGAACCTAGATAAGTATCGAACTTACTATCAAGGCAAGTACAACATGACGGATGCTGAAATGGCGGTGTACGAAAAAGACCAAGTTGCTCAGTCAGAACGTTGGTCGAAACAGAACCGTGATGAGATTTGTCGTCAGTGCCGAGAGTTGAACATTCCAACGGCAAGTCATGATGATGCAACTAGCGCGCATGTGACGGAATCTAAAGAGTTGGGTATGGTCATCGCAGAGTTTCCAACCACAGTTGAGGCAGCGAAGCGCTCTCACGAATTAGGATTGAAGGTAATGATGGGTGCGCCAAACGTTATTCGTGGCGGTTCGCACTCGGGTAATGTCGCAGCGCATGAACTGGCGTCTTTGGGCGTGTTGGATATTTTGTCTTCTGATTACTACCCAGTGAGCTTGTTAGATGCGGTATTTACGCTAGTGAATGATGAACGCAACAATCTCGATGTAGCACAAGCGGTGCAATTGGCGACATTGAATCCTGCACAAGCTCTTGGCTTAACGGACCGTGGTGTCATCGCAGAAGGTAAGCGTGCCGATCTGGTGCTAGCGCATCGTTTAGATGATCACCAGCTGGTATCTCGTGTGTGGCGTGAAGGCAAGAAGGTATTCTAATCCATGTCTAAAGGTTACTCATTTGATGTGAATGGGGTGGTGAACGCTGCCCCTAAAGCTGACAAACCGGGCCAGCTTTATTACGTAATTGGTCCTTCTGGAGCAGGGAAAGATTCAATTATCTCGGCGCTACGAGAGCAGTTTGTTGAAGACTTGGTGGTCGCTCATCGCTACATCACACGTGCGGCCGATGCTGGTGGCGAAAATCATGTAGAGCTCAGTGATGATGAGTTTTTTATTCGCTACTCGCGCAATATGTTTGCGATGAGTTGGCAGGCACATGGTATGAGCTATGGCATAGGTCAAGAAGTTCACCAATGGATGGATGCGGGCTTAAGTGTCGTGGTCAATGGCTCACGTGCGTATTTGGATGCAGCCAGAGACTTATTTGGCGAGCGGTTAGTTCCCGTTGTAGTGAGCGTTAAGCCAGAGGTCTTAGAAGCCCGCTTACGAGCCCGCGGACGAGAAAATGAAGCTGAGATTGCCCTTCGATTGCAACGTGCGGCTGACTATTGTGTGGGTTCTGCATCAGGCTCATCGGCTCTCAATAATACGCTGTGTATTGATAACAGTGGCACGCTTGAACAGAGCATCGCTCAGTTTGCTCAGTTAAAAGAGCAAGCTGAAAGGCTTGCAGAACCAGCAGGTGGTGTCGCATGAAGCTGACCATGTTAGGCACGGCCAACAGCGCGATGGTGCCAGTTTACGGGTGTGATTGTTCGGTGTGTGTTTCTGCCCTTGAAAACCCCAGTTTAAGACGAGAAAAGTCATCAGCGTTCCTTGAACATAATGGCAAGTTTCTACTGTTAGATGCCAATGCGCCTGACCTTATGCGCCGATTCCCCGCAGGATCGATTGATCAGATCTTATTGACTCATTACCACATGGATCATGTTCAGAGTTTGTTTGATCTCCGATGGGGTGCAGGCGATAAGATCTCGGTGATTTCTCCTGATGATCCGTTGGGTTGTGATGATCTCTATAAGCATCCGGGTATCCTAGATTTTTCACTGCGTGCTCAAGCGTTTAAGTCGTTTGATTGGCAGGGAATAACGGTAACGCCATTGCCTCTCAATCATTCTAAACTTTGCCTTGGTTACTGCTTTGAATTTGATGGCAAGCGATTCGCGTATTTAACCGATACGGTAGGACTGCCAAAACAAACCGAGCGTTGGCTGAAAGAGTTTCCTGTTGATTGGTTAATCACCGATTGTAATTACCCGCCAATTGAAGACCCTCAAGCTCGATCGAACTTAAACCATAACGATTTTCACCACATATTAGATATTGATGAAACCTGTCGTCCGAAAAACCTTGGTTTGATTCATGTCAGTCACCACATGCTCGGCTGGGCAACGCAACACCCGCACGCTTTTTCACAGCGATTATGTATTCTCAATGATGGTGAGGAAATAACCCTATGAGCCAACCTTTGTCACCTACATTAAACTGCGAGCCTAGCGTTGCGGAAAGCAGTAAATTACACAATGTTGAGTTAGGACGTTGGACAGAAATCGCTGACCGTTGCGTGTTAAATAACGTGCTGGTTGGAGATTACAGTTATATCCAAAACGACTGTAATCTGATGTTTACCGAGATTGGTAAATTCACATCCATTGCTGCGGCGGTTCGCTTGAACCCGAGCAATCATCCGTGGTGGCGTCCAACGTTGCATCATTTCACTTATCGCCCTGGCAAGTATCAGCTAGGTGAAGACCCTACTTCCTTGGACGATGAGGTGTTCTCGTGGCGTGAGGAAGACAAAGTTCAGGTTGGACACGATGTGTGGATTGGTCATGGCGTGATTGTTCTTCCGGGTATTACGATTGGCAATGGCTCGATTGTCGGAGCGGGTAGTGTGGTGACCAAAGACGTACCGCCATATTCGATTGTGGTGGGTAACCCTGCCAAGGTGCTACGCTCTCGCTTTGATGATCCTAGCTATGGCGAGAGACTAGAAAGCCTTGAATGGTGGCATTGGGATGATGAAAAGCTAGCAGAAGCATTGCCACTTTTCCAAAAAGATTGCGGTGAGTTTTTGAGTCACTTTGAATTAACTTAAACGCGATATCCTTTCACTCTGAAAACTAAAAAAGCAGCCTAAGTGGCTGCTTTTTTGTATTTAACAACTAAAAGCTAACAACTTGCTAGTGTATTAGTTGGCTAACTTAGCCTCGACTTGTCCAAGCGCGCGTCGGTACATAAACCATGCACAGGTGCCGGCAAGTATATTGCCTACCATCGCACCCCAGAAAAGACCTTCAATCCCTGCTAGCTGAGAGCCAACCCACAAGCAAGGCAAGAAGAAAACAAACAGACGCAATGCAGAAATCGTTAACGCGGTGTAAGACTTGCCCAAAGCATTAGAGATAGAAACCATCAACATACAGATACCCAAAGGCCCTAAGCTGATTGGCACGACCAGTAGGTGGTAGTTCAGAATCGTTGATACTTCGTTGTCACTGGTCATGAGGTTCGCCAACCCGCCAGAGAATAACCAAGTCACCAATGCGATGACCAGTTGGAAACCTAACACGAAGGTAACGGCAACCTTCACAAGACTACGTATATTCCCAAGGTTCTTTTCACCCAACATGCGACCAATCATAGGTGGCATCGACATCGTCAGTGCTAGCACGGCCACAATAGAGAAGAATTCAAAACGAGAACCCAACGCCCAAGCTGCCACGGCTGCAGTGCCATAACCTGCAAGCAGTTTGGTGGCGAGCATCGAAGAGACTGGCGGTAGCAGTTGACTGATCATGGCAGGCCCCATGATGTTTCCAATAGAGCGAACACTCTTGCCGATATCAAGATCGTGCCAGTCAAATGTCACCCAATGCTTCTTAGTCACCTTAGGAGCAACGATAAAAATACCAGCGCCGAACGCCAAGATGGTCGCAATGGCGGCTCCGTTGATGCCCATGTCGAGCGTGAAGATGAAAATAGGATCCAATATCAAGTTGATGATGCTGGTGGCGATCATCATTGAACCGGGAAGCATGGTATTGCCATTGGCACGACACACACTGTAAAAAAAGTAGAGCAGTGCCCCTGTCCAAGAACTCATCAGCCAATAGATCCAGTAAGAATCGATGATCGGCAATACCGTCGGTGGCGCATCAAGCAGCTGTAAAATTGGCCCTCTTAGCAGATAGATGATGACGGAGAACAGCGCGACACTTATGCTTCCCATCGCAACCACTAACCCGCCAAGCTGTTTGGCGTAGCGTATCTCATTAGCCCCAATAGCTCTCGCGATAACCGCGGTTGTCGCAATCCCTAGCCCTACCTGAACACCAATGATGATCATCTGAATTGGCAGCGTGAAACCTTGAACTGCGAGCGGTAGCACGCCTAACTGGCCAATAAAAGCACTGTCTACAAGCTGGAAGCTCATCAGGGAAAGCACCCCAAATAGCATTGGCCATGTCATGGTATAGAGTTGTCGGCCAAGAGAAGGCGAGGGAGTTGCGGTAGTAGAATTCATAACACTCTTATTATTCTTGATAGTCGATTCACTTTATTGATGAACCTCTCAATGAAGATTTGCGCTAAGGATAACGTAAGGTCAGTAAGATACCAATAAATGACGGGAGATCTATGGAGTACGAAAATTTCGTAGTTGCGTTGATTGGTTAAATAATTAACTTGTACGGGTAAGGTCTTAGTGAGCAATTTTATAGAACCGTATCTCAAACCTCATTTATTTTATAGGCTTATCATTTCTGCTTGATGTAATTCCAGTATCTATAAACTAGTATCGTTTAATAAGCATAGGGGTTGAGTTTAACTAAACCCATATTTGAGAAGGAACTAAATATGTCAGGGACAGAAGATATTCAGATCACAGCGGATCAAGCAAGAAAAAACAAAGCTAAGGTATTGGCGAAGATAAACCAGCAAGGAATCATGTCTCAAGGTTTCCGCTTAGTAAATGTCGAAGACTACAATCAAAGGCTTCAGGCGTTAAAACAGAAGATAGAAAACTTCGACTACTTAAACGCCGCGAACAAGCAACAAGACCAAGTGATATTAGACATCATGACTCAAAAAGAGAAAATCAATGATTACTTGGATGACGCAACGAGCCAAAAGCTTGCCAATGGAAATCTAGACTTTGGTTCTCGAAGTCAGGTTGCTAATGCGACACTTAAGAAAAAGCAGCTTTTTATGATGTTTATGGAGACGGTTGAAGCTCAAGAAGCGCTGAAAGAATACGCCATAAAAGTTGCTTCTGTCTGTAATGGCACGTTGAAACAGCCACCTGGTGCTTACTTAGGTGTTAAAGATTTTCATGGTGCGTTAGATAAAATTACCAATCGTAAACGCCATTATGATATTGGCGATCTAAAAGATGCAGCGCGAATGACGATCGTTTTTGAAACCATGCAAGATATGGTTGCAGCCAAGTCCATCATTGCTCTGTCAACAGAGTTCGACAAGCTTAAGCACCATCAATCGGCGATGAAAGATCGTTATGGCACCAGTAAAGGTGAAAAAGCCAAATATAACTGTGGTGCAACGGATGCCGGATACAAAGATATTAAGTTCTTCCTAGAAATGGAAAATGGACACATTGGTGAACTGCAACTTAATACCAAAAATATGATGGTGGCGAAAAAGAACGGCCATATCATTTACGATATCCTACGTGACGGCGGGACACTGGACAAACCATTCACCATTACTAACACAGAGGTACTCGCCAAAGTGTCTCGTAACATGAATGAAAAGTGGTTTAACTTTATGAACACTCGCGTTCCAAAAGCAAAAGAGGATATTGCTAAGGTTCAACTCATCGTTAACCGTTTGAATCAAAATCTCTCCAATGGCATCAATTCGTTGCTAGTGACTTTAGGTGATATCAAAGTCCTATCCAGTGTTAGTCTTTGCATCTATGAGCAAGGCGATAATGCACGAGCGTTACTAGATTAACGTCGTCGGTATCACTCGCTCTGTGAGTTAATAATTAGTCCGACCATTAGGTCGGATTTTTTGTTGCTGAGTTCTGGATCTGACGTCGATAGTCTGGGGCTGTTTGTCCAACCCAACCTTTGAATGCTCGATTGAAATTACTCAAGTCGCTGTAACCCACTTGCCAACTGATCTCTTGAACTGAAAGGTCAGTCTCTTCGAGTAGCTGTTTTGCTTTGGTTTCCCGAACTTGTTCTTTGGCTTCTTTAAAAAGAATGTCTTTACTCTTTAGGTTTCTCTGTAGCGTTCGTTTTGTCATGCCAAGCATGGTCGCAAACCACTCAATATTGAACCAAGGTAAAGTCGAATAAGTGTTTATCAGTGTGTTGACTGCTTGATGCCAATCTTGGGTACTATTTTGTTCTGAGATAGCGCGATAGTCATCGGGCAGTGGGATCGCAATCGCCCCATATTGCTGCTCAAACTGAATATCAGAATCAAAGAAATGTTTGGGTAATTTACGTGCGCTGTTGTAACTAGAGACAAGCTTGGCGTGTGATGGTTGCCAACTTTCGTCCATAAACCTACGGCATAGGGTAATCACTGTAAGGGATCTAAACCATTCGGATTGTTCAAATCCAGAGGTTGATGGATGATAGCAACTGCGATGACATAGCCACCACAATCCCTCTTTTTTCTCCGTCCATATCGTGACGTGGTTGTTCAAATTAGGCATTTCAGCGATCAAACAGCGAATGGCTTGTTCTAACGAACTGCATTTCTCTATCTCATAGTGCAGCTGTGGTGACAGTTGTTCCAGAGAGGTTTTTCGCCCAACCTCAATACCAATCGAATAATCAAACTTACGCTCAAGTCGATGAATAAAAAGAATTAAATCTTGAGTAGGAAGCCATTGGTTAGATTGTGTTAGCTCAATTGGTAAGCCGCACTCGATAGCGACACTACGCCAATCAAGCGCTCTCTTATCGCAATACGCAATGTATGGGGCAATATTACTGGTAGAGCTCAATAGTATGTTAGTTATGTTCGATGATGCTTTCATTGTTGTTAGTGTTTACCTATAAATGTCACCAAGTGACCTAATTAAGTGTAGCGTAACTCCATATACTTCTTCCAACCCAAAGAGGAGAAGAATATGAAACTTACACCCATTGCCCTATTTATTTCATCACTTGCCATTTCATCGATGGCTCTTGCAGAAAACCCAGTAGAAGCCGCACTTAAAATTGAAGGCGCGCAGGTTACTCTACCTGTGAAAGATGCTCATCAATCTTTTACTCCTGGTTTCGTTGATTCAGCTCGCGAAAATTTCAATAACTTCCATTGGCAAATGGGTGGTGATCACAGTGTCTACTACAACATGCACATGAGTGAATTTTTGCCGACGGCTCTTGCTGCTCCAAATGCTGAATATAAACCATTGGTTAAAAATATCGATTCACGCCTTGCTAAATTAACGGTAAACACCGAAACCAAAGGTGAACTGACGATGGAGCAATATCTAGCGGATGAGCAGTTCAGAACTCAAGGCTTCATGTTAATTCACAAGGGTGAAATTGTTTATCAGGCTTACCCAGGCATGAGCCCAACAGACACCCACGTTTGGGCGTCAACAGCGAAAACGACAGTAGGCGCAGTAGTCGCAATGTTGGTTGAAGAGGGAAAAGTCGATCCTGAACAAGACATTACTCACTATGTTCCCGAACTCAAAGCAACTAATTGGGAAGGCATCACTGTTCATCAGATTCTCAATATGTCGACTGCGCTAGACAACGAAGAAACGCTTGAATCGATACTGAATCCTGATTCTGACGTAGTGCGTTTCTTTGCTGCATCGTTTAATTCGCCAAGAGCTAAAACCGGTGAGATGGAAACGTGGATGAATGTTGCGAAAGGAGCACAGCAGCTAGAGGGTGAGAAAGCGGGTGATCATTTCCGCTATGCCTCTATCAATACAATGGTTTTGACCAAGCTAGTAGAAAACATTGAAAACAAGACTTGGACCGAGGTATTTGAAGACCGTGTTTGGTCTAAAGTACATGCTCGCCAGCCTATGCAGTTCAATCTAACGCCAGATGGAATGGCTATTGCCGTAGGCTTGGTTTCAACGACCTTAGAAGATATGGCGCGTTGGGGAACACTATTTACACCAAGCTGGAAAGCAGTGGCTGATGAACCTGTGATTTCACAAGCGGTGATTGATCGCATTCATACTGGTGGCAATCCAAAAGGCTTCGTAGGTACTAGTAAAGAGAGTAGTTCAGTGCACGCTTTTAACGAAAAGGCTGACTACAACGCTTATCAATTCGACTATGTGTTCAATGACGGTGCGATGTCAAAAAGTGGCAACCTTGGCCAGTTCATTTACATCGATCCGGAACGTGATTTCGTAGGCGTGATGTTCTCAACCAACCCATACCACTCTGGTTTTGGTGAGAATAAAGGCCCAGCACTAATGCGTTCAGCAGCAAAACTAGTTGCAGACAAATAATCTATTTATTACCCAACAGGATGTTTCAGGCTTCAAGGAGGAAGCAAACGACTTTCGAGAGATATAATGAAAAAGCTTGCTCTATTAATCCCGTTGAGTTTAGGTCTAGCCCTTCCTGCACATGCAGATTCAGATACAGAACGAGTTATCGACCCTGCTGATGTCACCAAAGTTTATACTCAAGCTGCATTGATGTTGAATGGTAGCTCAGATATTCAATTTCAGGGACAAGTCTCTGGCGGCTTAGACAACGGCCAACAGTTTGCCCTACTTGCTGAAGCGACGTTTGTCGATGAAAGTAACACAGCGCTTCGCGATCCAGACCAGTTTGGCACTGAGTACAGTAACTCTAGAGTTCAGTATTTCCATGTCTTTGATACGGGTACTAAGGCGACGCCTAAAGTGGGTCTTTCATTAGACTACATTAATACGCGTACTAGCATTAAAAACGATTTGTTGTCGGTTGGTGGAGTTGTTGCGATTAATCCTGCTTACACTGGTGGTTTCCTACTCTTTCCAAGAGCAGGGCTTATGACGGGTAGTATGGAGATCCCTGGTATTACTTCATCTAAAGATGACCTAACGGGATACTCGCTTGGTTTGATTACAGCGAAACATCTCGGTGACTCTGGCGCTTATGTATCTCTAGTACCTGAGTGGCAGGACCTTTCTGGCGATGACATCGATATGCAGAATTTCTCATTTAAAACATCATTAAATGTACCGATGAACAGTGCAAGAACTTGGTGGTTGAATACGCGTTATGACATTACCAAAGCAGATGTTGATGTGAAAGGTGTATCAATGCCGAATGATTGGCAAACCGAGGCTTGGATTGGTGTGAGATACTACTTCTAACCCCCTAGCTTGCTAACATGCAAAGAACCTAAAAAAAGCCAGTCATCGTGAACTGACCCCCAATAGTTGGACACCAATTATTGGGGGTCTTTTTATGTCCAAATATAGCCGAGAGCTAAAATGTATCATTGCTAAGCAATACTTAGATGGCACGTCATCTCTCTACTTAGCCAAACAATATTCAATTTCGTCAAGACAGGTTCGGTATTGGGCTCAAGTGTTTGCCATCCACGGCACTGCTTCATTTTTACCAACTAAGCATGCTGCTACTGCTCAGACAAAACGAAAAGCATTGAATTTAATGTGGACGAATGAATGGTCTCTCACGCACACTAGCGCAGTATTAAACCTCTCATCCCCTGGGATACTCTCTGTCTGGCTCAAACGATTTAATGAGCTCGGTATCAAGGGGCTCAAAATGCGCCAGAAAGGAAAACCCTCAATGAAACAGCAACCTCAACGTACCACTAAGCCTGATAATGAAATGACACTTGAGGAGCTAAAAGAGGAGTTGGTCTACTTACGAACCGAGAATGCCGTTCTAAAAAGTTGGAAGAGTTGGAGCAGGAAAAAACCGTCGAACAAAGAAAAAGCGGTCATAGCTCTAACTCTTAAAGGCCAGTACCCGTTGAAGCACTTACTGCACACTCTACAGCTGGCAAAAGTGTCTTTTATTATCAGGCTCAAACAAGCAAGCGCCCAAATAGCTACGAACGTGAGCTGCAGTTGATAAAGTCAATTTATCATGAACATAAGGGCCGATACGGCTACCGCCGTATTCACTTGGAATTAAAAAATCAGGGGTTCGTGCTCAATCATAAAACGGTTCAAAGGCTTATGGCTCAGCTCAACCTTAAATCGACGGTCAGGATTAAAAAGTATCGTTCATACCGAGGTGAGTCTGGAACAACTGCTCCTAACGTGCTTGAAAGAGATTTTAGTGCGACTCAACCCGATGAAAAATGGGTAACTGATGTCACGGAGTTCAAAGTCAAAGAGCAGAAAGTATACTTGTCTCCCGTTGTCGACTTGTTTACTCAGGAAGTGGTTGCTTATAGAGTGGCCAAAAATGCTTGTTTGCCGCTTGTCACGGATATGCTGACGGAGGCTATATCTACGCTTAAACCCAACTCAAAGCCAATTATACATAGCGATCAAGGTTGGCAATATCGTCATCGACACTATCAGAAAAAGGTAGCGGAGAGTGGGTTAACGCAAAGCATGTCGAGAAAAGGTAACTGCTTGGATAATGCTGTTGCTGAAAACTTTTTGCTTTACTCAAAACAGAGATGTATCACAACCAAAGCTTTGAAGATGCAGGTGCTCTGATAGAGCAAATTAAAGAATACATCGAGTACTACAATACCAAACGTATAAAAGTGAAACTAAAAGGCCTGACTCCGATGGAATATCGAACTCAGGCCTTGAAAGCCGCTTAACAGAAATGTCCAACTTTACGGGGTCACTTCATCGTGACTGGCTTTTGTCGTTTAGGTATCGCACGAAGCGTTATTTATTTGCTACGTTACCCAGTTTCAACCAGGTGTCGATAACCGTATCTGGGTTCAACGAAACCGAGCTGATGCCTTGCTCCATTAACCATTCAGCTAGGTCATCATGGTCAGATGGACCTTGGCCACAAATGCCGACGTATTTACCCGCTTTAGCTGCTGCATCGATGGCCATTTTCAGCATCGCTTTCACCGCTGGGTTACGCTCATCGAATAAGTGTGCCACGTCACCTGAATCTCGGTCTAGGCCAAGTGTCAGCTGCGTCATGTCGTTCGAACCGATAGAGAAACCATCGAAGTACTTCAAGAACTCATCAGCCAAAATCGCATTGGATGGAAGCTCACACATCATGATGACTTTCAGACCTTGGTCGCCACGACGAAGGTTAAATTTGGCCAGAATGTCGATAACCGATGCCGCTTCACTTGGAGTGCGTACGAATGGGATCATGATTTCAACGTTCTTTAGTCCCATCTCGTTACGAACGCGTTTTAGCGCTTGAGTTTCAAGCTCGAAACAGTCTTCAAAGACTGGTGAGATGTAACGAGATGCACCACGGAAACCCAGCATTGGGTTCTCTTCATGTGGTTCAAACGTTTTACCGCCAACAAGGTTGCTGTACTCGTTCGACTTGAAGTCAGACATACGTACGATCACACGCTTAGGCCAGAATGCAGACGCGATAGTCGCGATGCCTTCCGTTAGCTTGCTTACATAGAAATCAATAGGATCTTTGTAGCCACGAATACGCTGGTTGATTTCTGCTTTGATTTCGTCAGTTTGCTCATCGAAGTTCAACAGAGCTTTAGGGTGAATACCAATCATCTTGTTGATGATGAATTCAAGACGAGCAAGGCCAACACCTTCGTTCGGGATTTGAGCGAAGTCGAAGGCACGATCAGGGTTACCCACGTTCATCATTACTTTGGTTGGCAGCATTGGTAGCTCATCAACCTCAGAACGCTTGATCTCAAAGTCGAGTTCGCCGTTGTAAACGTAGCCTGTTTCGCCTTCTGAACATGACACTGTTACGGTGTCGCCATCATTCAGGCTGCTTGTCGCGGTACCACAACCAACAATTGCAGGGATACCAAGCTCACGAGCAATGATCGCTGCGTGACAAGTACGGCCGCCACGGTTAGTCACAATCGCAGAGGCTTTCTTCATCACAGGTTCCCAGTCTGGGTCTGTCATGTCGGTTACTAGTACGTCGCCTTCTTGAACCAGTGACATTTGGTCTAGAGAATCAACCAAGCGAACAGGGCCAGAACCGATACGTTGACCGATAGCACGGCCTTCAACTAGTACATCTGCCTTGTTGTTTAGCTCATAACGCTCGATAACGTTTTGGTCGCTTTGAGAACATACGGTTTCAGGACGAGCTTGAACGATGTAAAGCTTGCCATCGATGCCATCTTTTGCCCACTCAATGTCCATTGGACGTTGGTAGTGCTTCTCGATGATCATCGCTTGTTTTGCTAGTTCTTTGATCTCTTTATCGTTCAGTGAGAACTTGTTACGCTCTTGAGTATCAGTGTCGATGATATCAACTTGCTTGCCGATCTCTTGGTTGGTTGAGTAGATCATCTTGATCAACTTAGAACCAAACGTCTTTTTAACCACTGGGTAGTGACCCGCTTCTAGCATTGGCTTGTGAACGTAGAACTCGTCTGGGTTCACCGCGCCTTGTACGACCATTTCACCTAGGCCCCAAGAAGAGGTGATGAATACCACTTGGTCGAAGCCTGATTCAGTATCAAGCGTGAACATCACACCTGAAGAAGCTTTGTCTGAGCGAACCATACGCTGGATACCCGCAGACAATGAAATGCCTCGGTGGTCAAAGCCTTGGTGTACTCGGTAAGAGATAGCACGGTCGTTAAACAGAGAAGCGAACACGTGTTTAGTCGCTTCGATAACCGCATCGATACCTTTCACGTTAAGGAAGGTTTCTTGCTGGCCTGCAAAAGAAGCATCTGGAAGGTCTTCAGCCGTTGCCGATGAACGAACCGCAACAGACAATTCTTCGTTGCCTTCAATCAGTTCGCGGTAGTTATCACGGATGTCTTGCTCTAGTGATTCTGGGAAGGGAGCGTCTAGAACCCATTGTCGAATCGTTGCACCTGTCTTACGCAGTGCGTCAACGTCTTCAACATCAAGTTCATCAAGGAGTTGGTGAATGCGCTCATCAAGACCTTTGTAGTCAAGAAAGTTATTAAACGCATAAGATGTGGTAGCAAAACCATTAGGTACTGATACGCCAGCGTTGGCTAGGTTAGAAACCATCTCGCCAAGTGAAGCATTCTTACCGCCGACTTTGTCGACATCTTCCATGGAAAGGCCATTGAACCATAGGGTGTTATTTTGCATTTATTTCTCCAGAAACATAGCAAGCATTGTAGGGATTTAAAGGCAAACGATTACGTGTCAGTTTAAAAAAATGTAAATTATTTTTTAAAGCTGTGGGGGACGTAATAGTCAGCAGGGTTTTATTATCTATATTATGGTTCCCATCCTACTCAAAATAATTTTAAACATTAAATAAAAAATGCAAATTGATATTCAAAGTCGTGATGTATTCTATGTTTCTGATGGAACGGCCATAACATGCGAGACTTTAGGGCATGTTGTTCTAGGTCAATTCCCATTCAAAGCCAATGAAAAAACCTTTCCGTTTGTGGAAAGTGAGGACAAACTTTCTGATTTATTAAAAGAGATCGAAATTTCGTATCGCGATACCGGGTTAGAACCGTTGGTGTTTTTTTCGATTGTGATTCCCAATATCAAAGCGAAATTGCTAGAAGCGCCCGCGCACTGTTATGACGTGTTGGAGAGTATCGTTCAAAAGGTTCAGGATGATATTCAGATGGCACCTGTGCCTAAACTGCAACGCTCACGCAGTGTGAATAAGGATTCGGTCAAGTATTTTGACCGTATAGCTGCGATCGAATACACACTCGCGCACGATGATGGCATCACGCTCAAAGGGCTGGAAGAAGCCGACATCATCTTGTTAGGTGTATCTCGAAGCGGTAAGACACCAACAAGCTTGTACATGGCGATGCAGTTTGGTTTGCGCGTAGCGAACTATCCATTCATCCATGACGATTTAGCGCGCTTGAAGCTACTGCCTGAGTTCGAGATTTACCGACACAAGTTGTTTGGCTTAACCATTGATGCAGAAAGGCTGACTGAGATTCGTGAGAACCGTTTAGCGGGCAGTGAATACGCGAGTGATTCGCAATGTTTGTATGAGCTACAAACGGTAGAGGCGATGTTCCGCCGAGAAGCGATACCTTACATCAACACGTCTTCATTATCGGTTGAAGAGATCTCGACACGAATCTTGGAGCGAACTGGTTTGAGAAGACGCCTGTTGTAGTAACAAGATCTTGGTGTAACAAGAGCTTGGCGTAACAAAAGGCTTGGTCAGTTAGAAATAATGGGCAGCTAATAGAAAATCGAAGCTAACAGGGTAGATACCTGAGAGCTTCGATTTTTTGTTTGTGCTCGTTGCAATCGCGCTAGCGAATCAAAGACACTTTTTAGCGAAGTAAAGAGAGCTTTAGCGTTTCACTTTGCTTCTCTAACCAACGTTCTAGCGCTGGTGGCCATGCGATGCTTGGCTCTACACAGAAACCGCGCAACATAGAGAAGTACACCGCTTGATCGATAAGAGGCAATGACGACTCACCATTTTCTAGGTTCAGAAGTAACTCTGCATCTTTCAGAAGCGGGTTAACCTGTTCAACAAACTGGGGCGTTTGCTCAATCAGCTTATCGAAGTTGAGCTCTTCAGTCTCTTTGGCTGCACGCCACGCTTCTTTGCTTGCTGGTGATTGGTATTCAGCAAGATCCAGTTTCCACCAACGTGGCAAACCGATGCGCTGGCTTAGTGGGAATGCGCGAGTTTGGAACACAGTGACTTGCTCTGATGGTACGCGTTGCTCGTCTCTTGATTTTAAGTCCATAAAGTACGCGATGATATCTAGGCTTTCAGCCATGATAGAACCGTCGTCTTTTTGTAATACAGGCACCATTTTTTTACCGATCAGATCGATAAGCGTTTGGGCGTCATCATAATCGACAGAGACAAGCTCGATGTCCAAGCCTAGAGATTGAGCAATGTAGGCTACTCTTGCACAGAAAGGGCAGTGGTCGTAAATATAAAGCTTCATAGCTTCCCTCAGTTCAGGTCATTATAAATATAAGATAATGCTAATGTACCAGAAAGTCTTGCGAATACTAAGCGTCAATAAACGCTAAGCATCTATAAACCGTAGGCATCAACAGTCAATAAGTACTTGGTGTAAATACTCTTTGATTGATTCTATTGTCTGTTGGATTCGGTTTTACTGCAACGAGTAAAGTAATGGGAAGGCTGTTAAGGAATTGCAGGCATAAAAAAGGCCCTGGCTGTTCACTCTAATGCAGAAGAGTGGAATCAGCCAAGGCCTCAATTTTGTTACCTTTAGCAGAGTGACTACTAAAAGAGCGGAGCGGTTAAACTATGCTTTTTTAAGGTCTTTTGCAGGGTAAGTAAGCGTCATTATTGCGCCTTCTACTGTTGTAACGTGAACGTAGCCGCCACCAGCACTTAGGCCAATTACAACCATTTCACCAAGCTCAACACCTTTTGTTGCTACAACGCGATCATCAACTGAAAACACTTTACACACCTTCAATAAATTAAATTAATACGATAGATATCGAACGCGGATTTAAACAGATGGTACCCCAATCGACTAATCCGGTTGTTTGTCGTAAAGATTAAATTTAGTTATGTATAAATCGGTATTTGTTAAAAATCAGCTGGTTAACCTAATGACGATGTTATTTATCGGCTGGATAAACGACACCAACTTGCTGACGCATCTCTGTAATCAACTTGGCAACGGTTAAAGCTCGCAGTTTGGCTTGAGCTTGAGTTTCCTTATCACCTTCAATGCAGCCTGCAAAGGCTTGTACTTCGTAGCTCATTGAGTTTTCGCTCTGTGCTTGAGTGAGGTTTTCAATGCTACCATCACGATAGCGGATCTTAACGTCGGTGCACTCTGCAATGTGATCGATGATGATCGCTCCCTGTTCACCCTGGATCTCGCTTGGTGCGTAAGAGTCGCTGACTTTAGAGTGAGCAAGAGTCACGTCAAACTCAGGGTATTGGAAGATCGCACAGCCATGTGCATCTACCCCTGATTCAAGCAGCTTTGCTGAAGCTTGAGCATTTTCTGGCTGACCAAACAGAGCAACCGTTGCAGCTACGCAGTAGAAGCCAATATCGACTAATGAACCGTTAGAGAAAGCTGGGTTGAAGGTATTTGGGTTCTCGCCGTTAAGGTATTTCTGGTAACGCGATGAATACTGGCAGTAGTTGATGTGCGCTTTATGTACCTTGCCGATCTTTTCTAGGCCGAGTTGGACTTGCTTAAAGTTTGGTAGGAATTGAGATTTATACGCCTCAAACAACACCACACCGTTTTTCTCAGCGACTTCGAACATGCGTGTTGCTTCATCAATGTTTGATGCAACCGGCTTTTCACAGATAACGTGCTTACCGTGTTCCATCATGAAGATGGACTGTTCGCAGTGCAGTGAGTTTGGTGAAGCGATGTACACAGCTTCGACCGTGCTGTCATTGGCTAATGCATCGAGTGAATCGTAGGTGGCTTCAACACCAAATTCTAGTGCGAATTGCGCAGCGCTCTCTAGGTTTCGTGAATAAACCGCAGCCAACTGCATCGATTGCGATTCATGTGCAGCTTGAACGAATTTTTGTGTAATCCAATTGGTTCCAATTACAGCGAACTTAATCATAGAGGTGTCCAGTCGTTAGTGTATTGATTCTGCAGAGATAGTAGCACTCAAAGGCTGGCAATGTGCCTGAGATTTACGGAACAATTTCCCCAAACTTAGTGCCTAATATTGGTAACCCACCTTCACAGAGCGTCTGAGTCGACCAGTGTAACGGTGCACAACTAAGCCATTTTTGCTAAGGTGTTATTGAATTCAAACAAGGTGATGATATGCAAATCCGGACAGCCAAGGTAACTGACATTAACGCGATCTTAGCGCTCTCTGATCAGATAAACCGTCAACATCATCTTGGTGCTCCAATGGTGTTTGCGCCGCCTTCTCAAAGCTTTGCAGACAGTGAAGAGTATTGGTTAGGCTTGATGATTGACCCGACTGGCGCATTCTTTGTTGCGGTTGATGAGAAGCAAGTGGTTGGCTTTTTAGCGGGTAAGGTCACGCAGAATAAAGGCGTCAGTTTTATCCAGTCACACAAGGTGGCAAGGGTAAACACCATTGTGGTGAGCGATCAGGTTCAGAGCCAAGGAGCTGGGCGCGCATTAATGAAGTCGTTCAACCAATGGGCGCAAGCGAGAGGTGCGATAGAACTTAGGTTAGAGGTGATGGAGTTTAACCAACAAGCTCAAAGTTTCTATGAGTCGCTAGGAATGGAAACTCAGTCTCGAACCATGTCCATGAGTTTTGAGGAGATCTAAAGGTGCGTCGTTTTTTGCCTTTAACACTGTGCATGCTTTTATCGAGTTCGCTGATTTATTCAGTGACGGTATCTGCTACCGATACCCCACAATATGTTCCGTCACCGGAAGCGAAAAAGGTTGTGGTTGAAAAAATAGTGTCTGACGCGACCGCGATTGAAACCATTGTGTTTGAGTCTGCACCTTCCCACTCTCAGCGCGTATCAACGTCTTCTTCGTCCTCTTCATCAGGCTCAAAATCCCAACATGTGATTATTGTCGATGATGTGCTTAACCATGATTCAGATAAACAGGTAGCTCAGCTTTCTCAAGGCTCATCAAAGCGCCCACCTCAAAGCTCATCTCGACAGTTTTATAATGTTCCGGACGATGTCCCAGAGATCGATCCATTGCTGCAAGTGGTTACCTTAGTCAAAGTGGATAAGTCGAAACGTAGAATGTATCTGATGAAAGGGGATGAGGTGATTCAGGAGTTTCGTATTGCACTCGGCAAGCAACCAAAAGGGCATAAACGCTTTGAAGGGGACAACCGAACACCTGAAGGGGAATACCAACTCGACTATGTGATGGAAGAGTCGGATTTCTATCGCTCAGTACATATCAACTACCCTCAACCTTCGGATAGACAGTGGGCAGAAAACAATGATGTCGACCCTGGTGGGAACATCAAAATCCACGGTATCAAAAATGGTGAGCGTCGTTCACCGAGCTTTATTCAAAGCTTTGATTGGACCGATGGCTGTATTGCACTAACTAATCAAGACATGGATGAGTTTATCCAACTCGTAAAAATGGGTACCCCTATCCACATCGAATGGTAGATATTGGCACCCATTTCCAGAACTCTTTTCATAGAGTGATTTCAAACTTTATCAAGCTCGTTACAATAAGACTCGGCCTGCACTGAAAATAGCAATCACGATAAGCAGCGCAATAGTCACGGGCTTGAACTTCTCTCCACCAAATCTCTCGAACAACTTAGAACCCACATAGCCGCCAAACATACTGCTTGGCAAGAGCACAAGAGTCAGCCAAACCACATCACGATCGACCAATCCAGCGATGGATGCTGAGACAAACGCACTCGAATCCGCCAACACGAAGAAGGCAATCAGGCCAGCTCTAGCAATGTGAGGAGCAACTGGGCTTGCCAAGGCATGTGTGCCAACTGGAGGCCCAGACATCGACGCCGCGCCATTCATGATCCCAGCAAGGCTGCCTAGAATATAAGGAGCAAATCTTGGTTCGCTTTTATACTGAAAACCTTTGTATATCATGAGTGCAGACGCAAAGATGAAGGCACTGATGATCAAGATGATCGTGTCTTGGCTAACCGATTTAAGCAGAAGTAAGCCAACAGGTGTGAAGGCAAAACAAGGGATAAATACCTTTGAAACCCAGCGCCAGTTAACGTGCTTTCGAACCTTAGGCAGCAATTGAACATTGCCGAGTAGGTCGATCAACATGAAAACAGGAACCAGTTCGATAACAGGCACGAACAACGCACTTAATGGCAATGCCACTAAGGTGAAACCGAATCCTGAGAAGCCACGAACAATAGCGGCGAAAATGAAGATTGCACCCAAAATTGGGAAAGTTGGACTAAAAATGAGATCCATAAATTAAGTAACCAATGAAGCTGTCTGAATAGAGCGAGCTAATGAAACCAAGTGAGTAGCGGAATGTACTCCTACTCACTTGTGTTTGCTACCTAATTTTGAGGTTTCTAGAGGTTAATTTTAAAGTCTCTCAGGGTGACTTTTATTGTATTTGCGGGGTCAATTTATCGAGCTGAATTTATTTGGAAAATCAGTGAATACCGCGTCCACATTTGAGAGAAATTCGAAGCGAGATGAATCGTTTACGGTGTAGCACCATGTTTGAATGTTCGCTTCGCTGAGCGTATCAAGATCGCTTTGAATCACGTGTTCGTAATTCATGTGGCAGCTGAACGCTTCTACTTCATTAATCAGCAGTAAATCGTCTTGCGTTAATTGCTCTGTGATCACACCAACGCGATATCTTGGCAGGTGACGAGCCATTTCAGCAACCACTTGATGGCTGAAGCTTGAAAGCAGCACTCGGTCGGTATCGAGGTTTGAACGAATCAGTTCTGAATGCAGCAGATCCACCACATGAGGTGCTTGGTGTCGGCTATCGACTTTGATCTCCAAGTTAACGCTGAGATCGTACTGCTCAACAAGAGCGAGTAACTCTTCCAACGTCAGTATTTTCTCTCCAGCGAATTGCTCAGACTTCCAACTACCAAAATCGAGCTGACGCAATTCGGCAAGGGTATGTTCATCAACACGCCCTTTGCCATCGCTGCAGCGCTCAAGAGTGTGGTCATGACAAACCACAAGTTGATCATCCTGAGTTGGCTGAATATCTACTTCAATCCATTTCAAACCGAGTTTAGCGGCTTGTTCAATGCTTGCTTTGGTATTTTCCGGGTGAGTACCAGCTACACCCCGATGACCTACGATGATAGACGACATAATTAATCCTTCTTAAAGACGCACCGTAAAAACGCATTAAATATCAGTGTACTCCATTAAGCTAGAGCCGTCGTTAAGCTTGTTGTCTCTTCGTGTAACTCTTGTGAGGTGAAGTTATTCGGCTGAATACGCTTCCCGCGGCCATCAAAAATATGTAGGTTGGATTTATCGATGCTTAATCCGAGCGGCAGTACTTGGCATAGTGTCGTTTCTGGCGTGACGGCGATAAAGGGTTGGTCGTTAACAAGGCCATGAACTAATTGATTCGGCCCCAACGGCTCAACCACACTGATACGCAGTTCGAGAGGCAAGGTGTTCATCTTCAATTCGGAACAAACCTCAGAGTGTTCAGGGCGAATGCCAAGCGTGATAGTCGCATCTTTAACGTGAGCGTACTCTGGCAGATACATTTGTTGATCGCCGATTTCAAGATAGCCATCATCGAGCGTGGCAGTTAAGAAGTTCATCGCGGGGCTGCCAATGAAGCTTGCCACAAAGGTACTGGCAGGCTGGTGGTAGACTTCTCTTGGTGTGCCAACTTGTTTTATCTGACCTTTTTTGAGAACCACGATTCTATCGGCTAGTGTCATGGCTTCGACTTGGTCGTGAGTCACGTAAACACTGGTCACGCCTAGCTCGCGTTGTAGCTTTTTGATTTCTAATCTCATGTGAGCGCGCAGCGAGGCATCGAGGTTAGATAAAGGCTCATCAAACAGGAACAGTTGAGGGTCGCGTACGATCGCACGTCCCATGGCAACACGCTGGCGTTGGCCACCAGAAAGTTTTGCTGGTTTGCGGTCTAGGTACTCTTCGATTTTGAGTGTCTTGGCGACTTTCTCAATCTTCTCTTCAATCACATGTTGGCTGACACCTCGGTTTTTTAAACCATAAGCCAAGTTTTTATACACCGTCATGTGAGGGTAGAGCGCGTAATTCTGAAAGACCATGGCGATATCACGCAGTGCCGGTTTTTCGTTATCAACACGACGACCACCCAAGTGAATCTCACCGCCAGAGATGCTTTCCAAGCCTGCGATAGAACGCAGAATTGAAGACTTGCCGCAGCCCGAAGGACCAACCAATACAAGGAACTCACCTTTTTTGATATCAAGCGAGACATCTTTCACTGCACGATGACCGTTCTCATAAGTCTTTACCAAGTTTTTGATGCTTAACATGGTAGCTGCTTTGTGCGTATGGTTGTGAGTGGCTTGGGTGTGCCCTAACGTTTGTTTTAACTTTGGCATCGGGGTGTCCTCTGATTTTTGCGGAGAAGCTGGGTGAGACATCTTGTACTCATCGAGTGATTGAATGCGGTTATCGTTCATTTGATTTGTGTCGTTATTATTTTTCACTTTCTACTAGCCCTTTTACAAACCAACGCTGAAATACAACCACCACTAAAACGGGTGGCAACATGGCTAAAATCACCATGGCAAAAACATAGTCGTAGCGCGGTAAACTGGTTTCATTGATGTTGTTGAGTACTTGTTTGATGCCCATCACGATGGTGTTGTAGCCTTCGTCCGTGGTCATCATGATTGGCCAAAGATATTGGTTCCAACCCACTACAAACATGATGATGAAGATAGCGGCGATCATGGTTTTAGACAGTGGCAGTAAGATGTCGACAAAGAATCGAAACGGGCCTGCGTTGTCTAATTGTGCGGCTTCTAATAATTCATCGGGAATGGTTTTGAAGAACTGCCTAAAAAAGAAGGTCGCGGTGGCGGATGCGATCAGAGGTAGAATCAATCCTGTATAGCTATTAAGCAGCCCAAGCCCTGCGACAACTTCATAGGAGGGGATAATGCGCACTTCTAATGGCAGCAGCAGGGTTACGAAGATCAACCAGAACCAAGCTGTCGCATAAGGCAGTCTAAAATAAACCAAAGCATACGCCGCCATCATCGAAATGATGATCTTACCGATCGCAAAACCTAACCCCATGATCATTGAGTTGGCGATCATTTTGCTGGCGGTGACTTCGCCACTGAAGCCCATGCTTTTGTTCCAAGCTTCGCTATAAATGGCCGTAAAGTTATCGCCTGGAAGCCATTGCAGGCCTTCGCTGACAATGGTGTTCGGGTTATGCGTTGAGCTGGCGAAGATTAGCCAGATAGGGACTAACATAAACAGCATCCCAGCAATTAAAATTAGGTGGTCAGAGACCTTATTACTTTTCATAAATAACTCCTGTCGCGTTAAAACCTAGCTGTAGTCGGCTAGTAATGAACACGCTTTTCTACAACGCGAAACTGGATAAATGTAAGAGTGAGCACCAGTAG
Source organism: Vibrio sp. ED004 (assembly GCF_023206395.1). NCBI lineage: Bacteria > Pseudomonadati > Pseudomonadota > Gammaproteobacteria > Vibrionales > Vibrionaceae > Vibrio > Vibrio sp. ED004. The sequence goes on along the minus strand of NZ_CP066150.1, from coordinate 1,759,426 downwards.
CAACAACACAACTGATTGCGCAGAGCTGCCACCCAAATCTGCGCCAACAAACCCATCTCGATACACCTTGTACACTAACGACGTAGTGCCGCCACCCGGGCCGCCATTGGTCATGGTGTCGATTACGCCAAAGGTTTCAAAGAACGAGTAGGTGAGGTTGATGACCAGTAGGAAAAATCCAGTTGGCGCGAGTAGCGGGAAAGTAATGGTCCAGAAACGTTTTGAGTCGCTGACGCAATCCAGCATCGCCGCTTCTTTTACGGCGTAAGAGATCGATTGAAGCCCAGCCAGAAAGTAGATGAAATTCACCGAAACTTGTTTCCACACCGACACCAATATCAGAGCCAACGTGGCATCCACAGGATCGGTCTGGAAGCTGAAATCCCAACCCACCACTGCAAATATCTCCGTGAACACGCCAATGTGCGGGTTAAACAGGAAAGCTCCGATAACGCCTGCAATCGCGGGAGCAACGGCATATACCCAAGTGAGGGTGACTTTGTAAGCCCCTTGTCCATGAATGATGTTGTCGGCTTTTACGGCGAGCAGCAGCGCTAAGGCAAGCGATAAAAAAGAGACCACGATTGCGAACATTAAGGTGAAACCAATCGAGCTTAGATACTCGCTCGATTCAAATAGCATTTGATAGTTTTCGAACCACACGAAGAGCGAAGAGGTGCCCCAAGGGTCTTCCAGCATAAAGGAAAGGTAAACCGCCTTTGCTGCAGGGTAGATAAAGAAAACCGCAATGATGAGTATCTGAGGCGCCAAAAATAGGTAAGGCAGCGGAGAGTGAAAGAATTGCTGACGTCGTTCCACAGGGTAATCCCAAAATGAGTGGCTTGAACCACTGTTAGTTTTCGTGACCAATCGCGCTATAACAAGGCATGCTTCCAATTGAGTTGTAGTTTTTGGAGCAAGAAATGGCGTGAGTGAAGAATCTCCTCACACCTTGCAGTTACGTTTTAATGACGCAGTGACAAGTGTTGAGGAGCAATGAACAGCTTTGGGTTGTTAAGCCTTTAGCCCAGTAATCTGCTTTGGTTAAAAAGCTAAATTAGTTCATTGTACGAGCGAAGCGTTTCAGCAGTTTGCTGCTCTCATCTTCGACTTTATTGAGGCTGTTCTCGACGCTAGAGCGGTCAGAGAAGATGTTGTCGAATTCACGATGCATTACTTCACGAATCTGAGGGTAGTAACCTAAGCGGTAACCCTTAGTCCATTCGCCCGATTCTAGGCTTAACTGCTTGACGCCCACTTCTGCGTCTGGTTGTTCGTTGTAATAGCCAGACTCTTTCGCTAGGTCATATGCAGCGGTTGTGACAGGTACATAGCCAGTGGTCTTATGCCAATAAACCTGAGTTTCAGGCTTAGTTAGGTAATCAAAGAACGCTGCGACACCTTTGTCTTGTTGTTGGTCATGGCCATTGAGTGCAAACAGAGCCGCACCACCAATGAAGGTTAAGCCAGCATCTGGGTTAACCGATTTCCAGTATGGAAGGTATGTTGTGCCTAATTCGAAAGGTACGCGGTTACGTAAGCCACCGAATGAGCCTGAAGAACCCATCCACATTGCCACTTCTTGGCGCTCGAAAGGGGTTTGGTTTGCATCCCAGTCGCTGCCGTAATACTTGTAGTAACCTAGGTCTGACCACTCTTTCATCTTGCTAACGTGCATCATCATGTCTTTGGTGTTGAACATGATCTTAGTGGATAAGCCATCGTAGCCGTTGTTTTGGTCCGCGACCGGAAGATTGTGGCGAGATTTAAAGTTCTCGAACATAATCCACGGCGTCAGAGATTGAGAAAACGCGATGTGTCCTTCTGTCTTCAGCTTTTTAGCAACGACTTCTAGTTCTTCATAAGTTTTGGGCGCGTCAGCACCGACTTCCGCGAGAAGGTCTTTGTTGTAGTAAAGAACTGGTGTCGAACTGTTGAAAGGCATACCAACCATCTTGCCTTGGTTGTCTGCATAGAAGTTACGAACGCCGGCTAGGTAGTCGTTTGAATTAAAGTTGTAGCCCGACTCAACCAAAATATCCTGTACCGGTTTCGCGACGCCTTTCGCATTCATGATGGTTGCTGCGCCAGCATCGAAAACTTGTAGAATATTGGGTGCTTCACCTGCTCGGTATGCCGCGATACCTGCTGTTAAGGTCTCTGTGTATGAACCTTTGTAGATTGGCGTGATCTCGTAATCATCTTGTGACGCATTAAAGTCGGTCGCAATTTTGTTTACGGTTTCTCCAAGTTGGCCGCCCATTGCGTGCCACCAAGTGACTTGAGTCGTTGCGAACGCTGGCATTGCTGCTGTTGCAGAAAGAACGCCTGCCAAAATTAGCTTATTCATCTTCGTTTCCTTTTGGATGAAATCGATGTCGAGGTATTGGATGAGTGTGTTAACGAGACGGTAGGGGTGTCGTTTTAAGCTATCTTGAACAGGGCGTATTTCACTTACGTGGCTAAACCGTTTCACTGCTATGAAAGATTCATTTCGATTTGATTTAAGAGAAAAGTTATTGATGGTTTTGATATTTATTACGTGTGGTTTTTAAGAGGTTTGTTGTTCAATGTTCGTTCAATAAAAAAGCCTCTCGAATGAGAGGCTTTGAATGAGCTAGAGCTTGTAACAATCTGCTTTGTTTTAGTGTGCGATATCGAGTTGGTTGTCTTTCACGCCGTTAATACGGAACCAACCAGCAATACTGAATCGCTCTGTGTTTGTCGGCAGTACCTCGTGTGGGAACTGTTCAGATAAGAACACAAATAAGCGGCCTGACTTTGGTGGAATGGTCGCGATATGATTGTCTTTCAAGTCGTAAACCACAAGTTCACCTGCATCTTCCTCAGACCATTCGTCATTCATGTAGAACACAGTGGTCAGGCGGCGGTTCTCATTGCCTTTAAAGCAGTCTAAGTGCTTCTGGTAGAAGTCACCTTTTTCGTATTTCGCGAAGTGCGCTTCGTATTCAAACAAACCTAAAAAGAACGCTTGGTTTGCTTCTAAACGAATTTGTTCCATTTTGTCTAGGAACAGAGATGCTGGTTCGCCCATGTCACGGCGTACCCACTGAATTTTGTCACTACGAATCGTCGCTTCTCGCGCTACGTCATCGTTACGGCCAATCCTAGCCTTTTTCCAGTTCTCTGGAATGCAATCCCTCAATGCCACCACTTCTTCTTGAGTTAAGAAGTCATCCCAAACGAAATAACCTTGGGTAGAAAGAGCATCGATTAATTGGTTCATGTATAGCACTCAGACAATAAATTAGAGGCGCATATATAGTCCTAATAACTCAGGTCAACAAATCACATGTTTTGTCGTCACGATAAATGGTATTGGCAGCTTGAATCGCAAGGCCTATAGAGCAAGGTTTACGGCACTGAGGGCATTCGATAATGCTGAAAAATATCGGATGAAATAGATGAGCATCTTTGGAATGTGTTCCCATTGTTCTGAGTTGAGTTGAGAAACGTTGTGGATACCAATAGAAATCTTGATTCGAGTTCTCTATCCGGTTTCAGGTTGTTGTGTTAACAAAATGATCACAATTGAAATTGGATTTGCTATGGTATAGGTCTGACCAGTTGGTTTATCACAAGGAGTGGGTTTGCAGCTGCATACCATTAAAGGTTACATCCAAGAGATCTACTTGGTGGAGTACCCAGACAAATTACTGTTGCTTGATGGCGCATGTCGAGCCGACATCCCGCATTTGAAGACTTTCATTGAAACCGAGCTTATGCGTGATTTTTCTGATCTACACACGGTTTTGGTGACACACATGCATCCTGATCACGCAGGAGCAGCGCATAAGCTCAGAAAGCTAACGAACTGTTACTTGGTGGCAGCAAACCGAGACAAAGACTGGTATCACGGTATTGATGGTATCTTGATGCATTTGACGGATCTGGCGCTGGCACGATGGATGGCGAATCGCTTAGGGAAGCCTAAAGCAAACCTATGGTATTCGAGGAAGTTAAAGCCGGACTACAAGCTGTCGGATGGTGAGAGTATTCCGGGTTTTGATGATTGGTTGGTTCTAGAAACACCGGGGCACACTGACAGAGATCTCTCTGTTTATTGCCCATCTCACAGTGTTGCTTATGTGGCAGACCTAATGGTGGAAGTGAAAAAGAAACTGATTCCGCCTTTCCCTATCTTTCATCCTAATAAGTACCGAGAGTCAGTATCTCGTATCTATGACATGCAGCTGGATACCTTGCTGGTGGCGCATGGAGGGCAAGTCGATTTTAGTCAGACAGCCTTTGAGCACTTATTGATGAGCGCTCCAAGAAGACCTGTGACGCATTGGCGGGTAACCAAAATCAAAGCCAAGAAACTGCTGTTATCGATTTGGCGTTTTGGTTTTCAGTCTCATGGTAAATCCAAGAAATAGATAAACCCAAAGTAAAAGCAGAAAATAGAAATTAAAGAATAGAATGCAATAAGGCCAGTCATGAGACTGGCCTTATATCGTTGTGACTAGCTTTAGTTATAACCTGTGGAGAGGTTACGATGACTCGGATTAGTGAGTCAGCAGGAATTCACCCGCTGGGTCGACAATCACTTTGTCACTCATGCCTTGACGACCAAGCAACATCATATAAGTCATATCTTGACGGTTGCTTAGCGTGATATCGATAGGCCATTCCTGACCGCCGATTTTTAGCATGGTTTCAATCACACAACGGTGTTCAACTTCGCCGTTAGATGATTTGATTTTCTTGCTTGTTTTCAGCTTCGCCTTGCAGCGCACTGTCTCTTCTAGGTGGTACACATCTGGGTGAAGATCGAATTCCACGAAGTTCTCACCGTCTGTTTTTACACATAGTAGATTGTCTACGTGTAGAGAAGAGGTTTTAGCCCCTGTATCAACACGTGTATGTAGTCCAGTTATCCCTAACTCTGGTAAGCAAAGTGCTTCAGTATTCCCTATGATCATTTTATTGTTCATGTTATTTCCAATCATGAGTTAACGGCGTTTAATCAGCCTTTGCCACGAGTACGGTTAGCGTTTGGTTTTGCATTTTTCTCGATGAATTCGAAAATCATGTCTGCTACATCTTTACCCGTCGCTTTCTCGATACCTTCTAGGCCTGGAGAAGAGTTCACTTCCATTACCACTGGGCCATTCTTAGATTGTAGAATATCTACACCACATAGGTTTAGCCCCATGATTTTCGCCGCGTTGATCGCTGTAGCGCGCTCTTCTTTAGATAGTTTAACCAGTTGAGCTGTACCGCCACGGTGCAGGTTAGAGCGGAATTCACCCTCACCAGCTTGACGCTTCATTGCTGCGATAACTTTATTGCCAACAACAAAACAACGGATGTCTGCGCCATTTGCTTCTTCAATGAACTCTTGAACCAAGATGTTCGCTTTTAGGCCCATGAACGCTTCGATAACGCTTTCTGCTGCTTTGTTTGTTTCTGCTAGAACAACGCCGATACCTTGAGTGCCTTCAAGAAGCTTGATAACCAGTGGCGCGCCACCTACGTTTTTTATCAAGTCTTGAATCTTGTCTGGGCGGCTAGCGAAACCTGTTTTTGGTAAGCCAATACCTTTACGAGACAACAGTTGTAGTGAGCGCAGTTTGTCGCGAGAACGACTGATTGCTACTGACTCGTTGATACAAAAAGTGCCCATCATTTCGAATTGGCGAACAACCGCAGTTCCGTAAAAGGTAATGGAAGCGCCAATACGTGGAATAACAGCATCGTATTGAGGTAGCTCTTCACCCATGTAGCGAATCTTCGGATTGTTACTCGCGATATCTATATCACAGTGCAGCGTGTCGATAACATCGACCTGGTGACCACGTGCTTCTCCAGCCGCTTTTAAGCGAGAAGTAGAGTATAGATTTTCGTTGCGAGAAAGAATTGCGATACGCATGGCGTTTCCTTAGTTAATACCTGATTGGTAACTGCAAATAAATTAGTTGTTAGCTGAGCTTTCAGTTTTTTCTGAGGCTCCTTGCTTGCTTCGGGGCGAACCTTAAGGCTTTTCGTTTAACTAAGAAAACGAATTAAATTTGTCGAGTCGACAACAGAAATTTATCGAATGTGTGAGCTATTGGTACAACAGGCTTGAGAGGGGATTTGGATTGGAAAAGCGAGTTGAGACCTAACTCATATTGGGGGTAGGAGCATATTAGGTTGTGCTCAACTCGCGTTAACTCGGTGCTAAAAAGTGTACTAATAACGCCAGTTACATAGCTCTATAAGTGTTCGTAGTGCTTCTCTTTCGAGCTTGCTACAGGTGCTTTTTAACTTATTAAGATAGTATTTTCTCATGATGATTACTTCTCTTGTATTAGGCTTTGGTGGGAACTCGACGCTCCCTGCTGACTCATTAATTATGGTTGTTTAATAGGAAGTAATAAACAGATGGAATTTTAGTAAGTTGTTCCTGTTTTTGTCTTTTAGCGCTACTTTTTGGTCGATGTGTTTTATAATGGGCTTAATCAGGAAGGGTTGTTTCTAAAAAGGTTCATTATTTGTCTGATCTAAACATGATGCGTTACTACACAAGGCTGGATTCGTTCGAGCCTAATCTCTCACATTCGGTGACCTTAACTGAAGTCGCAGACAAGCTGTTCACCAGTTTGCGTCACGCTCGAACCTTGTTAGGTAAGATGCATCAAGCTGAATGGGTGGTGTGGGAACCAAAAGTTGGCAGGAATCAACGATCTAACCTGATCTTACGCTTTAGCAACCAAGAGCTGACGCAACATGTTGCTGGCAAATTGATAGAGCAGGGCAAATACGAAAAAGCCCTCTCGATTCTAGACAATGACCGCGCAATATTTGGTTCTCTCCTTCAAGAAACCTCGGGCGCGACAATGCGTGAAGGGCTGCTACATGTCCAATTAACCTATAAACGTAAGTTTGAAGACCTGTTCCCACACCATATTCACCGCAGTAGTGAACGATTTTTGATCAGGCAAGTATTCAGTTGCCTCGTCACTTGTAATGGCAAAGGCGAGTTGAAGCCTGAGTTAGCGCACCATTGGGAATATGATGCTGAGAAGTTGGTTTGGACCTTTTATTTGCGCCCCGGACTAACCTTCCACGATGGACAGCCAGTTGATGCTAAACAGTTAGTCTCGCTGTTTTCAGCCTTGCAAACCTTACCTTTCTATCAAACAGAGTTAGCTCATGTTGCTTCGGTTTACAGTGAGCAGCCGTTAAGGATCAGCTTCCAACTCACCAAAGCAGACACCGGCTTCGCGGGCTTGTTGGCTGGCGTTAAGTATTCGATTCAACCCGCAGCGCAAGTGACCCGTGAGCCATCACCATTAAGCTCCGTGTCTCACGCGGTGGTGGGCACAGGCCCGTTCAAAGTGGTCGAAACCAATAATGAACGTATCAAGCTTGCTGCATTTGAGCACTATTATGGTTGTCGCTCTTTAACGGATGAAGTGACCATTTGGCAGTTCGAAGAGTCTATGACGGGCAGTGCTCGCTTCGACGACAGCCAGATGCAGGTGTCACCTTATGAAGACTCATCTTGTTTTCACCAGTTAGGGAAAAGTGACGTAGAACTTGTGTCTGCGGAAACCGATGGTCTTCGTAGCCGAGTTGAAGATGGTTGTTTGTTTATCCTGTTCAATCAAAACTCAGCGACGAACCCGTTAAGCGACGAGCAGCGTAAGTACGTTTCTGGGCTTGCAAACCCACAAGCTATTTTGTCTCAATTAGAACAAAATCAAGGCTTGTTTAGTGTGTCTTTAGCTCAGAACATACTACCAAGTTGGCAGAAACTGTATCGAACCCCTTCGAAAGAGACGGAAATGCCCAAGAAGATGAGCATTGCCGTTTACAATTATTACGCGCTCTATCGTTGTGCCATCTGTGTATCAGACATCCTCAAACGATATGGAGTGGAAGTTGAAGTGAATACCTACAGCTTTCGCGAACTGGCGCAGTTATCGCAGAGTGGCGATTTAAAAGAAGACTTGGTGCTGTGTAACTTAAACTTAGACGACAATGCGCCATCTTCACTGTTCTCGTGGTTGATGAATGATCCTGTTTTGCACTCTGCACTAGGAGACATGAACAGCGACTGGCTCAAGCAACGTTTAGATCATCACAAAGCGTCGGTTGAACTACCCAATTACCTAGCAGAACTAGAGCCTATCGCATCGACATTGATCTCTGATTATTGGTTAGTACCAATGTTCCACCACCTACAAACCGTGCGTTTCCAAGGCATCTTGAAAAACGTCGCCATCACCAACTGGGGATGGCCCGACTTCAAGAATGTATGGTCTGCTGACTAACCTTGCCTACCAAATAGAGTAACTCCTCTCCAAAGTCGGTTTTTCCAAAATCGGTTTTGGCACGCCCACGTTTAGATAAAACAAAATTACACTCACTGGTTTACTTTTGTTTTTTGGTATGTAAACTAGCCAGTGTAGTTTTTGGGTTGGGTCTTTCCCAACGGTTGAAGAGATACCAATGAAAAAATATCTATTACCGATTTTAGGAGTACTTGCCGTGGTCGCTATCGTAAGCACAGGTTCACAATCAAATGACAATCTAGATAAGCTTCCAAAGAAGTTTGCTAACAGTGAGTTAGAGTACAAATCGGGCATGTCTGATATTTTTTCAATCTTGAAAGCGTATGTAACCGTGGAAAGGAATGAGCCAGTGCCACGCGCAGCATTGCCTTTAATGCCGATGACAGCTGAGCAATTGATCGAAGAGCAAGAAGACGTTGCGTACCGCTTAGGTCACTCAAGTGTGATGATGAAGCTGGATGGCAAGCTCGTGATGACCGACCCTGTGTTCAGTGACCGTGCATCGCCAGTTCAATGGATGGGGCCAAAGCGCTTCCACCCAACGCCAATCTCACTGCAAGAACTGCCTGATATTGATGTGGTGGTGATCAGCCACGACCATTACGACCATTTAGATAAAGGTGCCGTAAAGGTATTAGCCGACAAAGTGGGTACGTTTTTGGTGCCACTCAGAGTCGGTGCACTACTGGAAAAGTGGGGCGTGGATAAAGAAAAGATCATTGAGTTGAACTGGTGGGAATCGGCAACAGCCTCAGATATCGAGTTCACCTTGACGCCGACACAGCACTTCTCTGGCCGTGGCTTGCTTGACCGTGACCAAACCCTATGGGGTAGCTGGGTGATTAATGCTTCAGACAAAAAAGTATTCTTTAGTGGTGACTCTGGTTATTTCAATGGCTTTAAAGAGATTGGTGAGCGTTTCGGACCGTTTGATTTAACCATGGTAGAAACGGGCGCGTACAACTCGCTTTGGGCCGATATTCATATGTTCCCAGAGCAGAGCGTTCAAGCGCACATTGACCTTCAAGGCAAGGTGATGATGCCAATCCACAACAGCACCTTTGATCTTTCTATGCATGACTGGCAAGACCCAATGGAACAAGCTCTCGCGATAAGCAAGGAGCGAGATGTACAGATGGTGAGCCCTGTGATGGGTGAACGACTCGTCATTTCAGAACCAGTACCAGTTCAAGCTTGGTGGAAACTGGCATCGAATTAGAGCTTGTATCAAGCTAGATATAGCTAAACCGCTAAACAGTACAAACCCAGCTCATACACAAAACGCCACCGATCGTAGGATTCGGTGGCGTTTTTGCTTTTTGAAACGAGTGACTTGTTCGAAAGGTCTTCTTCTACTTAGAGCAACTTTCCAGATTCTTAGCCATTTTGTTGGCGATTTTTCGGAACTGTTCTAGCTCATCTTCGGCCATGCCTTTGGTCATTCTCTGCAGCATCTCTCGATCAATATTCGAGACCTTACCCATGATCTCTTCACCCTTATCGGTCAGAACCAATAACTGGCTACGCTTGTCTTCTGGGTTTGGAGACTTCTTCACAAGCTCTTGATTGATCAAGGCGTTAACTAATCTCGTGACCTGTGCTTTATCGCGATTTAAGAAGTGCGCGATATCGATAGCCGTACATGGAGACTTCTTGGTGATGATCTTCATGACACGAATGTTCATGGGTGCGATCTCAGAATCCAAGCTCTCAATCTGTTCGCTCATTTGACGTTTCAAAGAGTGCACTAAGCGAAAGATGGATTCTAGCGATGTGTTATCAGACATAAACGATCCTCAGAAAAGTAGTTGACAATATCAACTACTGTATTTATAGTTGACATTATCAACTTAATTGTTCGTAAATTCAAGACAGGAAATAGATATGACGATTCAAGCAACACTAACGCCAACTCTTCCTGAGCAAAAAGGCACACCCGTTTTATACAAAATTATGGTCATGATGAGCTTAATGCTAACCATTGGCGGCAGCTTAACGGCCGTGATGACCTACATGAATGTCGGATTTGGTGAGGCATTCATCGGCAACTGGCTCTCTTCGTTAGCTCTAGTTGTCGTGATTATGATGCCAATTGGCATGGTAATGATGACTTTAGTGACTAAGTTGGTCGCCAAGGTATTACCCAATTACGGCGAGAAAGCTCGCAACCTAATCGTGGGATTGATTATGGCGTTTATCATGGAGTCCATCATGGCATTTGTAACAGCGGCAAATAACATTGGATTTTCGGATACATCGGCGTTTACCAGTGGATGGTTTAATGGATTTATTGCCGCACTTCCCATTGGCCTTGCGATCATGGTCGTAATGTCGATGACGGTTAAACCTAAGCTCGAACGATTCATGAAGAGCTAACCAAAACACTTTTTAAGCATTTTAGGAGATCCACATGAAAGCATTCACAGGCAAACACAATAACTACCGTATCATTATTGAAGAAGTGAACATCAAAGAAGATCGTGAACTGCAAACCATGCAGTTTGAAATTGAAGACAGAGAAAATATGTTCGCGATTGTTGAGAAGATCAGACAAGACAGCGGCTTAGACGAGCAATCAGCAGCGCGACTAGGAGTGAGCATTCGCTTGCTAGGCCCATTGATGATGCAAGATAGAAAACATCCTCTGTTTGTTGATTTCATGCCTCACTTCAGAAACTTCATGCAGAATTTGAAGAAGACGTTGAAAGGGCAGTAAAGCCCAATCATCAGTAATACATCGAAAAGCCAGTAACGAACTTACTGGCTTTTTTGTCTTTAAATCAAAATAATTTCAGTTGTTTGCGTCTAGAATATGCGAAAATTGATGTCTGAATTTTCGGTGCTGCATCGTTGTTGAATTGTCTATTCAAGCTTTAATAAATCCGATATTATACGGGTCATAAAACTAAGGGTGGTATTATATGACAAATATATTTAAGCAAGCGGCTGAAGAACTGCTAAGTCGCCGCGTTGCGGGAACCAAAGCACCAAGATTGAACGAACAATACCGTCCGAACAACTTGGAAGATGCGCTAAAGATCCAATCATCAATGATCGATCTCAAGAGCGACAAAGTCGGTGGTTGGAAGTGTTTACTTCCTCTGGCTGAAGACAAGTTTGTTGTTGCGCCTATCTTTTCAGGTAGCGTTCAACAAGGTGAAGTTTGCGAACTGTTTGCTGACAACAACGTAGTGCGTGTTGAGCCTGAAATTGCATTTACACTTGCTAAGAGCCTGCCTGCAAACCAAGAAGGCTACAGCGAAGAGCAAATCAACGATGCTATCGGCTCTTGCCACATGGCACTTGAGTTGATGCAGTCTCGTTTTGCTGATGACAGCGGTGCAGAGTTCTACGAAAAGCTTGCTGATGGCCTAGTTAACCAAGGTTTGTTCATTGGCCCAGAGATTGATCGTGAAAAAGCGTTTACTTCTGCTGAGATCAATATCGAAGTGACTCAAGGCGAACAAGTTCAAGCGTTCGCAGGTAAGCACCCAAATACATTACCACCAAGCCCTATCTACTGGCTGATTAACTACATGACTCGTCGTGGCGTTGATTTCCAAGCGGGTGAAGCAATCATCACGGGTTCATACTGCGGTATCGTGGAGATGGGCTTCGATAAGCCAACGACCTTCCACTACGAAGGCATTGGTGAATACCAAGTGACGTTCCAACAAAAAAACTAAGTAAGAAAAAGCTAAATTAGCAACAGCACTAAGCAAGCAAAGGCTAGCTTTTGTGTAAACGCTATCTGTTCTCGAAAAGACATCGGTTCTCGAGAAGCAATCTGTTCTCAAAAGGCTATTTACTGGTGAGTAAATAGCCTTTTCTATTATGTGATGTTCAATAGTGTGCCTATTACTTTGCATTAAATTGGGCGTTTAGACGTCTAGACGTTGACAAGCCCTAAGTGTGACATTAGTCTGCTCACCTTCCTGTTCTATTGTGTTGTCGTTCCATGTCCAATTCGAAAAATTCTAATGCGGTAATTGCCCCTTCGGCAGTGGCGCTTATCCCTTTGATCGTGTTCCTTGCGCTGTTTATTGGCGTAGGTACGTACTTGTCACTGCAAGGCGTCGATTTTGCTTTCTATCAGCTTCCTGCGCCGATTGCGGCTTTGCCTGCTGTGATGTTGGCGTTGTTGCTCAACAAAGATAAATTGAACCGTGCTATCGAACAGTTCTTAGGTGGAGTCGGTCATAAAGACATTATCGCAATGTGTATGATCTACCTATTGGCGGGTGCTTTTGCGGCTGTGGCTAAAGCGTCTGGCGGCGTTGACGCGACGGTAAATCTTGGTCTATCTGCGATTCCGACAAGCATGATCCTACCAGGTATCTTCCTAATTTCTGCTTTCATCGCGACAGCAATGGGTACTTCTATGGGTACCATCGCCGCGGTAGCCCCTGTTGCATTAGGCATTGCAGACTCAGCAGGCATGAGCATCCCACTAACAGCTGGTGTTGTGTTAAGTGGTGCGATGTTTGGTGACAACCTTTCTATCATCTCTGATACCACGATTGCCGCGACACGTTCGCAAGGCTGTGAGATGAGAGATAAGTTTAAAGAGAACATCCGAATTGCACTTCCTGCTGCATTGATTGCGATTGTTATCTTTGCTTTCAATAGCACAGCAACTCAAGTGCCTGAAACGGGTCCAATCGAGTGGCTTAAAGTTCTGCCGTACATCACTATTTTGATTCTTGCAGTATCGGGCATGAATGTGTTCGTTGTGCTAACAATTGGTATTCTGCTGGCAGGTGGTGTGAGCCTGGGTTCTGTTGAGAACTATGGTTTGACGGATTACGCTCAAGATATCTATGCAGGCTTCGGTAATATGCAGGAAATCTTCCTACTATCGATGCTGATTGGTGGTTTGAGTGAGCTGATGCGTCGCCAAGGCGGACTTGCGTTCCTGACTAACCTTGTAAGCGGTGTGATTCGTGCGTTTGGTTCTTCACACTCTAAGCAAGCGAATGGTCGTGCGAGCGAGCTAGGTATCGCTGGCTTGGTGTCTATGGTTAACATGTGTACTGCAAACAACACAGTAGCGATTATTGTATCTGGTAGCGTGGCTCGCCAACTGGCGGAAGAGAACAACGTGTCTCCGCGTCGCTCAGCAAGCTTGTTGGATATCTTCTCTTGTGTGATTCAAGGTGTGTTGCCTTACGGTGCGCAGGTGTTGCTATTAGGTTCGGTATTCAACCTATCACCGCTAGAGATTGTTTCTAACTCGTACTACTGTTTTGCGCTTGCTATCGTGGCTGTTGTTGCTGTGTTTATCAAACACCCAGCGCGTCAAACTGCAACTGCATAACGAGACCTCGTTTCTATCAGAAGGCGCCTTAATCGGCGCCTTTTTAGTGTCTGTTATTACTAAGCAGTCTACAAAGGGTCATTGAAAAACTTACCCGGAGTGACCCCGAAGTTGAGTTTAAAGAGCTGATTGAACGCACTTAAACTGGAAAAACCACAGCTCAAAGCAACGGTCGTAACGGGTTGATTATTTGCCAATAATTTCAATGCGCTAAACAATCTAGCTTGCTGTCGATAATCGATAAATGACACCCCTAAATCACTTCTAAACATACGACTCAGTGTTCGACTGCTGACGTTGGCTCGCTCAGCCCACTCCTTTAATGATTGGTTATTTGAGGGATCTTCTAGGATCGCTTCGCAGATTGGCACTAAGCGTTTATCGGAAGGAATCGGAATATTTACTGACGCTTGCGGTGCGACTTTCAGTTGATCCAATACCACTTGTATCAAGTTTCGATAAGGCTGACTGAAGAGATCTTGATCTTCCTGTTCGGCATACCCAGAAAGGTGATTGATGATCTCCCTCAGCATGGCTGATATGTTGAGCACACAACTTTCACTGGGTAAGTCGAGATCGATGTCTTGATGCAGGTAGAGGTTTTTCATCTCTGCATCGCCATACATGTAAACCTTGTGTTTTAGATAAGTGGGAACCCAAACCGCGCGTTGTGGTGGAATCAGCCACAAGTCATTTTCTGTCTCTACCGCCATGACACCACTGCGTGCGCATACTAATTGATGATAACGGTGGAAGTGCCAATCGATAACAAACCCATTCGAATATGATTTGGGCACCACGACAGCAGGTCTCTGATCAATGTCCAAGGTAATCGCATTTGACGTTGAACCGATGGCTTTGGGTGTTTGGCTCATTTGAGTAAAAGATTGTCTTATCGTGGTCTATGAGACAAATCATAGACAGTTAAACTTCTGATGTCATCGATTAATAAGGTTCTATCATGAAGCGTTTACTCAATTCGTTATCTCTCAATCTTGGCCACGGCCTCAATCATTATGTTTTGCTTATTTTCCCAAGTGCCGTGCTGACGTTGCATTTAGAATGGGGGATGGGCTATGCCGAGCTTTTGAGTGTAGGCAGTGCAGCAATGATCGTTTATGGCGTGATGTCTTTACCCGTAGGCTGGCTTGCCGACTATTGGAGTCGCACAGGATTAATGAAGGCATTCTTTTTTGGGACAGGTACAGCAGCTATTGCTACTGGGTTTACCCAAGATGTTTTTCAAATTAGCGTTGGCCTGTGTGTTATCGGTTTGTTTGCCTCTATCTACGTAACCGTTCACCAAGGCAACTTGACTTCTCATGACTGAGAGGAACGATACTACAGATTAAAAACGTTCGGGTACGGTTTCTTCTCAACAACAGAAGTGATGATTTCACTCAGAACTGACATTGCTGATAGACCGCGCTTTTTGCAGGTTTCGATAAGTGTATGAATACGGCTACGGAATTTATCGCCTGCATCTGAGGTCGTTCCGAAGCTGATTTTCCTTTGAATGACAAAACCTCTAATACATCGTTCAGCTTCATTATTGGTTAAGGGGATTGATGTTTTCTTGAGAAAAACCCACAAGCTCTCTCTATGTTTGAGCAGTAACTTGCATCGGCCCCGATACCGCTTGACCATGACATCTGTCCCTTTGCTCAACCAATGATCGAACGATTTTTGTAGCCTGTGCATTCGCCGCAAGTACAGTGAATAATCCAATTCACCTTGCTCATAACGATGCCGAGTATGGAAAATGGCGTTCGTTAACAAACAAAGATGTTTACCAATATAAGCAGTGTGGCCACCGCCACTATAATCCGCCATTTGCTGAAGGTTGCGCTTCACATGTGCCCAACATAACTGATGACGGTCTGCGGCTATCCAGTTATAGCTTGGACACTGGTCGCTCACCACAATGCCTGCATAGTCTTCATCAATGACCTTTTTCGCTGAGGAGGTCGAGCGCGAATAGAGTATTTGTTCATAGACAAGGTCATCACTTGCCACTAACCAACACCAACGCAGGCTCGTTTCATCATTTCGGTGATGAGAGGTTTCGTCAGCATGAATCAAAGGCGCTTTCTTTAACGCCTTTTTATCGCTTGATGCAATGGCGTTAACATTGAAGCGACTTTCGTTTGCGCTTCACTAATCGCGCCGACCGAAAAGGTTGTGCCAAGCTGGTTTCTTTGAGCAGTGATTGGATTTTCCGAACACTGAGGTGATATTGCCCCGCAAGAACCCCAATGTAACTTAATAAGTTCGGCCCTATAATCCCTTGAGATGCATCGTCAGGCTTTTGAGCCTTTACGGTTTCTTTGCAGTGCCGACATTGACCTGAAAACAAACGGTATTCGGTGATATCGACAGTGGGTTTTGGAATATCGAAGACCTGATGGCGATAGTATGGCCCACCTTGTACCTCAATGTCAGATTGAGCGCAGCAAGGACAAGTTTCAGGGAAACAGTCAATAATGACATCCGTTTTCTTTAACGGTGAGAGCTTTCGTTGATGCCCTGTGTGGCCTTGTTTAGCTCCTCTCGAATTGCGACCACCAGAGCTTTCAACTTTTTCCGGTCATGGCGATCTTTAGGATTGTCTGATGAAGGAGATTTTGAAGAGTTTTTGGAGCTAGTGGTTAGCTTATCTTCATAATGTCGGAGCTGTTCCCACAGCTCATCAATAAGCACCTTAGCCTCATTCAAATCCGAGACTTCAGGTGGTGCTTCTTGGTATTTAGGTGCTTTTTTTCTAGTCATGAAACTATGATGGCTTCCTAGAAGGATCACTCAATACTAAAAGTGGGATCAAGTGCGTAATGTCACACTTTTTGTGTCAATAGGGTTTGGTGAACACTTACCTATCTACCATCCCGTTGGCACTGCACTTGTTTTTGGTTCTTCCGAAAAAACGGGTAGAGCGATTGCCGTTAATGGCTTGTATGGCAATCTGGGGTTAGCGCTAGCGGCAGTAGTGACTGCGTATTTATCACAGACATTTTCTTGGAGGCTGTCATTCATTCTCCCCGGCGTTGCCTGTATTTTGGTGGGCGTCGTGTACTGCTTTGTGTATGACGTAAAATCCTGCCAGCGCAAGGTGAAAAAGAATGACAAAGCGCAGGGATTAGCTGCAAATAAGATTGCTCGTCTAATCGTCTGTATTGGATTGATAGCTTTTGTCGGTGGTCTTGTTTTTCAAACCACAACAACATCTCTGCCTAAGGTGTTGAATACAGAACTAACTTCATCAATTGGCTTCTCAGGAGCTCTGACGACGTTCATTTTTGTATGTGCTGCTTTCATTCAGCTGTCGATTGGAGAACTGATTGAGCGGATGGCGGTTAAAAAGCTGTTGGTGTTGATTACGGGCTGCCAGTTGGTGTTTTTGCTTCTAGCAACGATAGTACAGGGTTGGTGGCTTATTCCGGTGTTTATGGGGCTGATGCTTAGCACCTATGCGCAAATCCCCGTTAACGACTGGTTGATTGGGCATTATTCAGCCCCAGCGTGGCGATCTCGAATCTATGCACTGAAATACACCTTGAGCTTCAGCACCGCGCCAATTGCCTATTGGCTTATTTCTTCTGTCTACTCAGCAACAGCAGGGTTTACAGTGATGTTCTTGGTACTAGCGGTCGGGATGTTCACTGCTGTGTCCGCTGCCTTGTTGATTCCGAATTTGTCTGCCCACGAAAATGAGCCAGAACAGAACGAACTATCGAAAGCAGATTGTTGATAGTGAGTGAACGTGTTTGAGGCTAAACCTAAAAGAAAACCGCCCAAGTGGGCGGTTTCGTGTTTGGTATTGAGGTTACTTGAACAACCTTAATTCAGTTTCGTCGTCACATACTCTTTGTTTCTAACCATTAGCCACATTAAGCCACCTAAGGTGCCGACGGATAATTGGATAAAGCCAAGGTTTTCAATCAGCGAGTCTGGGCGGATTGAAACTAAGACCATGCCTAGCGAGCCACAGATCATGCTAAAGAACTGAATCAGTGCAACTGCAGAGCCTGTGTCGTGATCTTGTTGGTTCAGCATTAAGTTGGTGCCGGGTACTCGCATTATGATGGCCATTAAAGTGGCAGGGGCTGCGATGAAAGCAAAGAACCAAGGTGATAAGCCACCAACAGTCAGAGTGAAGATTCCGGCGATCGCCAGTAGAGCAAAACACCCTGTAATGACCTTTTGAACTGGCATTCGATAGGACAACTTCATGTAAATGGTTGGTCCGAATGAGGCGCACAATGCGTTGAATGCGAACGCGTAGCTGAACTGTTGTTCTGTTAGCCCGAAGTCATTGATGCAGATATAAGATCCGGCAGCCAGAAAGCCCATCAGTGCCATCGGCGTGATAGAGAAAATAACCAGTAGCTTGACGAACGAGCGGTTTTTCATGACCACGCCCATTCTTCCCCATGAACGGAACATGGAACCTTGGTACTTGGTTTCGAGCGTTTCTCGATAGCAGAACGCTAATACTGAGGCAAACGCACCAAAAATCGCGAGAGTGACGAACATCATTCTCCAAGACGCGATTTTCAGTAGGAAGGCACCAAATACGGGCGCGACCATTGGCGCGATGATCACTAGTGACATGATGGTCGCCATGATCTTTTCGCGTTCTCGACCTTCATAAAGATCTTTCACAATGGCGGTGGCAATAACCGTAATGGCACTGCCTGCAAACGCTTGGAAGACGCGAGCGCCAATCAATTGCTCGATGCTGTTGGTCATTGCGCATATCACGCTCGCGACCATATAGCTTGCTAAGCCAATCAATAGGATAGGTTTGCGGCCAAATTTTTCACTGAGTGGTCCCCAGAATAACAGGCCTACAGCATAGGTAACGAAGTAGCTGCTTAGGGTTAGGTTGACCATCGATTGATCGGTATTGAACACCTCAACCATTTGCGGAAGTGCTGGCAAATACAGGTCGATGGTCAATGGAGGAAACGCACTGATGATGACGAGGAAAAATAGCATACCGGTCTTACCCAGTACTGGTTGTGGTTTCTTCAAGGTCTCTCCCCGTTATCCAAGAAAAGGTTTCTAATGGATGTGATGTTGTGTTTCAGAAGGCGTAGGCACGTCAGACATGAAGGATAGATTCGCTAAAGAAGGTGGCGAAAGCTTCTGGGATATTGTCTGACTGCTCAATTGTATTACAAAATATTATCACTCTTATAGCCAATGAGTTCAACCAGTTAGTGAATCGATTAGATTGTAATGTTGAGCGATAGATTGTAGTCGTTGTGAATCAGTTTGTTATCTTTTTCTTGGGCGCTTTTCTACCAAGCCATTGCGCTCTAAACCGCGTCTCACGCTGCTACATAGTTTACCAAAACGACGCAGTTCTTCGAAGTTTGGCCCTTGACCGATTGAAATACTGTGTTCCCAGTACATTAACTCACTGTCGACCATCTCTAGCAATTTCTTAGAGCAACCAGAGCAGTTACCTTTTGGGCCACAGATAAACGTCTCTGACTCGTAAAGAGGGAGTTCGTTTTTTACTTCTTCGATGAGATTCAACATCGCCGAGTTTAAGTCTGGCTTCTTGTTGGGAAGTGCTTTCAAGCTTAGTGCTTGAGGTGCGATCATTGAAGGAGCTTGTGTATTGGATTGTAAATTCAAAGCAGCTGATGACATATCAAAGGCCTCAAGGAAAGAAGAAGAGGGGCATCCTACTCTTCACAAGAAAGTGAACCTTGATGTAGTGCAATAAGCGTGGAGATATATCCGAAAGAGGTAGGGGAAACAAGAGAGATAGAATAATGGGGGAATGAAGAGGGGAACCAAAAACGGCGTAGGCTCCCCTAATGAAAGTTTGGTATTAACGAGAGCCCTTAGAACTCTGCGTCAAACTGGAACTCCATCCACTCTTTGGTGACAGGGTGATGCAGCGCAAGCCTTTCAGCGTACAGGTGAAGACGGTCTGCTTTGTTGCCATACAAGCCGTCACCAACGATAGGCATGTTAAGCCCTTCTTCGTGTGAACAGTGAACGCGTAATTGGTGCGTACGGCCAGTTTTTGGGTGCAGATAAACCGTGGTTGTTTCTTGGTTTCGCTCAATCACTTCCCACTTGGTTTCAGCTGGCTTGCCGTGTTCGAAGCAGACAATCTGACGAGGACGATCGTACAAATCGCCACGTAATGGCAAGCGAACATAACCTTCATCTTCCGTTAGAACGCCTTCAATCATTGCTACGTATCGCTTTTCGACTTCACGAGTAATGAACTGCTTCTGCAAGCTTTTGTTCGCACGTCGTGTAAGCGCGAATATCAGAATGCCAGAGGTCGCCATGTCCAAACGGTGAATCACAAATGGGCCTTCAACATCAGGATGCATTTCTTGAACGCGAGTGTAGGCCGAATCTTTGATGGTTTTGCCCGGTACAGATAGGAAACCGGCTGGTTTGTGTACCACAACGATGTGATCGTCTTGGAACAAGATATCGAGGTCTTTGCCTTCTGCTGGGTTTTCTAGCAATGGGTTGGGATCGACTTCTAGACCTTTCATCATATGGCCTAAAATCGGTACACATTTGCTTTGGCAAGAGGCGTAGTATTTCTTGTGTTTGCGAATTTCAGACTTCGGTGAACGGCCCCACCAAAATTCAGCCAGTGCCAGTGGCTCATAGCCATTCAGATACGCATATTGCAGAAGTTTTGGCGCAGCGCATTCGCCAGAACCTGCTGGTGGAATCTTGTTTGGCGTGTTTTCAAATATCTGGTTAAGGTCTTCGACATTGCCTTCCGCATTTTGGAAAGCGTATTGTGAAAACAGTTTATGTTGAAGCTGATGAGAAATATGTGCTCTTTGTTCTTTGAGTTCACCTAATTGAGTCGTAAATACGTCAACTTTGCCCTGAAGCTCATTCAGAGTTTGTTCCCAGTTGAGCTTAAGATATTTCTGCTGATTCTTGTCGGCAACACTGGCTTTGTTTAGATCATTATTTAGCTGTTCGAAAGCTTGCTCATCAAGGTTTTCTTTACCTTGTTCACGTTGTTCTTTACGCGTTTTTCGACCTTCAATAATCAACAAGCGTTGCGCTTCTATCTCTTGTTCTGCCTGTGCTTTCTGCTGTGCTAACTGCTCACACAATTCGAGGTATTCAGTGTTGACTTGCAGCGCTTTAAATTTCGCATTCACAGCCATCATGTCAGCCGTGTCTTGATGGAAAAAGCTGTCGCTGCTTAACATGTCGAATACGGGCGGCACAAAATGTGGCAGTAGGTTTTGGTCGGCGATTTTTCCAGAGAAAGCAGAGAAGTACCCCAGCTCACCTTCTGGGCTTCTTACTAACAACACACCAAACATCTTGCCGCGACCGGCGTCAGATTCGAGTCCGAAGTCATGTTGCCAATCGGTTTGTGTTTCTAGGTATTGTTGAAGCTGGTGCGAGGCGATTTCACACAGTGGGTGCGGTTCATAATAGAACGGGAAGGTGAAACGCTCTGGCAACGAATATGACTCGATTGGCTGTTGGAAACGAGTGAAGCAATGCTCAGGTGTGTGGCTGTTTTCTGAGTCGTGCGTTGGTTTTGATGAGTGCATATTGTCGTCTTACTTCATGGTGATAAATGGCTGTGGATCTATGGTGTATGCTTTGAGAGCTTAAACACAGTACAAGGCGGCGATTCTACTCTTTATCGAAATGCGCCTCAAATAAGAATCGCTCAATGACTGGATACAAAGGCTGTTCTTAGACATATAAGCCTCAGCAGTTGCACTTGATAGTCATAAATTGATGAGTGACGTCTCGTTTTTAATCATAGAAGACAACTTCATAAACGAAGGGTGGTAGCCTTGCCGCCCTCTTTTTCAACCTAAGGTAACGTTATGATTCCACTCAATACTTCGATTGTATCCGGTGTCGCAATTTCTGAGATCGACGGACAAACGAAAATGCTATTAATGAAGCGTGTGAAAGGCGAGTTTTGGTGCCATGTCGCAGGCTCGATTGAAGCTGGTGAAACAGGCTGGCAGGCTATTGTTCGTGAGTTTGAAGAAGAGACACAGATTAAAGTCAAAGACTTATACAATGCGCAGTTTCTGGAGCAGTTTTACGAGGCGCACGTGAACGTCATTGAGCTAATCCCAGTGTTTGCGGTTGTATGTCCGCCCAACCAAGCGATTGAACTGAATGACGAACACACAGAGTACCGCTGGTGTAGTTTAGATGAAGCGAAAGCGCTCGCGCCGTTCCCTAACCAACATGCCGTCTACGATCATATTTGGTCGTATTTTGTCGATAAGCCAGTCAACCCGCTTTACCGAGTGAAACTAAGCTAGCATTGGCTGTTTTAGAGTTAAGACTTACCAAGATAAGGGGTTAAAAAGGCGCTCACTTGTGCTTGGCATAGCCCTATATCCACTTTCACGCCGTGCGATTCGAGTATCGCTACACCACGACCATTATTGCGCGGATCTGGGTCTAGCATGGCAACGACGACGTGTTTTACACCTGCTTTGACCAAGGTATTGGCGCAAGCGGGTGTTCTGCCAACAAAAGAGCAGGGCTCTAAAGTTACGTAAGCGGTAACGCCTTCCATTGTTCCATCCGTTCCGTCGTCATATCTATTCAGTGCTTCGACCTCGGCATGATTCCCACCGACTTTTTGTGTGTACCCAACCGACACCACCTTATCGTCTTTCACCAAAACACATCCCACAGGCGGGTTTGGTTGGCAATCAGGTAGGGCTTGGCGCGAAGCTTCAAGAGCTTGCAACATGTATTGTTGGTTCATGGTCGTTACCCTGTATGACGAGGTGTGCAGCAGTTAGCGGCCGTGCGCGTTTGATGAGTTACTAAGCTAACAGGTGGAGCATGTTCGATCTGATTGGACTTTGAGTCAATGGTTTTAGCTGTGAATTCGACGGCCAGTTAACTGGTGCCAATGACTGGCTTTGGTCAATAACTAATTTTGGTCATTCGCTAACTGTTTCCAACCGTTAACTTAGGCCAGTGAGTTAGCCAGTTTTTAGATTGAACTCGTTGGTCAAACACGTCTCTGCGGCGATTGGGGTTCGGCGTGATCTTCAAATCAAATAAGCTTTCTAAACCAAAAGCCGAGATACACTCGATGTTTCCATCGCGGTTTTGTTTTACGGCGATGGCGGTCTCTTTTTCAGGCCAGTAACTCATCGCATCTAATGAGCTTTGGTAAGGCTTGTCTTTGTTTCTGATGTGCATGTTGGCTTGATTACGAACTTGCCAGTTGAGCTCAGGTAACCTCTCTTGAAGCTGGGCTTCGTATCGAATAGCGGATTCGTAAGAGGTGTCATTGCGATCAAAGTAGATCACATCAATGTCATTGAGTGGTGTAGGGGAGTCAAAACCATGTAGGTGATCCCAGACTCGATTCCTCACAAAACCAGCGGCGACATAGCATTGTGGTAACTCCAGTTGAGATACACACTCTAATACCTGCATTCGCAAGAGATCTTGTTTGATCAATGTGATGACACGTGGGGCTAACGGGTCTGTCATTGTGGTGTGGTCACGTCGGTGACTTGATAATGACGAGTTACGTTCTTTGAGATCTTACCCCATTCAGAAACTTTGACGCGTTGCTGGTGGGCTTCGAACGCATCACGGCTCGTGAATTCCTCGTAAACTTCAAAGCGATTCGGTTGAAGTGTGCTTTGACTGACTCGAAACACGATACAGCCGGGTTCTGACAGTGTAAGTTCTTTATGAACAACCAACGCTTGTGTGACCGCTTCTAGGTCGTTGTCAGGTACGAGAATATGCCCTTGTAGAATGACTTTACTCATTATTACGTCCATTTAATTTTGCCCATTACTCGCTTTTTCCATTAAAAGCGCCGTCCGTTACAAACATAATCCCATTTTGAGTTTGTGTCGTATAGGCTAATGTGAATAAAAAATGCTCAATACAGCTGGAATTAAGGTTACGCCGTAACTTTAATTGCTGAAGGTGATAAGTTAATAGGTAGGAAAGGTAAGTTATTGGGAACTTAATCTGCGTTGGTCCGGTCTATTAAACAGGTATCATTGAACTGTATTGGTACTGAAATGAATTTGTCATCTGAGACAACTAATCTTAATTTCGAACAACGGCTCATCGGATTAAATTGAGTCATAGTTGATATCTAGGTCATACTTTGATGTAAATGGTACTTAAAACCCTATATGTTTTGTGATTTGTATCATTGATCTGGCCGTCAAACACCGTTAGATTCGAATGGTTGGCAATAAAAAATAGCTCAAGAAGAGCAGTTAAAGAAAAGGAAATATCCCTTATGAAAAAAATGAGAAGAGCACAGCTTCATCGCGTTCGTATCCAATACTGGAAAGACACGTCAAAAGAAGCTTCAAAGAAATAAGCTTTATATCTAAACCTATAAAGTTACAAAGCTGAAAACGAAAAGGCTTTCAAACAAAACCCTCAATTGGGTATGTAAAACGCAACAAACCGATTTCAATAGCACTCTCAAGGACCTTCATCTGGTCGGCGACTAAAGAAATCATCCCCAAAGAGCTGGCAGGCATTAACAACAATGCAATTCAATGTCAGCTCATTAATACCCTCTCTTGTTATACCTACTTCACTTAATTCTTACGCACCAAAATCAACTCGCACCTGCGACTAAATCTTTTTTGCTATTCAAATCATTGAAACGTATTACCCTTCAAAGAAAGCGCCACCCAATAAAAAAGGTTCATCGCGGCTTTCCGGGGAAAGCCGCTTTTATCTTCAAGAAGAAGTAGTCTGTATCTCGATATCCATACCCCATTCGCTTGATTAACTTTATTTTGTTGTTTATCCCTTCCAATGTGCAGGTGTTGAGCGGATAAGTTGCCGATGCAATAATACCGTGAAGATAAGGCCTCAGTTTTCGTGCAAACTCTTTCAATGGCTTAATTCCACTCTCTTGCACTTGTGCCCACCATACCTCCCAGAGCCCCTTAGCATGTGCTTCTGATTTACAGTACCAAAGCTCTTTGAGTTGTGAGCCGAGTATATAAGTGGCCATCAAGTCCTTATTGATATTCAATATTTCAGTAAGATAGCTATCTTGTCGTGCATTTAAATTACCTCTGTTTTTCAGCAGTACCCAGCGTGAGCGCTTCACCCATTGCCTCGCTTTTTATCCTGCTTGAGTTTGTTAGCTTGGTCGACTCTGACTCTATCCATCACCTCACGACCGAACTTAGCAACAACATGGAATAAGTCGTAAACGATTTTTGCATTCGGGCAGTGCGCTTGAACTTCAAGGTCAAAAGCCGTATTCATGTCCATTGCGACCGCTTCGATATTGTTACCATGCTTGCCTAACTGCTCGAAAAACGGTCGTATGTCCTTGCGGCTACGACCTAACCCTATCCAAATGACTTGGTGAGTCTTAGCCTCAGAATTAGGTTTAAGAGTTAGTGTAACAAGTGATGCTGTCTGGTGAGACTTTACTATTTTAAAGCCTTCCCAGAATGAAGATAGGAAAGTATGATTCGGCATGAAAACGGTAGTTTGTGTATGATTTTTGTTTGGCGACTAAACCATATCACTTACTACCGTTTTTTTGTTTTTAGTTCCCGCTAATCCGCGATGAACCATAAAAAAGCTCCCGATTTCTCAGAAGCTTTGATTTAGATTCTATGTATGCAGTGATGAGCCTTGAGGCCCAAGCGTGATGACTCTAGCGTTGGAACAACGTCTTCAAGCTCACATCGTCGGTTCTGTTCAGTTTTAGGCTTAGCAGGTAACCACCAATGCCGAGTAGGATGTAAATAGTTAAAGACAGAATCGAAACTTCTGAAAGTGCACTGAATGGGTTACTTGTCGTCAGTACTTTCATTGGCAGTGAAGCGATGACAGAAAAGAAGTCATTGATGCCATAGAAACCGAATAGTGCGATAGCCAACCATTTAATGGCAAAGCTAGAGACAAAGATGACAAGCAGCGGAGAGTTAGCCAGTTGCGAAATCGCCAGAGTCATCGTTGCCAATGGCAATAGAACTAACGCTACCAGCAGCATTCGACCAAAGAACACCACCCAATTGCTGAGTACGTAGAATAACGACTGTTGCTCAACTAACAGTGCCAATGGTTGTTCACTCGATAGGTTTAGAATCCAGAACAGAACATCAGCAAATAGAACCAATAGCGCACAAATAGCAGGGATCACCACTAATCCGAAACCTAGCTTCACGGCGTGAGTCATGGCATTCGATACAGGCATACTTCTCCAAAACATTGAACTGCCTTCTTGGCGTTCTTTACGCAGTGTTTTAGGGATGTAAAGTGTCGAAAGCAACAGTGAAATTAGGCCCGCGCCAAAGTAGATCACTGAATTGAGATCTCGTGAGAAGTCTCTGTGCATGCTGCTTACGTCGCCGTTAACCTCCATTTGGAAGAAAAAGTCGTGTTGTGCTTGGCCGCTAAAGAACAAGCTAACGAAAAGCAAGAAACCACATAATCCGATAAACAGAGGCAGTCGAGTGTTAATTTTATGCTCGATAAGTTCTTTTTCTAGCATGTAAAAACTTGGGTGCATTATGCCTTCTCCGTCTGTGTTGCAAGGAATAGGTCCGCGAGACCAACGTTGTAGATGTTACCCAATGATTCAAGCTGTTCTTTGTACTGACTTTCCAATAACCACTTAGTTGTTCCCAGCCCCGGTTGTGAGGTCAGTGGATTGAGTTTTTGGATCTCACTAGAGTGGTTGTTTGCCACATCGATAATGAAGTAGTCGTTCTCGATCTCTTCCATGCTCTTTTGCATCACACAATGACCTTGTTTCAGAATCAACACATCCGTTAATAGGTGTTCGATCTCTGAAACTTCATGACTGGCGATGATCATCGCGCGTTCACCGTCGTGGAACCACTCTAGAAGATGGCGATAGAAAGTATCGCGGTAGAGTAGATCTAGACCCAACGTTGGTTCATCTAAGATCAAGACTTGAGTATCCGTCGCGATGATGATCGCAAGATGAAGTTGAACCTTCATCCCTTTAGAGAGCTGCTTGATCGTTGAAGAGATCTTAATGTTGGTGCTGCTTAGTGTCTGTTCGGCTTTTTGTTTATTGAAGCTTGGGTGTACACCTTCTGCGTAGCGAAGCAGTTGTTTCACTGTCATCCATTCTGGCAACACGTTCACATCTGAAATGTAAGATAGGTGCTGCATGAGCTCCGCGTGCTGGTGGATAGGGTGGTATCCATTGACCTCAATCTCACCTTGATAGTTGTGTCCACCAAGCAGTGATTTGATCAGTGTCGATTTACCCGCACCATTGTGGCCAAGTAATCCAAGCACTTGCCCCGGCTTTAACTCAAAGCTGATGTTCTCGACACCCACTTGATTTGAATAGGTTTTGGTTACGTTTTTCACGGAAAGTAAAGTACTCATGACTTGTCCTTGATGTGTTGTGCTAGCTGTTTCACGAGTTCTTCGACACTCATATCAATGATGCCTAGCGTCTCAGCGATGGCTGGGATCTGTGTGTTAATGAAAGTTTGGTGGGCCGACTCTTTCAACTTTTGAAGCGCGCCTTCAGCCACATACATGCCTTGGCCGCGTTTTTTCTCCACTAAGCCTTCATCCACCAGTAACTGGTAGCTTTTCATGACAGTAAGGTGGTTGATTTTGAGATCGGCAGCAACGGCACGTACCGAAGGCAATGCTTGTTGCTCTAACCAAACACCTTGAAGAATTTGGTCACTGATCTTGGTAGCAAGCTGCCTAAAGATCGGTTGGTCGTCTTTCCATTCGGTCATAATCAAAACTGCATGGTGATATACATGTGTATAACACTAACCTTTTTATTCGAATTGGCAAGGGTTTTATAGAAATAGATAGAATATTTTTATAGTTGGATGTTCAGTAAAAACAATGTCATTATATAGAGCTCCGTACTGTGGTGTTGAATTCGTATGTTGCACATTAATGACAAAAAACTGGTTTGGTTTACCAAGTATTTGCCAATAACCATCATCATCTTTTCTGCGATCATATTGAATGTAGCGATGTTCACGAGCGTAGACCACAAGGTTAAGGCGTTGGTTAATCTCATCAGAACGGATTACATTGCAGCGCAAAAGGAATCGATTGAGACCCAGGTGTTGCAGGTGTCTCAGCAAATCACGCACACCCAGCGCCTTATTGAATCTGAGACAAAAAAGAGAATCACCCGTCGCTTAGACAGAGCCTATACCGCCGCTCGAAATATCTATTCATCTAATCAACACCTGCCACAAGAAGAACTCAAGTTACTCATTCTTAATGAGATTAGAAAGCTGAGCTATGCCAAGGAAAAGGGGTATATCTATGCTTATGACATGCAAGGTAATCTGTTAGTCCATCCACTGTATCCTGAACTTGAAAACACAAATCAGTTAGAAGAGACCGACATCCGTGGCGTGCCTGTCATCAAAGAGCAAATCGACCTTCTGAAAGCGACCGATGGGGCTTACTCTCGTTATTTTGCCCCTCGTCCTGGGTTTGATGGGCAGGATTTCGAAAAGCCTCATCTCGGCAGCGACCATTTTGAAAAACTCAGTTATATCCGCCGATTTGAGCCGTTTGATTGGTATTTCGGTACAGGTGTTTCGATTGAAGATGTTAAGCGCACGAGTTACCAACGAATCCTTGAGATCCTGTCGACAGTAACGATTGGCGATAATGGGTACCTATTTGTTTTTGAGAAGAACGGCAACAGCTTGCTTCATGCGAACCAGATTCATGCGGGGCGAGAGCTTAATGTGTATGACCTAATTGGAGATGACTTCAAACAAGATGTTCTGGCTCAAGCTGAGACAGGCGGGTTTGTCGACTACACGGCGGAAGATAAACAGGGCGTGATAGGCACAAAAAGCAGCTACGTACAGAATGTCGGCGAGTGGGATTGGATTGTTGGGACGGGTATTTACCTGAATAACGTCAATGCTTCGATAGAGAAGCGAAAGGATGAGTTACTGGCTGAGTCTCGCAACGAGTTCGGGCTCGTTCTCGTCATGAGCGTACTCGTTTCCCTAGCGTGCATTTTTATCAGCGCTCTGGTTGGCCGAAGGATCTCGATACGCTTTGCTCAAATGGAACAGCGAATTTCCGATGACTTCAATCGAATCCAAAATAGCCGCCGCCGTCTTCAACATATGGCAAGACACGACTCCTTAACCGCTCTTCCAAACCGCTCAGAACTCGAACTGCAAGTCAGCCGAGCTATCGCGCATTCAAAACTCGAAGGCAAGCTGGTGGCATTAGTGTTTGTTGATTTAGATAACTTCAAACGCATCAATGACCAATATGGTCACGCGAGCGGAGATGAATTGCTGAAACAGATTGGTCAGCGCTTTGAGCGTATCTTAGGGCCTAACGATATCGTGTCACGTTTCGGCGGCGATGAGTTTGTTTTCTGTCTGCCGGGCATTCACGACCTTGTGGAAGCGGAAAACAAAGTTAAACAAATCCAAGATGTGTTCGAGCCTTCGTTTGATCTGCATGGTTCTTCTGTTTCTGCGCAATGTTCTGCGGGCGTATCTATGTATCCTTATGATGGAACAGAGGTGGAAGAGTTGCTAACCAAAGCCGATATTGTGTTGTATAAGGCGAAGGAGCTGAACAAAGGCGATGCGGTTTTCTATGACGATGTGATCAATCAGAAAGTGAAGTATGACTTTTCGATTGAAGAACAGTTAGAAACAGCCTTAGACAAGGGCGAGTTCAGTGTGCTCTATCAACCTCAGGTAGATTCTCATACCGAGCAGCTAAAAGGGGTAGAGGCGCTTTGTCGTTGGCACAATAGTGTCCTTGGTTTTGTGTCTCCGCTGGATTTCATTCCAGCAGCAGAACGAGTAGGCAAGATTCACGAGATTGGTGAGTTTGTGTTAAGAAAAGCGTGTGCAGATACTTTGAGCTTAATGCCAAACGGGCCAGAAGCGGTATGTGTTTCTGTGAACGTGTCACCGAAACAAGTCTTTGAACTTGGCTTCGATGACAAGGTGATTGGTCTCGTTGAAGATGTGGGCATCGACCCTTGTCGAGTCACTCTGGAACTTACAGAAAACATCCTCATAAAAGACCTGCACATTGTTGAGCCGATACTGAGAAGGCTTCGTGAGTACGGTTTTGGTATCTCGCTCGATGATTTTGGAACGGGCTTTTCATCACTGAATTACCTCAATACGTTACCGATCACCGAGATCAAGATTGACCGATCTTTCATTGGCAAGCTCAACTCCAGTCAACACAGCGAAACCTTGGTTAAAGCGATCATTGATATTGGTGCGTCTTGCCAAATGAAAGTCGTCGCGGAAGGGGTAGAAACCCCAGAGCAGATGGCGAAGTTGCAGCAATACCATTGTGATTTATTACAAGGTTACTACTTCGATAAGCCACTCTCTGCTCAAGGGTTAGTTGATGCCTATTTTCCTGCGAACTCTGAAAGCCTTACGTGTAGCAACACTTAATCCAATTGATGCCTTAGCGTCACAGGTACTTTAGTACGATTAAGCCCTCAAAGTGATTAGCTTGTCGTGCTTTGAGGTCGGCTGTATAGGTAACCTTGATGCAGGTTGTAGCCCAACTGACACAATATGTATTGTTGCCTGCGTGTTTCGACGCCTTCATAAATCATCGTGATGTTAGATAAGCGTCCGATCTCTGAGATGTTAAGCAACACGCCTTGATGATGCTCTCCTGATTCGATGTCTTTAACAAAACAACGGTCCAACTTTAGGTAGGTTGGGGAGATAATACCGATGATCTCGATGTTATTATTACCTGTACCAAAGTCATCCAATGCGATGGTGATCCCCAGCTTTTTGATTGCCTTGATGTTGTCTATAACCTCACATCCATAACCAATGTTTGAGTATTCAGTTATCTCAACCACAAATTCATTCGCTTCCATCGCGTCCAAATGCACTTTGAGTTTTGAAAAGTTATTCCCAACTAAAGCACTTGGGCAGACGTTGACACCGTAGATCTCATGGCTGTTGTTTAACTTGGCGTTTCTGACCGTTTCGACAAGTAAAATCGTATGAAACGTCAGTAAGTTGGTGCGTCTCATGGTGTTGATGAAGCTCAAAACGCCGACATTACGCACCCTAGATAACAACTCGTAGTACAAAACGGTGCTGTCTTCGGTGTTGATGATTGGCTCTTCTTCAAACGAGATGTGTTTCCAGCGATACAGGTAAATAAAGAAACCTAAAATATACGAGCGATAGAGTAGGGTAGCGAGCAGCAGTGAGAGTGCAACCCACAGTGCAACGATATCGTCACTGTAGAAAGTGATTGAGGCACTGCTCGGTAGCTCAGAAGTATAAATCGGCTGACTGTGATCGCCGAGGTTGAGAATGTAGTAGCCATTCTTTTGTATAGAAACCGAATCAACCAGCAGAGGCAACAGTGAGTTTCTGTAACGCGCCTCAATAGAACCTTTGGAAATACGAACCGTCAGATCGATATCATTTTCAAGGTCTCTGAAACGCGAATAAGTGAAATCGCCACTGTCGTAGAAGTCATCAATCTTATCGAGTTCCACATACTGTGAGCGGCTTTTGGATATATAGCACGAGCCATGAGGGGTGGTCATGACGACCGAGTCGAGGTTGAGGGAATGCCTTAGTGAATGTACGGCCCCAGGGCTATCACAGCCGTAATCCATCACTTCTTCTGCAATATGTTTGGTGTTCCCACTGTATTCATCTGCAATTTTCGTTGTATAAAGGATTTGGAAAAAGTAGACAACGAACAAGAAGAATGACGTCGCGGTGAACACGGTTATCAAAGCCCTGATCAACTCCTTGTGATAGGTGTTGAACATCAGCTTGAGCATCTCTACCTGACTGGGTTTGAACTGGTTGATGTTGTCTTTGGGCGCTATGCGGTTTTCTGAGCTCTTATCGAGATCAATAAAATAGCCAACCTTATAAAGGTTAGAAATGAGTTCACTATTATTATCAACCTCGGCTTCTTCACACAGGTTGCGATATTTCTTTCTTATAGACGCGATAATATTCTTTAATGCGTACAAACTGAACTCTTCATCAAAATGCGATTTAAAAGACTCTTCAACATCTCTAGCGGATTGAGGGTTAGAAATTGAAGCATTCTCAATTAAATATTTGAAGACAAAACTCTCTTTACTATTAAGAGTTTCCTCTGATATCTTATTACTGTCTCTTTTGATATATATTTTTTCTTCATTATAGATTAGTTGCAAGCTCTCATTATTGTTATTTATATTGAAAGAACAGTGCATAGCTCAACTCCTAAGCGATAGTTATTATATTTGTGTGATTGATATGTGATGGCTGGGATTGTCATTCAACCCAAGAGTCCGTTCTAAATAACATAACTAAAATGTCACCATTTCCTCTTAAGATGTTGATACTAATCGCAGAATCTGGGCTGTAATGAAAGGTTATAGAGATGTTCACCCAAAACTTGAATTTATAAATGAAAGCCGATGTTTTACAAGAGACAAGGGGGATTTATCCATTTGTTTTGGTATTTATCCATTTGTAAGCCTCTATATCAGCAGTTTTAACCATAATTTTAGTGATTGCTAATGTAGTTGCGCGTGGTATTTGTGGTGGCTATTGATGGGGCTGATTTATCAGGTTTTTTCAGGATAAAATTTAATTACAATGAAATAGGTAATATTAATATCATTTAATTGAGGCGTTATATTTCTTTATTTAATGACAATTATCAATTGATACTAATATCAGTAGTGGTTTTGCCGGGGTTTTATGAATAGGCTTTATCAATTAATGTAATGTTATTAAAATCTTTCTTTTTAATTTTAACTAAGAAGGGTGAAACTCAAAGCGTTAGGTCGATTGAACTGTGATGTTGATTCCATGATTAAGCTGTTTTTGGTTAGTGTTTGTGCTCTATTTTGTTGAAAGATATTTCAATTTGATATGAGTGAGGTTTTTTATAATGCCTGTGTCATTGGAGAAACCTTACTATATTAACGATTTTCTTCAATAAACATTCTTTTTGAGTGAGTTATAACCAGAAAGCAAAAGTGGCTTTTGATTAATTAATACGCACTATCAAACATAGTCTAAGTAAGTCGGTTTTGTTTTATTTACAGCGCTGAAAAAGCCCCTAATTAGACGGGCTAATAGGAGCTCTCGGCAGCTTTTTTTTGAAGGCTTTCTTGTGACGCCTTTCGTTTTAAACGTTCCTTTGGCAGCCTTTCTTTCTACCGCTCTTTTGACAAGGAACGGAAGATTAAAGGCTAAAGAATAAAAGCCAAAGAGGCTAGAAGTTGAAGCTTGCGGTAACGCGCACTACGTCTTCTTCAAATGGTGTTGTGCCTCCTGAACCATCTGGCACCATTGCTGAATCATTGATCTTACCGTAATCCACCGTTAGGCCTATCATGCGCCAGTTCACTGTTGTACCAATTGAGCCATAGACGTTGTCGATATTGAGGCCGTTAAGTGCAGCATCGTCAAACTCCACATCTGCATTTAGATAGTTGATACCAATTTTAGGGATGATATCGAACTCGGCGATTTCAAACTTATAACCGATGTTGGAGTATAGGCCCCATGCATCTTGTGAGTTTGGTTCACTTAGATCTACCGCTTCTGTACCCAATGAGAAACCACCACCGACAACGATATTGTTCGACAATTCTTTACTGTAGCCGAAGGTCGCCAGTTCTTGATTGCCGATGAAAGTGACACCAGCTTCAATAGAGTTATCGCGGTCTTTTGCCAATGCAGACAATGGGATACATACCGTTGCAATAACGATGGCTGGTAAAACGAAGGTTTTCTTTTTCATGATTCTCTTTCTCATTTTGTCAGGATGGAAAAAGTCTACGCAATAATGAGGCTCAAATATGAGTCGCGGCACAGTCAAGAATGAGCTGAAAAAGACCTGACATTAAGCGAATAAAACTCACCTAAATATGGAGATCAAGGTAAGGTTTTATGGTTAGGAGATAAACACTAGATGTCGTTTAACATGCGCCGTCAAGAACGACGATTTGCGGTTCTTTTTCCGGTTGATAGAGTACCTGGCAAAAATCACCAACAGGTGAATAGGTGTAACTCTCCGTATCAAAAGAGATAGCAGCGACTCTTTCTGCATTGCTGCCTTCCTCTACTTCTTTGTTGTTTACGTAGAGTTCTGCTTGGTCAATGTTAAGCAGGCGTCTCAAGGAATCGACATAAGCGATTGGGTAACCATGACAGACGTAGTAGGTTTCAATCTCGGTCTTTTCAACGTAGTCACATTCTCCTTCCACACCAGCAATCGCAGACTTCGCATAGATCATGTCGATACCCGTGCGAAGGTTGCCAGCGACATCGTGTATTTTGCTCGCGCGCGCACTGCCCTGAATATCTAAAAATTTGACCATGGCCGTGGCAGAAACCACCGCTAAGATCAGTACAGCGACGATAAGCTCTAAGAGAGTGAAGCCGTTTTGTCTGCTCATATTTACCAATGAATGAATCTGATTAAGTGACGGTTTGAGGGTAATCTAAATGCCAAAACCATTACAGGGAGTAGGTGTAAGTACAAACTAATGGTTTAATTCGAAATTATGTTTAAATCATTAATTAACAAAGAGTTACGTGTGTATCTTTGTTGTTTTGCGTAATGTAAGCCTACGTAAGCGTTCACATTGTCGCTGTTACCTTGTTTATTAATCATTCAAAGTTCTAACTTGTTGATAAAAATAACTTTATTAACCGACTTATCGAACGAATAAAAATTGGCTTTCGACTTCGTTTGACGGGATTGGCTTGCTAAACAAATACCCTTGAAGGTATTGGTATCCACAGTCGATTAAGAAGTCTTTTTGTGTCTCGGTCTCGACGCCTTCAGCCACCACTTTGAGCCCCAACTTGTCGCAAATTGCGTGGGTCGCTTGGACAATCGCTTTGCTTCCTTTGTGTGAACCGTGAACAAAGCTTTTATCGAGCTTTACGGTACTAATTGGTAAGTCGTGCAGCATAGAGAGGGAAGAGTAGCCAGTGCCAAAATCATCAAGGTGGAGTTCAACGCCTAATTTGGAGATGTCGCTTAATGCTTGTCTTACTTCACCGTGTTTGAAAATCATCGAAGACTCTGTGATCTCAAGTGCAATGTTTTGAGGTTGGATATTGTAGAAGTTAAGCATTGCAGACAGCTGTTCAGCAAAGGTTGCATGCATCTGAATACTCGAGATGTTGATGCTCATCATTAGCTCGCTATCAAACTCTCGATGCCATATTGATAGCTGTTTCAGTGCTGAATTGAGCACCCACTTTCCGAGTGGCACTATCTGCCCAGTTTCTTCCGCCAAGGTGATGAATTCATCAGGGCCAATGTTACCGAGCTCTTTGTCTGACCATCGAAGTAGCGCTTCAAAGCCCTTAACCTTGTCACTGTTGGTGTTCATGATCGGCTGATAATGCAGATCGAGATCTTCGTTTTCTAGGGCTTGCGTCAATCGATGGCGAATTTCTACTTTTCGGTGAAGCGTTTGTGCTAAGTCCGGAGTGAAGGTTTGGAAGCGGTTTCGACCATTGGCTTTAGCAATATGCATCGCCATTCCCGCCTGTTTCAGTAATGATTCTTGATCCACGGCATTATCGGGGAAATGTGCAGTACCAATGCTGCAACCGACTGAGAGCGTACCAATGCCTCTGATATGAAAACTTCGGTTTAAGGCATCGATAATGCGTGTGCAAAGCAGCGGGATGTTTTGATTTCGGCAGGTGTGGGCGATCACTATGAATTCGTCACCACCAAGTCGGCCAATCATGCAGGTCTCATCAACGAGCTGCTTGAGACGTTCACCCACTTGTTTGAGCAGTTGGTCACCCACACTGTGCCCGTAGGTGTCATTAACCA
Organism: Vibrio sp. ED004; assembly: GCF_023206395.1. Classification (NCBI taxonomy): domain Bacteria; kingdom Pseudomonadati; phylum Pseudomonadota; class Gammaproteobacteria; order Vibrionales; family Vibrionaceae; genus Vibrio; species Vibrio sp. ED004. The sequence goes on along the minus strand of NZ_CP066150.1, from coordinate 1,723,954 downwards.
GTTTGAAGCCATCAAGGTCAACGAACATCAACTCAAAGGGCGAGCGATAGGCAATACTGGTTTCTAAGAGGTTGGTGATTCCACGGCGATTGTATAGTTCGGTTAAACAGTCGTGCTCTGCATTGTATCTGGCCTTGATCAGCTTCTCTTTCTGTTTGGTGGTACAAGTTAGGTTTAACAGCAGTTCACTCTTATCAAATAGCCATTTTCCCTGCACATCAAAGTGGTGGGCTTTATCACCAATATGGCAGCTAACCTCTTCTAAAATCTCTCGTCCTTTACGCGCCGAGAACAACCAATGGGCTGCAATTTCTTCACTTGAAACAAAGTCGGAGAGGGTGGAAAACGGTGCATCATAGTTCTGGGAAAATGCAGAGTTAGCACTCACTACCGCTCCCGATCTATCAAATAGGGGGGAGAGGTTTGAACCATCGGAGCAAGCGAGATCGTGCTTTAGGCTACCTTTTTCCGCGACGACTTGTACCAACATGCCGGTTCGTCCGTCTGGCAGTGGGATCCCAGAGAACAAACACAGTGCTCGTTTAGCAATGTACTTAGGCGTGAAGTTCCACCAAGTTTTGATGCTTTGATTTCGGAGAAACTGCCTTTGGTACTCTTCAAGCGTTGCTTCTATCGCCTTAGACATCTCGACACTGAAATCACGTGACGTTAGCTCAAACAGGGATTCAGACTCCCAGAGAGGTAGGGCACTGCTGTTTGCCCAAGTTATTCTCTTATTATCAATGTCATATATCCAAATAGGACACTGGAGATACTCGAAAGGCTGATAACTTGTCATCATATTGAACTCGGCACACGGATGTTTGGGTCGAACGAAGCCCACTGAACTCATGCCGTCAGTAGGCTGTTTGTCTTTGTCTTTGTCTTTAATTTCAACTTTTACAGGTTCAGTGAGCGGATAATTTTCGTCACTTTACCTTGCGGCGTGGTCTCGATGACATAGCCTTTTTTGTCATCAAATATCTCACCATCAATCAACTGCCATCCATTTGGTTGCTTTGTGATCTCTCTAGGGAAGTCCTTATCGAACATCGAATAATTTGGATAGACGGTTTCGATGGCTTCGAACAACAGCTGAGCCTCATCTTGGTTAGTGACCACGAAGTTTTCCTTAAGACACATGGTTAATTCTGGCAATGGTTGGGTTGTGTAAGGTTCTGTCACAGTACCCAATACACCTTTGTGTGAGTAAAAGAGGTATGAGCCACTGCTACTCTCGTTGCCGTCTGGCGACTTGATTGAAGGCGTGGCACTGTAGAATTCACAACTAAAAACCATCTTCTGAATAATGCTGTTTTGTGGTGTTACCTGAATGTCTATCCAAGCACTGACTTGTTCTTGAATTTTGTTCACTGTGTCTTGTTTATTGGTGTCAGCAATAAGCGGTGTTGAAACTAAAGCAGTGGTTGTAAGTAACAGTGAAAGCGATTTATTCATCTTAAAGAGGGCCCTGTGTCCAAGTGGTGGTTGTCTAATAACGAGTTAATTTATTGGTCGGGTGAATGTTACTTTAGGAACTTACCGCTTAACAGGATCTGTGGTGTGCTCAATAATGGAAAATACTGGCTCAGTAAATAAGTAATCGATTTCTTTTGATTTAAGAATCGAGCTATTGGTTTATTAGACTGCCTGGTTGTTGCTTTATAGTGTTATTCACTGATATGAGCTGAGTGTGCGGATAGTTGATTTGATCGGAATTTGTAAATGCCTTAAATGTAAGTGCGCGTAAGAAAATAAAGCAAATGTAAGCGAGCGATAAGCGGACAAAACACGTCAACTCTTCCCTCGGCTTGCTACAGCCTTTGTAAAGAAAGGCTCAGTGGTTGCTGAATTCCATATTTTGTAAACGTGCATGTACAAAAGTGATTACTATGTTTTGCGTACGGTAAAGTTAAGGCTCTAATAACAACATTGATGATATATGACCAGTATATATACTGCCCTCGCTTTTAATAAATACTGGTGATAGGAATGTCAAAAACCAAAGTGCTCATTGTTGAAGATGACCAAGAGATAGCTCGTTTAACTACGCTTTACCTCGAAGCTGAAGGCTACAGTGTTAGCGTTGTTCATGAAGGGAATTTGGCACTTGAAGCGATCCGAAGTATTGAACCTGATTTAGTTCTGTTGGACTTGATGCTTCCAGGTATGAGCGGCGCGCAGATCTGCCGTCAGGCTCGTGAGTTTTACAATGGCATGATCTTAGTGCTCACAGCTTCTGCCGATGAAATGAGTGAGGTCAGCTTATTCAAGTTTGGTGCGGATGATTATGTTGCCAAACCGATTCGTGGTCATGCCTTATTAGCTCGAATTGAAGCTTTATTGCGTCGAGCTGCGCCTGCTGCAAAAGCGCAAGAAACTGCGGCTGAAAAGCAGTGCGATATTGTCATCAACAGTGCGGCTCAAAGTGCCACCTTGTATGGGCAAAACCTTAAGCTTACCTCTGCTGAGTTTGAAATCTTAAACCTCCTTGTGAATAACATCTGTCAGGTAGTGACACGAGACCAGTGTTGTCAGCTATTTCGAGGGATCGATTACGCGTTTAACGACCGATCGATTGACATGCGCGTTTCTGGTTTACGCCGTAAGCTGCGCATTCACGCAAAAGATAAACAGCTGATCCGCACTGTTCGTAACAAGGGGTATATGCTGGTTGCGTAAGTTCATTACTGCGAAACTGCGCTCGGTTTCGATGTTTGCTCGTTTGTACCTGGGGATTGTGACGGGAATGTCGGCAACGATATTTTTGTTTTTGAACCTTGGCGAAGGGCACATGCGAAGAACCGAGATTGAAACCTTCCTCAACGACGGTATCTACTTTGCTGAACAGTACACTCGCCAACACAATCAAGAAAACTCACTCTATAAAGAACTCGATAGAACAGGCTACCAACAATTTTATATCTTCAATTTACGCCTGTTGGAGAATTGGTCGGGCGAAGTGCCTTGCCAACGATGTGAGTTATACACCACCTTGAATGGAGTGCCGATTTATCTGAGTGACAACAATCTTTATTCGGCAGTCTTTCAGTTGCCGAATTCTCGATTTAGCTTTGCATTCAGTGAGGTAGGGGATTTCTTCTCTCCCGAGATTGAATGGTATGAGGATTCAGAAAGACACTTCCTAATAGGGTTGTTACTGGCTGTGATTGTGGCGATTGGAGCAAGTGTTTACTTACCTGTGAGGCGTTTTCAAGAAAGAATAGAGCTGTTAGTCAAGAAGCAGAAACAGTTCGGTAAAGGTAAGCTCAGTACCCGTTCTGAATTGGACGAGATTCACCCTGTGTCTGATTTGGCGAGCAGTTTTAACTTCATGGCTGAAGAGATCGAGAGCAAGGTGAAACAGAGTCATATCTTCGCTCAAGCTATTCCCCACGAAGTGCGTACGCCGTTGAGTCGTATTCAGTTGGCGACTGATATTTTAAGAAGGGGAGCACCAGAACACCATCAAGCGCTTTTTGACGATATTGATACCTACATTGAGGATATCAACGACCTCACATCCGAAATTATCATGCTGTCGAAACTGAACGTTATGGATAACTCCTTCTTTGAGCTGGTCAAAGTGAAAGCTAGCTTGCTTGAGTACTGTCTAGATAGGATTCGCTATTCGCAGTTGGATAACGTGACTTTCGATTCTAAAGTTCAGCAAGAAAGCACGATAAAATGTGACTGCTCTATGGCGCGCTTGGTGTTTGATAACATTCTTAAGAACGCAGGCAACTACACCCAAGACAAAGTGTGGATGACGCTGGATGAGAACTCAGAAAACTGGCTGGTGGTGATTGAAGACAATGGTTCTGGGATCCCAGAAGAGCGACGTGATGAAGTGTTTCTTCCGTTTTCTCGTTTAGATTCAAGTCGAACATCGGCAACGGGTGGATTGGGATTAGGTCTTGCGATTGCTCTATCGGCCGCTAAAAAGCTCTCTTGGGATATTAAAATTGACGACAGTAACCATGGTGGAGCAAAGTTCAGTATCGTAATACCTAAGACCGTATAACTGGGCGCTTTAAGAGTTGCTTACGTTCTAGGTTCCAGATTCTAAGTTCTATGCTCTAGGTTTAGCTTCGTAAAATAACAAAGCCACGGTCGAATACCGTGGCTTTTTCATATTCCGATTCATAAGCTAGTTACTTCTTAGAGCGGTGAAGCCCGTAAATAGCATGGTCAACGATGCGACCATTTAAGTTCTCATTGCGCGTGATGATGCCTTCTAAGGTGAAATGTAAGCGCTCACATACCTTGCGACTGCTGTGGTTGCCCGTTGCGGCAGATATCTCGACCTTTTCCATGTCTAACTCATTGAAAGCTATATCAATCAGCTTTGCGACGACGCGAGTAACAATCCCCTTTCCTTGATACGTTTCAGACAGCCAATAGCCTATCGTGACTTTCTGCTTATTGTGGTCAATGGTGTTGAAGCTACAGTTACCGACGATATTATCTTTATACACAATCGCACAGGTCATGCTTTGGCCTTCTGCGTAATCGTGCAGCGAGCGTTGGATGAAGATCCTAAAATCTTGCTCGGTTTTGCAATGCGGTGGCCACACAAGCCATTGGCTTAGGTACTCATTCTGGCTTTGTGAGATTTCTGCGTAATGAGCAGCGAAACTCTCTTCAACCAATGCGATGGATAGTTCGTCATCAATAACTGTTTTAAACATGTCTTTCCTTTTCTTATGGCTGCTGATTTTAGTGGATCTTAGTCGGCAGGATATAATGTCGCATGATTTTTAATATGCAACCATTTGTAGCACGGAATTTTCGTGATACGTTAGTTCTATCACGAAACTCATTAAACCTTACAATAGTTGTGTATATAATCATTAAGTATGCATTAGTATTGGCGGCCTAAATATATAAAAACTATAAAAAATCTAGGCTTAATTAATGAATCAACATTGCCAGGACGTGACTGTAGACCTAAGGAAGGCTCTATTTGGTATTGCTAAGGCGCTTGATAACGTCGGTTTCGAAAGCAAAAATCATGGACAGAGGGTGGGTTACATCGCGTATCGATGTGCTCTGAGTGTGGGATGGGAAGAAGAACAAGCGCAACTTGCGTTCTCATTGGGGTTAATTCACGACTGCGGTGTCTCGCAAATTGATGAGCAGCGCAGTTTAGTTTCAGGGTTCATTCCTGACTCGAGTTACCACCATTGTCAAAAGGGCTACCAAATTCTAAAAGAGTGCCCGGTTCTCTCTATATTCGCTAAGCCAGTGCTTTATCATCACACCCCTTGGGTTGAGTTAAAGGCTATTCATATTAGCGAGTTAGAAAAAGAGTTAGCAGCCATCGTGATGCTGGCGGATAGGGTCGACTACTTGTATGGCATTACCTCTTCAGATCGTTATGGAAACCTCACACCCGATGGCAAAGCCAGCATCATTGAACGCTTAACTGAACAAGCGGATGAGATGTTCGAATCCAACCTTGTGCAACACATGTGTGAGTTGGTCGATTTGGATGATTTCTGGTTCTCGATGGAGATCCCTTACATTGAAAATATGAGGGATAACTTTGAACCTGTGCCATTCTTCTCCCAGCAAATGTCGTTGGATGAGACGGTCGCTTTCGCTGAATTTATTGCCAATGTTGTGGATACCAAGAGTTCGTTTACCTTTAAGCACTCGCTGAAGGTAGGGCAGCTTTCTGAATACCTCGCTAAGCAGATGGGTTATTCCTACACTACTCAGCGTAAACTCTATTTAGCGGGTTTGGTTCACGATATCGGTAAACTGCAAACCCCTAACGACATTCTGCATAAGCCGGACTTGCTTACCGAAGAAGAGTATTGTTGTATTAAGCGCCACGCTACGGACACTCGATTCGCTCTGCAGGAGCTATTCAGTTCTCCTCAGGTTTGCCAATGGGCATCTAATCACCATGAAAGGTTGGATGGCTCGGGCTATCCAATGGGAAAAACGGCTGAAGAGCTGGATCAACCAAGTCGAATCGTTGCGGTAGTCGATGTATTCCAAGCGTTGACTCAGTCTCGCCCTTATCGTGCAGGCATGACGCTAGAACAGACGATGGCTATTCTGACGGACCACGTTGATAACTTTAAGTTGGATAGAGAAGTGTTTGAGTGCCTTAAGAAACACGCGCAATACTGCTTTGAATTATCGACAGACAAAAGAATGTACGCGTTTTAGTACCAGTGAGTCTTTTAGATGTGTGATTCCCTAAATCACGCGCGATGAAAAATGACTTAATACCAGAAACAGGAAAGCGATAGCCGAGGCTATCGCTTTTTTAATGGGGGTCTTATCAGGATCTTTGGGCTAGATTAGTAGCGCTTTAAGATCTCGATGATCGCTTGCTCTGTATCCGCTGCGATAATGGCATCAATGTCATCATCATTTTGGAACAACTCTGATAGCGCCATAATCGTATGGATGTGGCTATCTGAGTCCATCGCCGCCAGAGTAATTGAAAGGTAAACGTCACCGTTATCTTCCGACTCTAAATCAACACCCTTCTTGAATACTGTTACTTGCAGTGATGCTTCGTTCACACCATCTTCAGGACGAGCATGAGGCATCGCAATCTTTGGTGCTAGAACATAGTACGCGCCGATGTCTTTGTGCTTTTGCTTGATAGCTTCAACATAGCTTGCTTCAATTTTGTTGCTTGCTAGCAGTGTTGAACATGTCACATCAATCGCTGCATCAACCGTTAGGTTCTCTTCAGAGTTGATGATAACGCCTTGGTTACCAATTAAATCGAATAGGCTCATGAAACAATCCACCCTAGAATCAGACCAACTACACCGAAGTCGAAGTCAGCAAATGTTGTTGCTTCAAGACCAAGGCCCCCCAGAACTGGAAGCAGTAGCATTGGTAGGAACGAGATACATAGGCCTTGCGTGAATGAACCTAGAACCGCACCACGTAGGCCGCCAGTTGCGTTACCGTAAACGCCCGCTGCACCACCTACGAAGAAGTGAGGAACAACGCCCGCTACAATGATTGTCCAGCCAAGAGCACCTTGAACTGCCATTGCTAGTAGGCCAGCAGCGAAAGAACAAAGGAAACCGATAAGTACCGCGTTTGGCGCTACAGGGAATACCATTGGGCAATCTAGAGCAGGTTTTGCGCCCGGTACTAGCTTGTCTGAGATACCTTTAAATGCAGGAACGATTTCAGCAATCAGCATCTTCACACCTTGCAGTACGATGTAAACACCGCCGGCAAACACAAGAGACTGCATGAAGGTGAACACTACCCAGTTTTGACCATTTGAAACGGTTTCAACAAAGTCACCACCAGCAACAATAGAAGCAAACATGAAGAAGATTGCCATTGTTGTTGCTACTGCTACAGGTGTATCACGTAGGAACATTAGGCTCTTTGGTACGTTGATGTCTTCTGTTGATTTAGACGTATCACCGAACTTGCTACCAATGTAACCAGAAACCAAGTATGAGAATGTTGAGAAGTGACCCATCGCCAGTTGATCGGTACCCATCACTTTTTCTGTATATTTTTGAGCAAGCGCAGGCATGATAACCATCAATGAACCCACAATGATCGAGCCAATTGCAACTAGAGCCGTGCCCTGGATGTTCGCTGTAGACAGGATTACTGCTACTAGCATAGACATGAACATTGTGTGGTGACCCGTTAAGAAAATATATTTTAAAGGTGTTAAACGAGCCAATAAAATATTCACAACGAATGCGAAGAACATAATAAGTGCCATTTCGTAGCCGAATGCTTCTTGTGCTAGTGCCACAATTGCTTCGTTATTTGGAATAACACCACTTACGCCGAATGCTTCAGTAAATACAACTGAGAAGTTATTTAGAGCGCCAACAAGAGCACCTGCACCAAAACCTAAAATTAGGAAACCCATTACGGTTTTAATGGTGCCTTTAAGAATGGTAGAAATATCGGCTTTCTGAGCAACGAGGCCAATGAAAGCAATTAAACCTACCATGATCGCTGGCTCTTTTAATAAGCCGAGCATGAACTCGAAAAAGTTTTGCATAATTTTGACCTTACATGAAAGTTTTTAGTTGTTCTTCGATTGATGCTTTGTCAAAAATATTTTTAAGGCTGATGATGTTTTCTTTACCAGCGTCTTTTAGTTGGTTTGCAACGTCTGTCGCTGCTACCCAAATGTCGGCATTGCTTGATGCAGCAGATGATAGATCTTCGTGATCAACTTCTGCTTCAAAACCAATTTTCTTAGCGACTTCTTTCACTGCCATTTCCATCATTAGAGAAGTACCAAGGCCGTTACCGCAAACTACAAGAATCTTTTTCATAATATTTGTCTCAATTGGATTTTAGGGGTTGAGAAACTTCGTTCTCTTATTGTGTGAGAGCATAGTAATGGAAATATTCAGATTTCAATAAGATCTCCATCACAAAGCCAAAATGAGATTGTGACGGATATCTCGTTAATTTGCAGTAAAGATCCAGAGTGAGACTTTGATCAAATTTAACTTTTCACTCGAATATGCAACGTATTTTATTGAGAAAGGAAGGCTTAATTAATTTTGACGCTAGGGTATAAATATTTAGAGGCTTTATTGCAGATAATGAGTAATTAATCGTATCGACCGTAGTCAGTAAGCATTTTCTTAAGCATGCTATTAACGTCTTTGGTCTTTTTGTTTCTTTTCGTTAACTGACTAAGCGAAGTCGGTTTTGGCGCGGCAACATTTTCACTGTCGACGTCTTCAGTTTTATCTTTCATTTTTTGTACTGCAGGCAATAGCATTCTAATTTCTTCATTATTAGCATTGGTCAGTACAACAATATTTTCAGATTCAACTTGAGTAATGGTTAATATTCCGTGTTTAACAGATTCAACCTTTTCACCAATCATAATTGACTCAGGTGCAACCGAACGATCGGTTAGTTGACCTGTACGTAATTTCGCCGCACTGATAGCGCGGATATTTCCGGTGTTTTCAAACGCGACAATAACAGTGTAGGTATTATAATATTCAACTACTGTCACATAACCGTGTCTATTTGTTTTGAATCTAGCTCCATTGTTCATGTCGTGCGGAGCTTCCATTTTCTTCACGTGTTTCCTCTCTTAGTCTCAATGGCTGTTATATCTAATCAGCTCTATTAGTATTTTGTAGATATTATTTGGTGAGATACCTACAAAGTATATACGCATCTAAAGTTAAGATGAATCTTGAAGTCGTGGGAAATGAGGTAGAGCACAGAAAACTGCTAATAATCACACAGAATTAACCGAGAGGTTACGCTCATGCGCTTAAGGACTTAACATTCCAAATTCAACCTTATACAGATTGTTTACAGTTTTTGAAGCACGAAAACGACGACAAACAATACGTTTTGTTTAATCCTTGACCGCGCGATCGTTTTCGTTAAAAAATGTGATGAAAGTCTCACTTAACTGTTTATACTTCTCTTCCGGTTTTAAGCCGGTGCTTAGCCAATACAAGCCGTCACATGGATATGTGAATGACCCCACGGACCGGACCAGCTACGTTCCACTGCTTGTATAAGGTGATTTTTACATGAACAACTCGTTGTTACAGTCGCTAACTCTGTTAGCTCCTTCATCGCGTAGCGTTTTGCTTGCGGTTCTTTGTCCTGTTCCTTTGATGTCATTTGCTTGGCTCATGTTCATTCTATAAGGATTACTAGGACACATTATGAATATTCTATTTGGTTCTGTCGGTGTTATTGCACTGATTGCTTGCGCGTACCTGCTATCTGAAAGTCGTTCTTCGATTAACTGGAAAACGGTCTCTCGTGCTCTATTACTTCAGATTGGCTTTGCTGCTCTAGTATTGTATTTCCCATGGGGACAGTTGGCGTTAACAAGTCTAAGTAATGGCGTTTCTAGCCTACTTGGTTTTGCAGACGCTGGTATTGCTTTCCTTTTCGGTGACCTTGCTACTGAAGGCTTCATTTTCGCGGTTCGCGTACTTCCAATCATTATCTTCTTCAGTGCTTTGATCTCTGCGCTTTATTACTTAGGTATCATGCAGAAAGTGATTCAAATCTTGGGCGGAGCGGTGCAAAAGCTGCTGGGTACAAGTAAAGCTGAATCTCTTGTTGCGACAGGTAATATCTTCCTTTCTCAGGGTGAGTCTCCTCTTCTTATTCGTCCTTTTTTAAAGTCTATGACTCGTTCTGAACTGTTTGCTGTAATGGCGGGCGGTATGGCGTCGGTAGCCGGTAGTGTGCTTGGTGGTTATGCTGGTTTAGGTGTTGAACTTAAATACCTTATCGCCGCAAGCTTCATGGCAGCTCCAGGTAGCCTGTTAATGGCGAAGATCATTGTTCCTGAGCGCAGCACACCAAGTGACTACGACCATATCGAACTAGATAAAGCAGACCAAAGCAACGTGATCGATGCATTGGCAAGCGGCGCGATGAACGGTATGAAAGTCGCAGTGGCTGTCGGTACTATGTTGATTGCATTCGTGAGTGTGATTGCTATGGTCAACACAGGCCTAGAAAGCCTAGGTGAGACGTTCGGTTTTGCGGGTATTACGCTGCAAGCTATCTTTGGTTACCTGTTTTCACCACTAGCGTGGCTGATTGGTATCCCGAGTGATGAAGTGTTAATGGCGGGTTCTTACATCGGTCAGAAGATCGTAATGAACGAGTTTGTTGCTTTCATCGACTTCGTTGAGAATAAAGCGCTGCTATCTGAACACAGCCAAGTGATTGTGACGTTTGCTCTATGTGGCTTTGCTAACATCGGCTCTATCGCAATTCAACTGGGTTCTATCGGTGTGATGGCGCCAGAGCGTCGTGCTGAAGTCGCTAACCTAGGTTTGAAAGCGGTAGCTGCTGGTACGCTAGCAAACCTAATGAGCGCATGTTTAGCGGGTATCTTCATCCTGCTTTAAGCTAGATTTAGTAAAACAGCTAGATTCAATAAAAGCGGGCACCTTACTTACAGAGTTTACGTAAGAAGGGTGTCCGCTTTTTTGTGTCTACTCGTTAAGCTTATTCGGACTTAGCCACTTCTATGACCGCTTCTATTACGTTTCAGGCTCACTCGGAAGAGTAATAGAGCAAGCCTGTTTTATCCGATATACTTGAATATCATTAGGTTGCGATTAATAACGTTCGTCTCCGATTAAGAACAGTCGGTTTTCACCAGAACAAAAGCAACCAAGTCCAATTAATCAAAGGTCTTCCCATGAACATGCGCGTTCTCATTGGTTTTATCACCGCCTTTATCGGCTTGTTTGCGATGGTTTATCTTATTGCTGGTGGTACTCAGTTTCCTATCTCTCAGTGGCCGCAAGAGGCTTATCTCGGTTTGGTGTTTAGCGTTGTGTGGGGCACTGGCGTAGCAGCATCGGTGGCGTACTTCTTCTCGGCATTGGTGTTTGTGACTATTGCTGTGGTTTGTTATGCGATTGGTTATAAGATCGGTGGACTCTTCTCAAGCAAGTCAGAAGCGTAAATTAGAAGTTTAAACGTACGCTCTATGCATTTTCTTTAGGGTTAACGTTCGTCTTAACCCTCCCTTAACCCCAAGCTCGTTATCTTGTCTCCATTCTTACAGGAGACAAGAAGATGAAATTGAATCTTCCTTTAAAACATTCCGTTATCGCGCTGGCTCTAGTTGGTTTGATGGGTTGTACAACAACCAGTCAGGCTGATTACGTATCGCTAGCCGAACAAAGCACCAACCAAACACAGCAAAGCCTGCTCTCAGAGCTGATCCAGAAAACTGCTGATGAACAAGCTTCGAATCAAACGGCTTCTAATGACCAAGATCTGGAAGCTGAGAAATTGCAGCTCACCGATTTAGTGAATGCTCCGGAGCTCGATCTTTATATCGAGCGCGCACTTCAGAACAGTCCAAGCCTCCAACAAAGCATCACTGCGCTCAAAATAGCCTATGCACAACAAGGTGTGACGTCTGGCGACCGTTTACCAACCGTAGATGCGAGCTTTTCAGGAAAAGCGGACGAAGGCACCAATGGTTCAAGCACCACTGAAACTTATACCACAGATGTGACTGTTGGTTGGGAACTCGACTTATGGCAGAAGCTTGCAGATACAAACAACGCTGCTTTAAAAGACATAGCAACGTCTCAGGCTAACCTTCAGGGCGCTCAGGATCTGTTGGTCGCGAGTGTGATGAGAGGTTGGCTTGATATTAGTTTGAAGCAGCAGCTTGTTGATATTGAAACCCAGCGCTTAGTGATTCTAGAAAATAACGAAGAGCTGGTTTTAGAACGTTACCGCGCAGGGCTAGGTAGCCTTGAAGACCTGGATAACGCGAAAACCAGCAGTGCATCGACTCAGGCAACTTTAGCTGACTATCGCGAGCAGCTTGCACAAAGCCGACGTGAATTGGTTCTATTAACTGGGCAGTGGAGTGGTGAATCTGATGAGCTATCGCTTGCTGAACTCGGTTCATTCCCAACCATCATTAATCCACTAGACAACATGCCAACGCAAGATTTGGCAGGGCGTCCAGATCTTCAAGCCGCTTTCTTTAACATCGAAGCAGAAGTATTGCGCGCAGATGCGGCATATAAAGCCATGCTGCCATCGATCAGCTTATCAGCGAGCCTAACTGACATGGCAGACTCTCCGAGTGAAGCCTTGCTTACTGGGCCTTTGTGGAGCGCACTGGGTCAAGTTTCAGCACCACTGTTTCAAGGTGGCAAGCTTAAAGCGCAGGCTGAGATTGCAGACCTAACCACAGAAACTAGCTACTGGGCTTACCAAGAAACACTGCTTAGTGCGGTGAATGAAGTGGAAAACGCGATGGGACAAGAGTCGTCACTCACACTTCAACAGCAACACCTAGCCAACGCCTTGGTGAGCGCACAACGCAGCTTTACCAGTTATGAAGAAAAATACCGTCAGGGTTTGGTCGACATTTTTGATCTACTTTCTGTTCAGCAACAAACCTATGACCTTGAAGCGCAGCTAACACAAACCATTTATAACCGTCTCGTAAACCGAATTGATTTAGGCCTAGCTCTGGGCTTGGGAGTATCTTCATGAAACTGAATACCATCACAATTGCCATCACTCTAGTGGCTGGTTCAAGCATCTTTGCAGCCCTCGCTTACAACGGTTCTCAAGTTGTAAGCGCACCTCAGAAGGCGAATGAACTCACGGTTTCCGAGCCTCAAGCTATGTCTATTGATACGAAGTCTATCGAAGCGACGACCTTGGCTGCATCACAACAGCAACAAGTGTCTGTGGTGCTCGCAACATTGGGTGACTACCAAGCCGAAGTTGTGGGTTATGGCGAAGCAAAGTCGCGTTACGAATTGATGTTTTCAACGGAAGTCGGTGGCCGAGTAGAAACGATCAGCTCGCAGTTTGAAACTGGGCAGGTGATTGGCCAAGGTGAGGTGATCGCCAATATCGATTCGACCAGTTACCAACAAGCGGTAACCCAAGCAAAGGCGAATGTGGCTCAAGCTCAACTGGATTTATTGGAAGAACAAAGACAAGGCGAACAAGCGAAGTCTGAATGGCAACGCTCTGGTTTGTCTGGTGAGCCTGATTCACCTTTAGTATTGCGTGAGCCACAACTGGCGCAAGTTACAGCAGCTCTAGAGAATGCCAAGCTTGAATTGGTCAAGGCTGAGCAAGACCTCGAAAAAACAACCTTGGTTGCCCCTTTTGATTCGTTGGTCGTGAGTCGTGATGTTCAACCGGGAAGCTACGCACAAACGGGTGCACAGATCGCTACGTTATACAGCATCGATGAGGTTGAAGTTTCTGTGCCTCTTTCTGAAAGCCAATGGTTGAGCCTGCCAAGTAGTGATAACACGCAATTGAAAGATCAGCCATGGCCAGTGACTCTGTCGAGTTCTGATGGCCAATTCCAATGGCAAGGCTATGTCGAACGAGTAGAGCAGCACTTACAACAAGACACGCGTCAGCGCTCATTGATCGTGAAAGTCGACAACCCTTTGGAGCAAGAGAAAGATCTTTATCCAGGCACGTTCGTGCAAGCAACGATTTCAGGCAAGCAATTAACTCAATTGTGGGAACTTCCGGCTTCAGCACTTTCGCAGCAGGGGGAGCTGTGGTTTGTTGATGACAACGGTCTGCTTTCTAAATCAAACGCGGATGTTGAGTTTGAAAAGGGCGGTTTAATTTACATCGATCCTACCAAACTGGGCGTGGAAACTGATGACAGTGTACAAGTGGTTAAGCGTCCGTTAAGCAGCTTTAAATCGGGCATGGTCGTTTTGGCTAAGGCGGAGGGCTAGTCATGTCTCATGAGTTGAAACCTAATAACCAAGTGGACAGTAATCAGACGCCAAGCAAGCCACATACTGGCGCAATCGCATGGTTCGCAAATAACTCGGTGGCAGCGAACTTACTGTTAGTGGGCGTGATTATCATTGGTCTGTTATCACTGAACTCATTGCGTAAAGAGGCGTTCCCAAGCCTTGAACCTGATGTAGTAACAGTGTCGGTAACCTATGACAGTGGCGACCCTGTTCAGGCGGAAGAAGGCCTCGCGATTAAGATTGAAGATGCGTTAGAAACCGTGCCGGGCATTAAGCGCATCACGTCGACTTCTGATGCGAACGGTAGCCATGTTTCGATCGAGAAAACGAGCACTTACGATCTTGATACCCTTTTAGCCGACGTAAAAACCAAGGTTGATGCGATCAATAACCTGCCTGCAGGCGCTGATAACCCTGTGATTGATAAGGCTCGCATGCAAGATCACGCCTTATGGGTACAGCTTTATGGGGATGATGGGGATGCAGACAGAGCAACGCTACAGAGTTTAGCGGAGCAACTTAAATCGGATTTACTGAGTCAGTCTTCGATTCGCGATCTGGAAATCAAGGCTAAGGCTGATCCTATGATTTCAGTTGAGGTTGATGAAAATAAGCTCCAAGCTTACGGCTTAACTCTGACTGACGTTTCAGAAGCGATCAATGCGGAGTCTTCTGCTGCAATCTCTACTAGCCTTCGCAACGGCGAAAAAACGGTTCGTTTAAAGGTGTCTGAGCAGGCGTATGAGATCCAAGATTTCAACGCAATTCCGGTGATGACGACCACTGATGGCACTCAGATTACATTGGGTGATATTGCCAACGTCGAAGACATGTTTGCCGATGACACCTTCATGCTGTCTCGTTACAACCAACAGAATGCGATGGCGATTCAGATCGTGATGGACGAATACGGAGACGTCGTCAGCATTGTCGAGCAAGCAGAGAAAGTGGTAGAGCGCTGGGAAAACAGCAACATGCTGCCTAGCGATGTCGAAATCGAAACTTGGTACGACAAAAGTACCATGATCAAAGACCGTTTGAGCCTGTTGGTGAAGAACGCGCTTACCGGTATTGCTTTGGTCTTCATCGTGTTAGCGGTCTTCCTTAACGTGCGTGTCGCTTTCTGGGTAGCAGCGGGATTACCGTTCGTATTCTTTGGCACCATGTTCTTCATGACAGACACCTTTATGGGGTTAACCATCAATGAAATGACCACCTTTGGTTTCATTATGGCGCTCGGGATAGTGGTCGATGATGCCGTTGTGGTCGGGGAAAGTATCTACTCCACGCGCAAAGAAGAAGGCGACTCGATAGGCAGTACCATTCGAGGCACAATGAAAGTGGCATCACCGACCATATTTGGTGTGTTAACGACGGTTGTTGCCTTCTTAGCACTCGCTAACGTTGAAGGTAAAATGGGCCAGATTTACGCTCAGTTCGGTACGGTCGTGACTATCTGTTTACTGCTGTCTTTGGTTGAGTCTAAATTCATTCTGCCATCGCACCTTGCACACATTAATACCAAGCGCAGTGAGAAGAAGGGGCTGTGGGCTCGCGTTCAACATGCTGCCGATACTGGATTAGGTTGGTTCAATAAGCGCATCTACTGCCCTGTGATTGAATGGGCGCTGAAACTGCGTTATGCCGTGGTGATGGTTTTCTTGTCGCTACTAATCTTAGTAGCAGGATTACCAATGACGGGCGCGGTTCGTGTGGCGTTCTTCCCTGACATGCCAGGCGACACTGTGACGGCTGATATGTCGATGCAAAATGACGCAAGCTTTGGTCAAACACAACAAAATTTGCTAGTGCTTGAAGCGGCAGCAAAACAAACCGATGAAACACTGAGATCTCAATACGGTGCTCAAGGTGAACCATCTGAATTGCTTAGCCTTCAAGTTATCGCCGATGCCGATGATTCAGGCCAAGTGAAAATTGAATTGGACAGCGACAGTGTTTATACATCGAACGAGTTTGCAGATGCGTGGCAAGAGGCTGTTGGCCAAATGGAAGGGGTTAAGAAGCTCAAAATCTTGTCTAAAATGGAGATGGTCGACAACTTCAAAGTCGAACTGAAAGCGTGGAACGAAGAATCAGTGACTGCAGCAGGCAATGATTTCTTAACTAAGCTGCAATTTATTGAAGGTGTGAGTGGCATTGATCATAACTTGGATCTTGGCGAACCTCAGTATCGCTTTGAATTAACACAACAAGGCCGAGCATTAGGGTTTGATACTGCAAGTCTTTCACAGCAAGTGTTACAAGCGTTTGGTGGCGACATCGTTCAGCAGTTCCAACGTGGTAAGGATGAGGTGAAAGTTCGAGTTCGTTACCCAGAATCCGATCGTCAAACCATTGCTGATATTAAGCAGTCTAGTGTGAGAACCAACGATGGTACTGTGGTGCCTTTAAGTTCGGTTGCTGAAGTACATTCAGATTACCAAGTATCAGAGATCACACGCATTGATAGCCAACGTGCTGTATACATCAGTGCAGTATTAGATAAAGACGTGGTGGCACCGGCAGAGCTTGTTCGTCAGCTGCAAGACACATTAGTACCGGATCTAGAAGCGCAGTACCCGGGATTAAAGGTCGATTTTGCAGGCGAAACGGAAGAGCAAGAAGAGACGGCTAGCTCGATGATGAGTATGTTTGTGCTCGCTATGATTGCTATTTACACACTGCTTGCTATCCCGCTGAAGTCTTATATACAGCCAGTGATCATCATGACGGCGATTCCATTTGGTATTGTTGGCGCAATCCTAGGACACTGGTGGAATGACTTAACAATCAGTATCCTATCGTTAAATGGTATTCTCGCGTTGAGCGGCGTGGTGGTGAATGACAGCTTGTTGTTGGTTTCTCGTTTTAACGAGCTAATCAAAGAAAAGGGTAAATCGGTTCACGATGCAATTGTTGAAGCGTGTTCAGGCCGACTGAGAGCCGTATTACTTACATCGGTGACGACGTTCGCAGGTTTGACGCCATTGTTAAGTGAAACGTCTTTGCAGGCTCAATTCCTGATTCCTGCGGCAGCGGCATTAGGCTACGGTATTTTGTTTGCGACGTTTATTACACTGATTCTGACACCAGCATTGTTAATGATTCAGTGTGAGATTAAGTCTCTGATTCTTAAAGTCACAAATCGAGTCAAAGGCGTTGAACAAACAGCTTAACAATGGCTAAGCGAATGGTATCTAGGCTGATGATTGCTGAGTGAGTCTCTGCTACATCGGTCTAGGTTCGTTACTAGACAAGATATTAAAGATCATTGCATAACAAGCCACACAACAACTAATAATAGAGGTCGTCATGATGGCAGAATCCGTCACTAATAAACTCACAGATACGCTTCAACTGCTTTTGGTTGAAGATGACCTCGATTTGGCGAGGGCTGTTATCGATTACCTCGATTTAGAAGATATTCAGTGCGATCACGCAGCGAATGGTTTAGCTGGACTCAACCTTATCGAAACCAACCGCTATGATGCGGTGATTCTCGATCTTAACTTGCCAAAAATGAATGGCTTGCAGGTGTGTGAGAACTTACGAGCACAAGGTATCGATACTCCCGTATTGATGCTGACGGCGCGTGACACGCTCGATGACAAGTTGACGGGTTTTTCAAAAGGTGCGGATGATTACTTGATCAAACCATTTGCGATGGAAGAGCTGATTGTTCGAGCGCAAGTATTGGCAAAGCGACGCAGCGGTCAGGTGAGCCGCTTATCGGTGAGTGATTTGGAGATCGACCTTAAACAACATCAAGCTTATCGCGCGAATTCACCTCTCAAGCTCTCTCCTACGGCGCTCAAAATCTTAGAAGTGTTGATGCGTTCTAGCCCTAATCCTGTTTCACGAGAGACGATCATGCAGGGCGTGTGGGGTGACGACCAACCCGATAGTAATAGCTTAAAAGTGCATATCTTCAACCTGCGTAAACAAGTCGATGCTGAACAAGACAATAAGTTGCTGCATACCATTGCGGGCAAAGGCTTTGCGATTAAGGAGTTACGACCAGAATGAAGATCAGACCAAGTTTAAGGATCTACGTTTTATTGGCGATTCTGGTTACAGGTGTCACGACGATTCTGGTTCTGTCTACATTGAGCGTAAAATACTTTGTCTCGGGTATGGATATCGCGATGCGTGGCTCTATGATTGCTCAAGCTCAGCAAGACGCAGTGAAGCCGGGTAAGCCGATGAACAATCAAGAATTTACTGTAGCAACTCAATGGAGCGATCTGCCACAAAGCATCCAGAACAACCTTAAGCAGAACGAACTCCAATTCGACCTCATCACAAAAATGATCATTGGTAAATCCATATTCTCACCTCCGGAAGAAGGTTATTTTGCCATGAAGGTGATGAAAGGTGATGAGATTCGATATGTTTCTGCCGTATTTACTCAAAAGTCTGATCCCTATATGAATGATGATGGGCTTCCGCACTTTGTGGTCATTTTTTTCACGGCTTTAGTCGCTATCGTGTTATTTTTTGTCATTCTAATTTTGATATTACGTAAGGTGGCATCGCCTGTTGAACAGCTAAAGAATTGGGCTAAGTCGTTAGACAAAGATAATCTTAGTGAACCCACTCCCGATTTTCATTTCAGTGAGCTGAACACCTTGGCTAACATCATTCGTGATAGCTTAAGTTCGGTTCAAAGCAGCTTAGAACGAGAGCAGAAGTTCTTAGGTTACGCGAGTCACGAGTTACGCACACCTATCGCTGTAACAAGAACCAACAGTGAACTGTTAGAGAAGCTGATTCAAAAAGGCAAGAGTCCAGAAAAGCAGCTCGAAGTGATAGACCGAATTAAGCGTGCGGGTTTCACCATGACAGACCTCACAGAGACCTTGTTGTGGCTAACTCGACAACAAGACAAAGACCTGCCTCTGGAAAACATACACCTTGGCGACATGCTGCAACAAATAAACTACGACTTAACTTATCTATTGAATGGCAAGGCTGTGGTCGTGAATTTTGAAAGCGACGATACACAATGCCAGTTGCCAGTGGGACTCACCCGAATTGTATTGACCAACTTGATTCGTAATGCCTTCCAACACACAGGAAGCGGCACTGTGGATATGGTTCAAGTCGGTTCAAAAGTCACCATTGTTAACCACAACACCGACGGCACGGTAGAAGACAATAATCTCGGCTTTGGTCTCGGGCTAGAGTTAACCGAAAAACTGCTCGCACAATATCAATGGCAATATCACAACCAAGAGTTGGCTGGTGGTCGTGAAGTGTGGGTAGATTTCTCATAATGCATTGGCGTGATCGTTTTAAGGTGTATTGGTATCACCGAAAGCAAACTAATCGTTGGCAGGGTGACAAGGCAAAGTCTTTAGGTTGGACTAACGAAGAGAGCCAATTATGTCGCTTCGAAGTCATCGCACGCTCGGCCGACTTTGAGAAGAAGAGTGTTTTGGATTTGGGGTGTGGCTATGGAGAGTTGTTCGAACTGCTTGACAGTATCTATCGTATTCAGTCGTACACAGGCGTTGACCAACACGCCGATTTTCTTAAGAAGGCCAAGCAAAACTACACCGAAGCTCGTTGCAAGTTCATTGCGGGTGACATGAGTAAGATGAACCTAGAAGCGCACGATGTGGTTATCGCCAGTGGTTCACTGAACTACATCTCTCGCGATTCCAACTATCTGACTAACATGATTACTCGTATGTTTGGGCTAGCGAATCAGACCGTAATTTTTAATCTGCTTAACTCAAGCCAATATCCTTCGCGCAATACCTTGATGAGCTATCACCCTAAAGGTGTCTATCGCTTCTGTAAAACGCTGTGTGATGATGTCTCCTTAATAGAAGGTTACACAGAAGGGGATTTCACGATAGTGATGAATAAAGCCGTCTCTGAAGCTTGATGAACGACTATTTTTGGATTGATGTCGTAGGAACGTAACAGACATTAAAAAGCCGCAGGCCTCGAAAGGTGTGCGGCTTTTTAGATTCTGTAGGTAAACCTTGGAGTTTCTATTTACTCAATGGTTGGTTTTCAATGAGCCCGTAAGGAATTGTTTTAAACATTTTTGGATTGCCCTTGAACGTCGGTGCTTCGTTCACTTGTTGCCAATCAAGCAGCATGATTGCCAATACGTTGCGATGCTCACCGTACTCAAGGTCAAAGTCACCCGTTATAGACGGGATCATCCCGTGTTTTTTATCGATAGAAGCTTGGATCGCGAGTCGAGTTTTCTCTACAACCGGATCATCTTCTAGGCCTGCAAGTAGGAAGGTTAATCCAACCTCTGCAATCACATCTTCTTTCGCGCGCAGCAGGATGGTATCGATGTTTTCTCTAAAGTAATCGTAGATCCATTGGTGTTCTTGCTCGCTCACTTGATGTTGGTAGTATTCCGAGTCACCGAAGATCACATGTGTCATGCCATAGATCTTATTACCGTATTGCTGGCTTGAAAGTTTCTTGTCTTTGTCGTCTGGGTACGCTTTTTTGAAGGTATCAACGAACTCATCAACCACATCTTGCTCACCCAACTGACGCAGCCAGTAAACTTGGTTTGCAAGTTGAGCCGCCCACGCTTTGACCATGTCTTCATTGGTTACGTAGCGAGAGAAGTCATAGCGACGAATGATTTCACGCAGTTTGGCATCGTTCTTGTGTTCCAAACCGTATTCGTTCGCACGTGCCATAGAACCCAGAAGGTCGACACCGAGGTACAGATATTCAGGCATGTGCTTGGTGATGTTGTAGCGTCGAACACTGCGTTCATCGTCGTCACCGACATAAGAAGCCACGCGTTTCTCTGAATAAAGGACGATTTGTTCCATGGTGTGAACATCATTCGACAGGCGGCTGAGCTTGCTTGATACGCGTGCCATATCACTCCACACCGCGGCAGAATATTTGTCGTCTAATGTTTGTCGATACATACGCAAACCATAGTGACCCTCTTTGAATGCTGGCAGGGTGAAGAGTTGGCTTTCGTAGGTCGTGCGAATCAAATCGGCGGATTGTTTGAAAGATTGTTTTTGAGAGTAGAGAGAATCAGCTTGTGATTGAACATTTGGTACGCTTGTTGCTTGTATGTTAATACGCTCTTGTACGTTAACAGTCTGTTGCTCGTCAGAAGTTGCTTGTACTTGAAACGCTGCTGCGACAGAGGCAGATAACAAAGTGCACAGAGTGAGAGATTTTAGCTTCATGTTTGTAAGGTACCAAGCTGATTAATTGTAAGTATAAAATAACACTGATGAATCCTTTAATGTAAGGTTTGGGTCAATACAATGTAAGCTTTAAAAGGTTCATTAAGGTTTTTTGATTTATTAATCAGTGTAGTTAACTCACAGTGAAGTGATGAATCGCTCAATAATGAAATGAGACCCAACGCAAAGTGTGGATTTTTAACTGCGTGTCGGCATACTGAAAGAATTAGCCAGAAATGAGCCGATTTAAGGCAGTAAACAGAACAAAAGTGTTAGAGGTTCGTGAATGCCAAGTGGTTCTAGCAAGCAATTGCCTGCCAAATTATTATCTTTGTTGTTTTTCCTAGTGGTAGTGAGTGCTATCGAGTTTTTTCACGCCAAGGAATTAACCTATCTTAAAAATGAATCCTATTCAGAGGCAAAAAAGCAGCTCTCGATTATTCGATCCCGCATAGAAGCGACGATCGTGTCAGACATGTATATCCTCAATAATTTCTCGACTCTTGTGACCATTAACCCCAATGGAGATCAAAAGAGCTGGGATCAAATTGCTCAAAACATTATCCGTGACGGCTTCCATATTCGCTTGATTGGCCTTGCTGAAAACGATGTACTTAATTTCGTTTATCCAATGGAAGGCAATGAGCAGATCCTCGGGATTGATTACCGTGACCACCCAAGCCAATGGGAGTCGGTAGAGATCGCACGCAACATCGGGAATACCTTTATCGCGGGGCCATTTGACCTGTTTCAAGGTGGTCAAGCCTTGATTACGCGC
The DNA here is from genome assembly GCF_023206395.1 of Vibrio sp. ED004. NCBI lineage: Bacteria > Pseudomonadati > Pseudomonadota > Gammaproteobacteria > Vibrionales > Vibrionaceae > Vibrio > Vibrio sp. ED004. The sequence continues at coordinate 1,701,722 of NZ_CP066150.1, read as the reverse complement.
ACGCCTATCTTTAGAGATCCTCCCTTTAATCAAGACTATTGGGGTGTGTCGAGTGCGGTGATTGATCTCGATGCACTGCTGAAAGATGTGGGCATCGGCAAGATTGAGAAAAAATACGAATTGGCAATACGTGGAACCAACAGCGCCGGCAAAGAGGGTGATGTTTTCTATGGCAAACCAAGCGTCTTCTCGAATGCGTTTACGACAGAGCAGGTGAGCTTCCCTTATGGTGGCTGGTACCTTGCGTTGTCAGGCAATGAACATGTGTTGATGGATGTGCCTTGGTACCGTGTTCATGGGGTGAGGCTAGTGGGTTACACCCTAATGCTGATTCTAGCGGTTGCTTACATTATGATTTACAGGCTCTATCGCATTGCGGATAGCCGTTCAATGCATGATGAACTGACGATGCTACCTAATCGCCGTTACTTCATGTACAGCCTCAAGCAAGCGTTCAAAACGGTACAAAAGCAGAAAACCAAAACCTTTGCAGTGGTCAACATCGACCTAGATGCCTTTAAGGCCATCAATGATACCTATGGTCACGCCGCAGGTGACAAAGTCTTGATTGAGTGTGCTAAACGAATCAAGAGTAAGCTGCGTACCTCAGATATTGTAGCGAGGATGGGCGGGGATGAATTTCTAGTTCTGTTGCCGCGCATTATCGATGAAGAACATGTGGCATCGATTACCAATAAACTGCAAGGCGCGATCTGCGAAACGCCTGTGGTTTATGAAACGCACTCAATTTATCTCAGAATCAGTGTGGGTTGGGTTGTTTATAACGACTGCTTCAACGATGTGGATGGCCTTTTAAAAGCCGCTGATGAAAAAATGTACGAGCAGAAGCGCCAGATAACCTCGACAGAATCTTAGTTGCGATTAGAATTTAGTTGCTGAATGTGGGGAAAAGCCTCAGAATACCGCGCTTTGCTCCGTATCAATCATCTGATCAGCAAAAGCTGTAGCAGCACCATTTTTACGGTGTTGCTCATACTAAATGTTATTCAACTGAGAAAATAATCTATGAGTTTTACCTCCCTTGGCCTTTCTGAACCGATCCTTAAAGCTATTGAAGCACAAGGTTACGATAAGCCATCACCAATCCAAGAGAAAGCCGTACCAGCTGTCCTAACGGGCAAAGATGTTATGGCCGCTGCTCAAACAGGTACAGGTAAAACTGCAGGCTTCACGCTACCTATTCTTGAAATCTTATCAAAAGGCACTCGCGTACGTCAGAATCAAGTTCGTGCACTTGTGTTAACTCCAACTCGTGAACTTGCTGCGCAGGTGAATGGCAGCGTAGTTAAGTACGGTATTAACTTACCTTTGACTTCTACCGTTGTGTTTGGTGGCGTGAAAATTAACCCTCAGATGCAAAAATTGCGTAAAGGTAGTGATGTGCTGGTGGCAACACCGGGTCGTCTACTTGATCTATACAACCAAAATGCAGTGCGTTTCGATCAACTAGAGATCCTAGTGCTAGACGAAGCGGACCGTATGCTTGACATGGGTTTCATCCGTGATATCCGTAAGATCTTGGCTTTCTTGCCTAAGAAACGTCAGAATCTGCTGTTCTCTGCGACCTTCTCTGACGATATCCGTAGCTTGGCAAAAGGCTTGGTGAATAACCCAGTAGAGATCTCGGTAAGCCCTGCAAACTCTACGGCGAAAACCGTTGAGCAAAGCATCTACCCAGCAGATAAAAAGAAAAAGAGCGCAATGCTAGCGAAGCTAATCAAAGACAATGATTGGCGACAAGTGCTGGTATTCAGCAAAACAAAACACGGTGCTAACAAGCTTGCTCGTTTCCTTGAAGAGCAAGACATTACTGCTGCGCCGATTCACGGTAACAAGAGCCAAGGTGCACGTACCAAAGCCCTAGAGAACTTCAAAACGGGTAAGGTTCGAGTACTTGTAGCGACAGACATCGCAGCACGTGGTATCGATATCCCACAACTGCCTCAAGTGGTTAACTTCGACCTTCCTCATGTATCAGAAGACTATGTACACCGTATTGGTCGTACAGGCCGTGCTGGTGAAGTGGGTAAAGCTATCTCATTGGTTTGTGCGGATGAAGTGGGTGAACTGTTCGGTATTGAGCGACTAATTCAACAAGTGCTAGAGCGTCGTGAACTTGAAGGCTTCTCACCAGTAAACAAGCTGCCAGAGTCTCGTTTGGATACACGTCCAATCAAGCCTAAGAAGCCGAAGAAAGCGAAACAACCACGTGAACATGCAGACGGTCAACGTTCTGGTGACAACGCTCGTGGTCACAAGCCAGCAGGCAAGAACAAGCGTCACGTACCGGGTACAGGTTCTGCGCCAAAGCGTAAGCCAACATCTGGTAAGAAACCTGCTGAAAATAACGCAGTAGCGGGCGAAGACAAGTCTGTAAGAAACAACGGCAGCAACTTCAAGCGCGGTAGTGCAGGCAATAAGCCTTCTGCGAACAAAGCAGGTAACCAAAATACTTTAAGCAAGCCAAACAACGCGGGTAAACCTGCAGGCAAGCCTAAGAAGTCTGGTTACGGCGGTAGCTACGGCCCAAGCAAGTCGTCAAATAAGCCGACAGACAACAAACCTTCACCGTCGAGGAGCCGCTCTAAGCCAGCTCCTCAGAAGTAGGGCCTATTAGATTATTAGATTATTAGATTATTAGATAGACCATAGAGGTCCAATAACGAGGATGCTTTTCAGGAGAGTTCTCGTTGATAAGTGACTTTCTACTTTCTAACTCAAATAAGCGCGAATATTGAATTTCAATGTTCGCGTTTTTTATGGGTGTTGTTTATGTTTAGTAGCCGTTTATGTTGAGTAACCTAGGGAGAGGTTTATTGCTGTTTAAAGTGATTGAATCTAAGGGAAATATGGCATTTTGGGGAAGGGTAATGAATCTTTAATGATTTATTAATAACAACATAATCACTAGCGTTTTTGTTGAATTTCGCAATTTGCAATTCCAGTTTGCAAAACAAACAAGGATATACGGCTAATACGTGTCCAGATGCGTAGTAAATACGTGTTTTAAAAGTTGGCACGTATACTGCTTTAGTAATGGTGACCCTTCTTAAGCCGAGGGTCACCTAGCCAACTGACGTTGTTAGTGAACCTTTTTTGTTCACACAAAATATATGACCAATCACCCTTATTGTGATTGGTTTTTTTTTGCCTGAATTTTAGGTTCTATTTTTTGTTATTATTTTTTTACTCACCACACTTCGAGTAACAGCTTGGCTGGCGTGGGCATTCTCCACCTCTGGAGCAGATAAGTCTCGCCTCTGTCTCAATCCCACGTTCAATCCAATTTATATTTAGAATCTTGGCTATTGTCGTGAGATCTTTTTTGATGTTACGCGGGATAACCACAGAACCACCATTGTTAACGCATGACGCTTTAAGCTGCTCTGCTATGTCTCTTGAATTTCCGCCTTGAGCATCAATCGCAGGGTTGAGATCTATACCAGCACACAACACACGATTGTTACCCGCAGGATCCGTCATATTGATGGACTCACAGCAGTAGATCCTTGGCTCATCGCCCACATTCAAAATGGAGATTTGAGCTGAGCTTCCCGCTCTAGGTTCTGATAATCGACGGAACACAGCCCAATGTTGACATGGGTCAGCGACCGTTCTCATATTTCCCCAAGGTAGCGGAATCCCGTTCCCGCGGTAAACCGCCTTAAGTTTCCCCGGTCCATAAGCATCAAAGTAGTGCCAGTGAGGGTAGGGCGATACTACCGTCATTCGACGCATCGCAACAGAGGGGGAAACCCCTGCTCTTTCATGAACGTCGATTTCGTAGCCAGTGCGGTCGAGTAGCTGTCTAAACGGAACTTTCGGACACAGAAGTGCGCCAGCAAAAAAACTGGATTCAAAGTCTCGCCATGCTTGGAGGATGTCTTGAGAGTTGAGTTGTGAAGATCCTGATACCTGGTTGTCATCCCATGTGTTGTTGTTACCTACCGACAACACACTCTTTAGGCCTTCTTTGCTGTGCAGAATGCAATGACCGATATAAACCGAAAGGTCGTATTTCAGACGAGTTGGATATTCTTTAAGAATCTCATTTAAGAAGATAGTTCCGGGAGGCTCAAAGAAGGAGGTCACCAGCTGCTTGGCGTTAATTCCGAGCTCATCGACCACGTCTTGCGGCGTGCGCGTCACCCAACGGATATTAATTCCTAGGCTTCTAGCGATGTCTATGAGGTCCTCTACGCTGAGGTTGAGGCGTTTTAGGCCAACTTCCTCCGCAGCGCGCTCTAGGTCAGGGAAGTGGTTCTGATTGCTTTCTTGGTGTGCTCGAATCAAGAGATGCGCGAACTGGCGGCCTGAAATCCCCGTTTGTGACAGCATCTCAGGAATCGCGATTTGCAGGATGTCGTTGGAGAAAAGGAAGCTCGGCTCAAGTGCCATACCACTAATCCCGCCGCGATTCCCTTTATCTGGAGCTATGGCTTGTTGTTCTGATTCGTCGTCGAGAAACCACGTAGGGTTCTTTTGAAAGACCTGCGCGATCACTTCCAGCATGTCGATGCTCGGCACCCGTTTTCCACGTTCAATCATTGAAAGGTAAGAAACGGAAGGTGCGTATTCTGGGTTGATTCTAATACAACGCGCAGACAGGTCTTCCATCGTTAAATGGTTACGTTTTCTTAGGTTACGTATTTTCGTACCTAGGAAATGTGACTGACGAACTAAACTTTTTGACAAGGCCATATTTGTAAAATTCACATTGTAAAATTTTTGTTGTGAAATTGTATGTAAAAAACCGCTAATCTACAAACTAAGCAATTCACAAAATGACAAATAAATTAAACGTTAGTTTGGAATAATTGCTCTAGGACACATTTTTGCGTTACAAATCGGTGGTTTTCACCGGACTGGTCAAGAGGGAAAGACTATGAATATGCTTACATTCGATAAAACAGAAATCCAAAAACAATCAAAGCCATTTATCGCTGAAGCTGTCTTTGCCGTGGAGACAATCAGTGCAAACCAGCAAACTGAAAAGCAAGTGAAAGCAAAGCAACTGCTTGATCGATTATTCCCACTAGAGAACGGCTCACATCAAGACGTAACCAGCTACGTAGTCGATTACCGTCATATCATGGCTTACTTTAAAGACGGTCAGCACAGTGGCCTAAAGCATCCTAAACAGTTTGTAGCGTACATGGGTGAGAAGAACGATCCTGACTCTATCTTGTTCCGAGATGGTAGTGGAAGCCACCTAGAGGTGATGTTTGGTTGCCATAAAGGGACCGGTTGTATTGAGCTAGTAGAAATTGATGATATTCAGCTGGAATCTTGCACCACATTTGGCCAATTACCAATGGAAGCAACAACCACAATGCGAGAAGAGACTATTGCGGCAATGCGTCACTGGATCAGTTTGATTCAAGGTGATACAAAGGGTAAACCAAAAGCATGCAGTGAAGACAAAGAGTTCAGAGCGAAGAGTGGTGAAGATTACTGCCTGAATTACTGCTACCAACTTTAGTGGCAAGAAGTAAGGTTTAGTGAACGAGAGGGTTAAAGCCAGTAGTCAATCAACTAATACACAGTTAATAAACTGACACGCAACCAACGAAAAGCCCCAAAGATTAACGCAGAAGTTAGTCTTTGGGGCTTTTTGATGTTCTTTTTAGGCGTTTTTTATGGATGCTTCATTGGAGCTAGTGAAGTCGAGCTACTGATAAACCTTAAAGAGGCATGACTCGGTTACGGCCAAGTGATTTCGCTTCGTAAAGTAGCTTATCAGCACGTTCGATCAGCGATTGAGTTGATTCGCCGGGTTCAAGTTCAGCGACACCAAACGATGCAGTGATACTGCCGACTTGTTCACCACTGCGGCGATCTTTAATCGACAGCTTTTCTAAAGAGCGACGATTGGTATCAGCGAGTTGACGGGCAATACGCAAAGATTTGTTTGGCACAATCAGTGCGAACTCTTCACCACCAAATCGATAAGCAGAAATACCTTCACGGCAACTTAACTTCAGCTTACGAGCGATCCCTTTAAGAACCATATCACCAAACAAGTGGCCATAGGTGTCGTTGAAATTTTTAAAGTGGTCGATATCGAGAAGAATCAGACACAAAGATTGTTGTGCTTCACACAAGGTTTCAATGTCACGGTCGAAAGAGCGACGGTTATAGAGTGTGGTTGTACTATCGAAGAGCGCATCTTTCTGAACTTCTACTAACTGGGTTTTCAGCTTGGTGATCTCTGAGGTTGCAGAGTTTAGCTGAGAGTTTAAAAACTGAGTAGAGTGACGAATATGGCGAGATTCAGACACCAGCTGTCGAACCAATGACATGACTTCATCAATAGATAAGCTTTCATTATCAACACGAGCCAAGTCCTCGAAGCTTTTATCGATCATGTCAGAAAAAGCGGAGGTGTCGGTCAGGGTGTCATTCATTGAATTGGAAACTTCAGAAACTAACAGTTCCAAATTAGCGCGAAGGTCATTGATATTGGTTTCGGATTTGCTGGCAACATAATTGTTGTATAGCTGCTCACCCACGGCAGGAGGACAAATACCGTAGTGTTCTAAAACACCATCCATGTCTTGAGTCAGCTGGGGAATAGCGTTATCGACATAGGTGTACCAAAGTGCGTAATTTGCAGGTGTCGTTGACACCCTGTTCTTCATCATAAGAGGCACCGCTTTTTTTAGATTTGCGGTGGATTTCTGAAATTCGTCTTTGTTCATTATTTTTACTGCAGATACCAAAATAACTAAGCCACTTGCGAACAAGGTTAGCGGATTTCGAAGGTCTTTGCCTTAAAAATTATATGATTAGTGGATGAGGATTGGATAAATAACTCATTTTTATTGTGAATATCGACTGCGTATTCATAGGTGCAATCTAATGGATTGTTCTTTAACCATATTTGGGCTTATCAAACTTTCGATATAGAGTGAGTTCGTGTCAAAACATTGCTGAGAAATGAGTGTTGTTGTCTGGGGAAATGGTATACAAAAAGTGAAGTAAATTGATCGTCGAGCTTTAACTGAGAGTGGTTAGATTGAGGAGGCTTTGCAGGTGATTTGCAGTTGTTCAGAGTTAACGGGGGAAGCTTGTATCGAGAGGGGAAATGTTTATGAGCAGGCATAAAAAAGCGCCGATAAAAATCAGCGCTTTAAAATTCTTTTTAGCTAAGAGCTAATTATTGAGCAACAACGTTTGCTGCTTGTAGGCCTTTTTGACCGTTTTCAACTTCGAAAGAAACCTTTTGGCCTTCTTTCAGAGTTTTGAAGCCTTCAGAAACGATTGCACGGAAGTGTACGAATACGTCAGCGCCGCCGTTGTCTTGAGAAATGAAACCGAAACCTTTCTCTTCGTTAAACCATTTTACAGTGCCAGTATTTGTGTTAGACATAATTTGTCCCTTATTCATAAATTTTCTAAATTGTTGATTGCATTTAATGCAATGCGCTGATAATTGAATTATTTAATATTGCTAAGAAATAAGGAAAAACTACTTACAAAAACGGGTAACGATTTTACATGTCAATTTTTTACTATTCATCTAACTTAAATAACTCCGGCTAACAGAGCGAGAGCATGTTAACACAGTCTTTTGAGATGTACACGCATTGCTTAAGAAATTTGTGCTTTTTTTGTCATACCGTGCGAATGTACAAGATTTACACTGATTTAGTGATAGTTTTGTCGCTTCGTCCAACACAACAAAAGGAAGCATCTCAGCTTCCTTTTGATCATTAGTATAGACGATATTAACGCTTGAAGTTGATATCTTCAGTTTGATCTAAATTTATTTTTGTTTTCGCTGGTTGAGTCTCTGCAATCACCTTACCGTGGCGTATTGAGTACTGCACTGGTACTTGGCGGCGCACTGCATCAAAGCCATTGTCAGCAGGAAGAATCAGCAAGCTACCTGGCTTACCTTCTTCGATGCCGAAGTTGTCTTGGATGTTCAATGTGCGAGCAGAGTTCTTGCTGATCAAATCAAGTGAGTTATTGATTTGGTCGTAGCCCATAACCTGTGTTACGTGCAGTCCCATGTGCAGAACTTGAAGCATGTTCGCTGTACCCAGTGGGTACCATGGGTCAAACACATCGTCATGGCCAAAACAAACGTTGATGTTTGCGGCTAGCATCTCTTTAACGCGCGTTACACCGCGGCGTTTCGGGTAATCGTCAAAACGGCCTTGTAAGTGAATGTTCACTAACGGGTTTGCTACGAAGTTGATACCAGACATCTTCAATAGACGGAACAGGCGAGATGCGTAAGCACCGTTGTAAGAACCCATCGCCGTTGTGTGGCTTGCCGTTACCTTTTCACCCATCTCAAATTTATGAGCAAGGGCTGCTAATGTTTCCACAAAGCGAGACTGTTCGTCGTCGATTTCATCACAGTGAACGTCGATCAGACAGTCGTACTTGCGTGCAAGTTCGAACACGTAATGCAAAGATTCAACACCGTATTCACGAGTGAATTCGAAGTGAGGGATAGCACCGATAACGTCAGCGCCGATCTTCACTGCTTCTTCAAGCAACTCTTTGCCGTTAGGGTATGAAAGAATGCCTTCTTGAGGGAATGCAACGATCTGGATGTCGACCCACTCTTTCATTTCTTCACGAACTTCAACCATCGCTCTTAATGCAACGAGTGTTGGGTCAGACACATCAACGTGTGTACGAACGTGTTGAACACCGTTAGCTATCTGCCATTTCAGTGTTTGCTTCGCACGAGACTTAACGTCTTCGATTGATAGCAGTTCTTTGCGCTCAGCCCAACGCTCAATACCTTCAAACAAAGTGCCAGAGATGTTCCAGTTAGGCTCACCAGCAGTTTGAGTAGTATCTAGGTGGATGTGCGGTTCACAGAAAGGAGTAACTGCAATGCCACCTTCAGCATCAAGGATGTCACCTTGATGATTGATTTGTGCGTCATTATCGAGAATGCGAGAAAATTGACCATTTTCAATCAGAATCTGTTTCAAGCCCTCTTGGTCTTGAAGTTTCGCGTTCTTGATTAATAAGGTTGTCATAGTGTGTCCTTAAGCGGCCTGAGATTTCAGAGCGTTTTTGTTCAATAGAGGATTAAGCACGAGGTAACTGATTGCACCACCTAACACTGCGTTCAAAGGAACAACGCCAGGTAGGAAGTGACCAGCGGCTACGCCTGTTGCTACCGCGATAATGCCAGCCCAGTTAACGGTTTGGAACTCTGCATTTGCAAAATCTTTGTAACGTTTACGGTTCGCGAAGAAGTCGGCGATGATTACGCCACCAATTGGTGGAATCGCCAGCGAAAGGAAGGTTAACCAACCAACGAAGTTGTTGTATAACCAAAGTGCGAAAATCGTACCGATAATGCCGTTTATGATAGACATTGTAGTACTTGAGCGACCAGTGATGTTAGATAAACCCAGACCCGATGCATAAAGTGCATTTTCATTGGTTGTCCAGATATTCAAGCCAAGCACGATGATGGCTGGAAGCAATAGGCCTTGCGCAATCATCACATCTGAAATATCAGCCTGACCAGTTGCTGCAGCGCCTGCAGCGCCGAAGATAAACATCAGCGAGTTACCGATGAAGAACGCAACCATAGTAATCAATACTGCGCTTGCTGGCTTTTTACCAAAGCGAACGAAATCGGCAGTTAACGTACCCGCACTTACAAACGAACCCACAACCATTGCTAAGGCCATTGAGAAGTCCATAGGAGTTTCTGGCTTAATCAGTTGTAGCTGTTCTAGTCCGCCAACGCTGTCTACCGCAGTCAATACTGAGTAACCACCTAGAATAGCAATCGCTGGAACAGCAATCGCTGAAAGCACCATTAGCGCTTTAATACCGAAGTACACCGTACCTGTCATCAAAAGACCTGACACAATAATCAAGGTGTTGGTATCAATGCCCGTCGCTTTCTGTACTGGAATTGCGAACATCGCGACACCTACGCCAAACCAACCGACTTGTGTACCACCAAGTAGAGCAGAAGGAAGCCATGAGCCTTTTGTACCGAAAGAGAAACGCGCTAGGAGGTGAGTAGAGAGGCCAGTAGATGAGCCGATGTAGCCAAGAAAAGAAGTGTAAATACCAAGAATTAGGTTACCGATGAGAACGGCGAGGAAGAAATCGTTGAATGAGAGGCCTGTCCCGAGTGAACCACCTGTCCACATACTTGCAGAGAAGAAAGTGAGTCCAAGCATTACCATGGTGAGTGAAGCGACTCCTTTCCTAGCCGATGTAGGAACCGGCCCTAGACTGTAGTTATTATCAGCAGCCATTTTTTACCTCCGCAAATGATCAAAATTAAAATTAACGGTCGCCGTATTGCAGGCAAACGTGCGCATTATGGTGATATAAATCACATAGTCAATGCTAATTTTGTCAATAAAGGCACTTGAGAATCAATTATCACCTTAAATCTCTTGTAAAACATAAGGTTATTTTCTTCATTTATTTGATGAAAATAAATAGAAAACGTTTTCCATAGCGTATTGAATATCTGCTATCGATAGTTGGCTATGAATGTTGATTATTATGCGATTGAATGGGTGTCTGTATCGAGAGCGGAGCGGTTAGCCAAACGACAGGCAAAAAAATAGCCAATCGCAATAACCGCGATTGGCTTATATATTTTGTGAACAAGAATAAGGTTCACTAACAACGTCAGTTGGCTAGGTGACCCTCGGCTTAAGAAGGGTCAATATATACATTGCAGGTAGCGTGCCAACTTTAAAAACCTCGAATATAGGCTGTTTAATAGCAATTTGGTGCGTATTTGGGCGTTTTATTCGCGTTTTAGAATTACTATGTCGCATTATGCAATTGCGATTTGCAATTTAATGCTATTGCAGGGTGAACTAGGTGGTGATGTTCTAGTGTCGCGATGAGATGAAAGGTGAGCACAGCGCGTTTCTGAGTTGTTTATCTTCTACGGACTCTTCCTACGCCTAAAAACATGGAATTTTAAGCAACTAAGCAACTAAGCAACTAAACAAGTTAAAAAGCCCGTGCGATCTGAGATCGCACGGGCTTTGCTTTGTCTATCAGGCGTATTAGATAGAGTAGAAGAAGTACAGCTGAGACTTCATTCGAATGATGATCCCACGTATTACATCTAGGAACGCCATAAAGCTAATCGGCTTCTCACCACTCACCCATGCTAAACCGACAGAACCAACAGGAATATCGTAGCCTTCTGTTTCATCGATCTTTAAACGCACAAAGTGGTGCTTGTTCTGAAGGTTTCGACCTGTGGTAACACGCACCTGTTCATCGATACCGAGCAAGCTCGCCTGTGCCTCACCCGTCGCCTCAACAATGCCTTCTACGGTTGCCGAGAATATCTTGCCAGGGTAAACCGCCGTCGCAAACTCTGCAGGTTGACCAACTTTGATGTTACGAATAGCTTGGTGGTTTACTCGCATCAACACGTACTTCTCTTCGGTGTACATTTGAATACGAGGCATCATTGAAACGCGCTGACCTTCACGAAGAATAAAGTTAGTCACAAAGCCATCCGTCGGAGCGGTGACTTTGGTGCTGTTCAGGTCCCATTGTGCTTGAGCCAATGTTGCTTTCGCTGAGTCCACCTCTGTTTGTTTTTTACTAACGTTGGTTTCGGCTTTGTGAATGTCGAGCTTTGCATTTTCTGCATCGACTTCTTTCTTGCTCAGTTGAGACTCCAACGTCGTCACGTTATGAGTCGCTAAATCTACCTTGGCTGTTTGTTGATCGATGTCAGTTTCAGTAATCGTGTGTTGTACGACACTGTTTTGCCTCTGGTAACGATCAAGCGTTTTAGATTGCAAAACTAAATCTGTTTTTGCTGACTCAATTTGTGCTATTGAAGCCTTAATGTCTTCTAGCGCCGAGCGATAGCTAACTTTAGCAATGCTGACTTCTTGTCGAGCCGTGTCTAAAGCGACCTCTGCTGACTCAAGTTGAACACTTGCTTTGTCTCTTGCTATCACATATTTGGTGTCGTCAATCTCATAGATCAGTTGGCCTTGAGTCACATCTTGGTTTGGATGGATATGGACTTTCGTTGTTTTACCCGACACATTGGTTGAGTCTGGACGTAATTGAATATGCGGAGACTGAACAACCGAACCGCCCGATAAATCCATCGGAGTAAAGTTGAGTAGGCCGACCCACACAAACAACAACCAAGATGTACCACCGAGGTACGCAAACGCTTTGGTGCCTTTATTCCAAGGCATACCAACCAGTCTAAGTAAATAAATGAACAGTGCCCAAACTGCTAAGCCTTCTAACATGCTTGGCTCTCCTCATCTTGCTTATCGGTCGTTGCCTGTTCTTTCGGCGCTGTGGGAGATTTCCATGTATCTCTTAGGTTGATGATGGCTTTTTCCATATCAACAAATGCCAAGATTACCGCGAGTACCCACACCCAGTGCCATACAAAACCAATCCATGTTAATGCGGTAATCAAACCGAGCTGGTGATGATCTTTACTGTGAGCTTTATTGATTGGTAATTCATGCACACGCCAGAACCCGTAACATGCTGCCGCGCTAGTTGCGACCAACACTACGCCAGCCACTATGTGTAGTGCAGTATCTGCGCCTGTTCCGACAAATGGGACACTAAGTAAACTCATTGATAAACCCTAGATTAAATTGAGCGCCGAGTGTGATTGATATCAGATTTATAGGTTGCAAATTTACTAATTACTTTAATAATGGGTTTTATATGATTTGATCTGTATTTTGGATTTAGAGGCTTAGTAGCAAATGAACAATTGTAACTTCCTAAGAGCACTAGGAATTTTAGGCGTGTATCAGTATGCGGCGGCCAATCGTGACTTAGATATGGACTCTTTGGGCATTCCAAAGTCAGTATTTGCTAACGCGATGAACCTGATTCCAGTGAATGAAGTGGACCAATGGTATGGCTTACTCGAACAGAAAACCCGCGATCCCGACATCATTTTGAAGTTGGCCGATAGAGTGGATATTGAAAAGTTAGGGCCACTTGCGAACTGGTTTTTCTCTGGTCATGACCTTGCTTCTACGATTCGTCGAGTCAATATCGGGTTGCACTGTTTACAGTCGGGGGCTTTCTTATATGGCGCGCAAGTTGGGACACTCATTAAATGGTGTTATGACAACCCTGAGTATTCTGAGGTTGGAAAAGTGCACGACTCTGTGCGAATCGCGATTTTTATGATGAAGATCCTAAGGCGTTACCTAGGGCCCGACTTCAAGCCAGCAGCCGTATCCATTGCAGGCTATCGTGAGAATACTGAGCTTTATCACGAGTACTTTGGGTGCAATATTCAGTGGGGACAACCACGTACAGAGGTTTGGATTCCTAGTAAGTCGAGGTTATCGATTAATCAATCACCAAGCGTCGGTAAAATGGGTTTGGCGATGAATTTTCATGATCTAGACAATTACCTCAACATGCCAGATGCAGGTGATGAACATAAGGTGACCTATGAGATGATCAATTACAGTCGCCACTTTGGTTTACCAACCCTTCACAAGGTTTCCAGTTTATTAGGGCTCTCTGAGCAACAGTTTCAACGCCGTTTGCATAAGTTGGGCGTTAACTTTTCCACCATCATGGGTTATGCACTGAGCAATGTCGCCGTGGAACTGTTGAGCTATAAACTCCCGGTCGAAGAGGTCGCGAAACGTTTAGGCTACACTAACGTGGCAAGCTTTAATCGCATGTTTAAAAAGCACCGTGGCTTAACGCCTAAGCAATATGTCGAAAGGTTTTGGACGGACCTATAGTTTATGTTAATAGGCCAAGCTTCGCTTTTGTAATAAGCCTGATAAGTAAACCACAGCCCAAGTGCTTAGAATGAAAGGTGCTGTTAATGGCAGCAGTGCCAAGGTGTGAAAGCCTAGAGTAATAAGGCAACTCAACAGCATCCCTAAGATGACGAATGGCCAAGCTATTCTTGGGTAAAGCACCAGAGCCAAGGTTGCAAGTATCGCGTTGTAACCATAAAGACCTTGCTTGATCAGTTCGTTGTCAGCACCAATCAGAGAGCTAAATAGGGTGCTGATTAACACCGCAAGTAGTATCCAAACTGCGTGCTTGAAGCTATTCAGCGCGATTGCGACCAAGATAGCCAATCCAGACAATTCATTATTGATAAAGCTGACTTGGCTGATCCCTTTTAGCATGGTCACCACAAACGTTGGTAAGTAGGTTCCTACATCTGTGCCGATATTAATGAGTGGCATCAACGCTATGCTGGATGTTGAAAATGCAGAAAGCTCTATGGTTGATTGAACAATATAAATTCCCCAAGAGGTAATAACAAAGGCACTGGTGTAACCGCGGTACTTTTTAAAGCTAAACACTATCTTAGCGATTGGTACGGTGAGTAGGGCACCGAAGACCGTCACAACAGCCAGTGTCGGCGTGACTCCAAAGAAGTTACCAATGAACAAACCGATCAGTGCACCATTTAAGGCATAAATACCACTATTAAGATCATGAGTTGTTTTTCTGTTGGTGTTAATAATGTTATGGATATATCGAGCTAATGTGTAACTGCAACTGGCACCAAGTAGAGTAAGACAAGCCAGTGGAATGGATTCAATAGAGATAGCTAACAATAACAGAAGGGATGTTACGACAGATGGTGTGAAATAGACTTGCCCAATACCATTGAGCAAGCCTTGAAGTGGAAGAATGTCCTTGTTCGTGTTCATCATCTGGCGACAGAGTTTCATTATGTTAAATTTTTGATACGCCAGGTTGTATACAACTATTCTTGGTTGACCATCTTCGTGTGTTAATTCTGATACCAACGTTCACCATAGGCTTGTTGGTAATCTGGCTTTTCAATGAGCCCTTCCTGTTCTGGTACGGTTTCTAGTGGCCCAACAACGGTTCGGTAAGGCAATACGCCTGCCCAAACGGGAACGTCCATATCAGCTTTGTCATCATTCACACCGTGCTTACCAATCTTTACCGAGGCTTCGGTTAACGGAATCGCCAGCAACTCAGTGGCGGTGAGCTCTTTTTCGTTACTCAGCCTAACCTCATCGGTTCTTCCCGGAGCTATCTGCTCAATGAAGATGTTCAACAAGCGGTCCTTTTCTTGGTTGTCATCAATGACTGAAAAAGAGCCGAGTACCACTGCAGAACGATAGTGCGCACTGTGATGAAATGCAGAACGAGCCAACACCCAACCATCAAACAGAGTGAATGTTAAACAGGTTGGTTCTCCTTTCTTTAACCCCTTCAGTAAGCGGCTGTTTTGGGCGCCATGAATATAGACCATGTCATCCACTCTCCAAGCAAGCATAGGAATAACCATCGGGCCGTGTTCGCCTTGCAATGCAATGTGTGCGATTAAGCTCTCATCAATGATCTGATGCAGTTTCTCTTGTTCAAATACGGCTTTGTGAGCCCCTTTTTTAATCGTGGTTCTTTTCGTGTTAGATAACATAATCGCTCCTTAATCATTGCCTTTTGATTAATGTAGCGATTAACTGGTCTATTAAATAGAGCCACTTTTAAACACTAGTTGGATCCAGTTATGCAGCCTATTGATGTCGGTGACCTACAGTTAGATGCACAACACGACACGCGCCAAACCGCCTTGTTTCATGCGATCCGAGAGAAGATCGTTCAAGATTTATGGAGCAAAGGCAGTAAGTTACCCTCAACACGCAAGTTGGCCGTAGAACTGTCGGTAAGTCGAAATACGGTGATCTATGCGTATGAACAGTTGGTCACGGAAGGCTACATCGAGAGCAGACAAGGCTCTGGCTTTTACGTGTCGGTTGAACAGCCGGAGCATTTTCTCAGTTTGTCTCAATCGAGCAATATCCAGAGTTCACAGGACTTGAGTACTAAGGCTGATACATCAAGTGGCGCAAGAGTGACACCCAATGACATCAACCGCAGTTTTGCGCCGGGTGTCCCTGATCTGGATGCTTTCCCGTTTGCTAAGTGGCAGAGACTGTTGCAACGCCACGCTACGAGGCAGAACATTGCGGGCAACCAAGACGTTCAAGGCAGCTTGGCCTTGAGGGAATCACTTAGCGGTTACCTCGCAAGCAGCCGTTCGGTTCGTTGTCATGCTGATCGAATTATTATCACCGCCGGTGCTCAGCAAGCTATTTCGATAGGTTTAATGGCAACGTTAGCGATGGGCGACCAAATCCTTGTTGAAGAGCCGGGCTACCGACAGGTGCATAAAATTATCGATCTGTTAAAGCTCGAACTTGATGGTGTGCGTGTTCGTGAAAAGGTCGGCCTTGATATTGAAAAAGTGCTCTCCAGTAACGCCAAGGCTTTGTATGTCACCCCAAGTAATCAATACCCAATGGGGACGACACTCAATACCGAACAACGTCTCAAACTGATTGATTGGGCCAACAAAAACCAGTCTTGGATTATTGAGGATGACTACGACAGTGAGTTTCAGTTTGCACATCGCCCTTACACCAGTATGCAAGGCTTGGCGGGTAAACTCGGGTTTGATGACCGGATTATCTATGTCGGTTCACTGAGTAAAGTCATGTTCAACGGCCTGCGCTTAGGCTACTTGGTTGTGCCTGAACACTTGGTGGCGAGATGTCTCGAGATAAAAGATGCGCTCACAGGAGATACCGCTGCCCATACACAAGAAGCATTGGCTGACTTTGTTCATGAAGGCGACTTACTGAGACATATCAGAAAGATGCGTCGCTCATACAAACTCAAGTATGAAGCGATGATAGAAGCGATTGAAAGTGAGTTTCACTGTGATCTTGAAGTGATCAGCCAAGCTGCAGGGTTGCATGTCACGGTGAAGTGGTCGAACGGAATATCAGAACAGGAATGGAGTCGAAGAGCTGAACTTGAGAACATCATCATTCGACCGTTCGATTTCTATGAATATGGCTCAAGTGATGATCGAGATTGGAGTGGGGCGGTATTGGGCTTTGGTAATATCCGCTTGAGTGACATAAAGCCGAAGATCAAACAGATCGCTCGGCTTTTTTATCAGTGATATTGGAGAGGCTATTTATAATTTATCGACAAGCTACAACTTGTTGATAGAAATGGTGGGTTTACCCAACCACTTCTTCCATGGGAGTGACAATGTCACAAAAATGGTCACCGCATACAGCATCGACCAACTTAGGCAGATAAACACCAAAGTACAGATAACCAATGAAACCATTGCTGTATATCTGGCAATGCCAGTTAATAATCGGCAAGCCGCTAACATCGCAAGTAGATAAACCAGAACGAAAATACCGTTGGCGAGTTTAAGAAAGAATTCGAGATCCAAGTTAGACAACTCACCAATCACACATGAGATAAGCGCGATAAAGCCAATCGCCAAAGTTGGGTAAAGAGGCACACCACGACGGTTAAGTTGCGCCATTTTACTTGTCGGGCTGTGTTGGCGAGCTTGAGCCCAGATCATGCGAGACAAGCTTTGGGTATAAAGGTTTAGGCTTGCAAAACAAGCAAAGAAACCCAGTACACTGATGACCGTTTTGAAGCCATTGCCAAACAGTTGTTCTGTCACCCACGGAATCGATGCAGCATCAAATTCAGCGGATCCATAAGCCCCAAGTTTAAGAATGACCACTGAACAAGCCCAATACACTAGGCCTGCGACGAAACATCCTGCAATGATGGCGATCGGGAAATCGCGCTGTGGATTCTTAAATTCCTCTCCCATGTGAGCAAAGGCTTCTATCCCTACAAAGCACCAAAACATGACTGCCAATGCGGCGCCGATAGACCACATAGAGTCGGACGAGATAGCGGGAATCGCGACATCTGCAACGGTGATGTCAGCCTTCCAAACAAAAGCACTGACCAAGGCAAAGATCGATAATGCAATCACGGTTTGCAGGCGACCAGAAGACTTACTGCCCATCAAGTTGACGGCAATCAGCAAGGCTACAGTAAAGGATTGAGCACCGAGCTGTGTGTCGAGAGGCGAAGGTAATAGTTGCTGGGCAAAGCCGCCCGCTAATGCAATCGCAGCGGGAATGCCGACAGGAATAACACTCACAAACAACCAAGCAACACTCGTTTCTAAACGCTCGCTGAACGCTTGGCGTACAAAATAGGCGGTGCCACCTGCATTTGGGTAGCGTTTCCCTAATGCTGCAAAGGTAAGGGCGATTGGGCAAATGGCAATAAACAAGATCAACCATGCCAGTAGCGACAACTGACCTGCGATACCTGCAGCGATAGCGGGAATCATAAACAGCCCAGTACCCAGCAAGGTCGTAGAGAGTTGTCCAATTCCGGACATTAGCGTGATTTCTTGTTTGAGTTGTGTCATTCGCTCTCCTAGCTTTTGGTGCTTATTCTGGGATGGGTAATACTGAGATTGAAAGCATACATTGTCGACATCAATAATACAGCTAGCGAAACGTCGTAAGACACCGCCATTTTGACGGTATTAATCCATTTAAGCGTGAAAATGTCGGTTGTCATAATGGCTGTTATAAGTCGGAAAGTTGTGTCAAATTAGGCGTTATAAATAGAACAATAAGTGGAAAGAATCAAAAGCATGGATAAATTTGATCGCCAGATTTTGGGTATTCTCAAAACCAACGCAAGATGCTCAGTGAGCGATATCGCCCGAGATGTGAGCCTCTCGCGTTCGGCTGTGAACGCCAGAATCAAAAAGCTGGAAAGCGACAAAGTGATTACGGGTTACTGCGCTCAAGTGACAGAGCCCAACCAAACGAAGAATGTGTGCGCTTATATTTTGCTGAAATTCGACATGTCGAGCAGTGACCATAGTTGTGAATCGTACGCGCAACGAATCGAGAGTATTGACGGTGTTCAGTGGTGTCACTCGATCAGCGGTGAGACCGATATGATGCTGTATGTTGAAGTAGAAAGCATGGAGCGTTTGAATCAAGTTCGCGACCAACTGCAAAGCTATCCAGATCTGCGTCACCTGATGACTCATACTGTGCTGACCGAGTTTTTCAACAAACTGAATCCGACGGTACATTTATGTTAGGCAATATTAATTTAAACCTGCTGCGTTCACTGCATGTCCTTCTAGAAGAGTGTCATGTAAGCCGTGCGGCTCAACGTCTGCACATTACACAATCCGCGGTCAGCCGCCAGCTGAGTCAGCTTAGAGATTTGTGTGGTGATCCTTTGTTGGTTCGCGATGGTAACAAACTGGTTCCTACCAATCGTGCTCTGCAGCTTAAAGACAAGCTCGATGACTTGCTTAGTGAGTTTGACCACCTGTTAGATGATAAGCCATTTGAACCGCAAGATTGGCATGGTGAGTTAGTGTTGGCTTCGAGTGATTATGTCGCTCAGTACATTCTGCCTGTGATTGTGGCTGAAGTGTCCGCCGAAGCGCCGAACATCAATTTGGCGTATCGATTGTGGCAACCAAACTACCTTGAAGCGCTCAATGAGTCGGGCATTCACTTAGCTTCGAGTATGTTTCCTCAAAAGCCAGACCATGTGTCGAGCATGAAGCTTGGCGAAGATAAGTCTGTGTGTTTGATGCGTAAATCTCATCCGTTGGCTCAACAATCGACTCTGAGTGCCCAAGACATCGTCAATTATTCACACATTAAAGTGACTGGTGGTGGGGACAAAGACAGCTACGCAGATATTGCTTTGAAGAAACAAGGCCTTAAGCGTCGAGTCGCACTGCAGGTTCCGTTCTTTTCATCGGCAGGTACCGTGTTGATGCAAGATGATTACCTGATGATAGTACCAGAACACATCGCCTATAACTTGGGTCGACACCTTGAAACGACTTACTTCTCTTTGCCGTTTGATACGGAAATGCACACCTATTGGCTAATGTGGCACCCTAAGTATGACAACGATTCTGCTCATAAATGGGCGCGAGAAAAGGCATTCCAAGCTATGCAGAAATCGAGCTACAATATCAGTATGACTTGAAATCATAAGTATGATGATAATCTTTGATTTCAAATAATACCTTCGGCGAATTATGGTGGCTAGCAAGTAAAGGCGTTCAGTCAGAACGTATGGTTTTCTTAGGAATGGAATGATGACAGTAACAATTTGGTTTTCTTTATTAGCTATCTGTTTGTTGGGCGCTATGTCTCCGGGCCCGAGCTTGGCGATGATCGCTAAACACAGTTTGGCTGGTGGCCGTATCAATGGTCTTATCGCAGCTTGGTCACATGCCGCTGGTATCGGTATTTATGCCTTCGCAACCATCGTGGGTTTGGCGGTGTTACTAGAACAGTCGCCAATGCTGTTTAAAGGGATTAGCTTGGCGGGTGCCGCGTATCTGCTTTACCTTGGTGTGAATGCATTGCGTTCGAAAGGCGGGGTAGCAGCGAAATTAGAAGCGGGTGAACAGATGAGTTACATGCAGTCTGCTCGTGAGGCTTTTTTGATCTCTATCTTGAGCCCAAAGATCGCGTTGTTCTTTATCGCTCTGTTTAGCCAATTCGTAGCCTTAGGTAATGAACTCAGCAACCAAGTGATCATTGTTTCAACACCGCTGATTGTCGATGGTCTTTGGTATACCTTCATCACCTTGGTGCTATCGAGCCCATTGATCGTTGAACGAATCCGTTCGAAAGCGCAGCTGATTGACCGACTTTCAGGTGTGGTTTTGATTCTGCTTGCTGTCCGTGTGGTGTGGACGATCTAGCGGTCACTCATATTCCGGCAAAATACGATATCCATAAAAAAGGCTCATTAGACGTTATCTAGTGAGCCTTTTTAGGTTTTTATCGAGTGAGTTTTTAGCCTTCCGAGTTCAGAACTTCGTCTAGCTTTTTCATCGAATCTGAAAAGTATGGGTTGTAGGTTAAACGTGCATGGTTTTTACCTTCTTCGCGGTATCCCCATGCTGAGTACCATACTTCATTGGTCGCATTACACTGTTCTTCAAAACCCTCAGCCTGACCATTCGAACAGATCTTCTCGCTGCCATTGATACCGTAGTACGGATTGTTTGGCGAGAACAGCAAGCCCATATGCGAACCGTTTGATATACGTTGTTCAGGGATCTTCATGCTGTATTGAACCGCACGAGGATCGTCGAGTGTGGTTTCCCCTTGCCAAATCAACACGTTGTTTGGGTTTGGCATAGATTCAGTAAACGCCTGCTGAACATAGCTAGTATCAATCACACTGTCGCCTTCACTCATCATAATAAACACTGGCTTATCGAAGTGTTTATCTTGTAAGTCTTCACGCACCACTTCTGAAGTTTCGTAATAAACCGAAGCACCATTCATTGGCAGTGAGTTATAACGCAGTACATTGTCTTCAGGATCTTGATCGGCCCAAGTGACAAAATAGCTCGCTAGCCCTGCATATTGGACCGCAGATGAGCTCGGTTGAAACGCTGGAGAGAACAGCAGTAACCCAGAGATCTTAGGATCATTCATCGCTTGTGACGTAACTAGGTTGGCACCGGTTGAATAACCACCAAGCCACACAGAGTCATACTCTTGTTCGAGTAACTTAGTATGATGAGCCACCACGCCTTGCCAGTCTTCTAAGCTTGGCTGCATTAAATCACCCACACGGCTGCCGTGACCTGGTAGTAATACCGTTCTCACTAGGTAACCTTGCTCTGCTAAGTGCGTAGCGATGTCTGTAAACGAGTAGGGTGAATCCCCCAATCCGTGAACCAATAGAACGGCCTTACCGTTAGGTGTGGCAGGTTTGTACTCAGTCGGAGAATTGAGTTGGATCTCCAATTGCTTGCCTTCAGTCATGAACACACGGTTTTTCAGTAACCAATCTTGAGTGTCATTTACGTAGGCGTCAAAGCTGTCTTGCTGATATTCAGGCAAGTCAGGAGAGGTTTCGTAAGCTGGAGCGATGGTCTCGTTGGAACAACCAACGAGACTTAAAGTCGTTAGGGCGAGTAGCGTTAGAATGGTCTTGCTATGCATTTTTTAGTGTTGTCTCTATCGTGTTTTGTCTTGAAGCAAAAGCTTAGACTATTTTCTATTTGAAAGGTCTTCGTATTCACCTTCAATGACACCTGCATCACTGGTTGATGACTGACGAGTGTTCATATGAGCTGCGAAGCCTTGTTTCTTCATTTGATTTTGAATGCGCTTGCCAGTAATTAAAGCTGCAATAGCTAAAGGAATAGCAAGGATCAAGCTTGTGAATAGCGCCAAAAGGCCAGTAAACAGCGCAACAATCGTAACTAAGATATTTTTCATATTCATTCCTCTTTTTCTATGTTGTTACTTTATCGCTTCTATTCTGAACGAAACATGAACGCCGTTAAATAATTACCGAGAGTCACTATGACACGGGTGTGTTGACTTTGGGTGTGTAAATGTAGTCATAAACACGCACTAAAAATATGGAATATAATCAAGTTCTTTAAAATCAATTAGTTAAAAGTTGGCATGGTTGATGCTCTATAGGGTTTGGAATAAGTCACTGTAAGCAAAGTACTTACAGCTAATAAAAATTACTGGAGCCCCTATATGTTCTGTATTCAATGTGAACAAACCATTCAAACACCCACTGTAAAAGGCTGTTCTTTCGCACAAGGTATGTGTGGCAAAACCTCGGAAGTGTCAGACCTTCAAGATGTGTTGGTGTATTCTCTTCAAGGTGTTTCTTTTTGGGCAAATTTAGGTCGCACTTGCGATGTTATTGATACTGAAATTGACGAGTGGGCACCAAAAGCGTTCTTCGCAACATTGACCAACGTTAACTTCGACCCTGCTCGTATCATCGAATTTGCACAGCAATCTCACGAATTTAAACAGCGTTTAGAGCAAAAAGTTCGCGCTGCTACGACTTTAATTGGTTTCGAGATTCCAGCGCTTTCTCCTGCCGCGCAGTTCGATCTACCAACGGATTCTTCAGAGCTATTGGCACTTGCGCCACAAGCAGCAGTTAACCGTGGTCACGACTCTCAACACGAAGATGTGATTGGTCTTCGTCTTCTTTGCCTATACGGCTTAAAAGGTGCTGCGGCTTACATGGAGCACGCACGTGTTCTTGGCCAAACCGATGATGCAATCTTTGCTGAATACCACGAAATCATGGCTTTCTTAGGTACCGATCCAACCGACCTAAAACAGTTACTTGATACATCAATGCAGATTGGCTTGATGAACTACAAAGTAATGGAAATGCTAGACAAAGGTGAGACAGATACATTCGGTCACCCACAACCAACAACGGTGAATGTGAAGACTAAGAAGGGTCACTGTATCCTTGTTTCTGGTCACGACCTTCACGATCTAGAAAAGATCCTTCAACAAACCGAAGGCAAGGGCATTAATGTTTACACCAATGGTGAGATGCTTCCTGCGCACGGTTACCCTGAACTGAACAAGTACCCACACCTTGCGGGTAACTACGGCAGCGCTTGGCAGAACCAACAGAAAGAATTTGCTAACTTCCCTGGCGCAATTGTGATGACGTCTAACTGCCTGCTTAACCCGGATGTTGGTGCGTATGCAGATCGTCTATTTACACGTAGCATTGTTGGTTGGCCGGGTGTTGCACACCTTGAAGGCGACGATTTCAGTGCGGTAATCGATTGTGCGCTTGCACAAGAAGGCTTCAAGCATGACGAGATCGAGCAAATGATCACTGTCGGCTTTGGTCGCAATGCATTGATGGAAGCAGCACCTGCGGTTGTTGAACAAGTGAAAGAAGGCAACATCAAACACTTCTTCCTTGTGGGTGGTTGTGACGGTGACAAATCTGAACGTAGCTACTACACAGACTTCACAGCCCAAGCGCCAGAAGATTCAGTAATACTAACGCTGGCATGTGGTAAATTCCGTTTTAATAAGAACCAATTTGGTGACATTAACGGTATCCCGCGTCTGTTAGATGTTGGCCAATGTAACGATGCTTACTCGGCGATTCAGCTTGCGCTTGCACTGTCTCAAGAGTTTGACTGTGGCATCAACGAACTACCACTAACGCTTGTTCTATCTTGGTTCGAGCAAAAAGCGATTGTTATCCTGCTTACTCTGTTCGCACTGGGTGTGAAAGGTATCTACACAGGTCCAACAGCGCCTGCGTTCCTAACTGAAAACCTACTAAAGATTATTCAAGACGAGTTCGACATGCGTTCTATCTCAACGCCAGAACAAGATCTTAAAACAATCTTAGCGGCTTAATGTAAGCCCACTCCCAAGCCCCCGTTGTTGCTGTTCTCTTCGAACGTGCAGCTGCGGGGCTTTTTAGATTTAATTCTTTAGTATCAGTAAGGTGTGTGAACTATGTATGCATGGTCGGATAGCGATTCAATCAATTTGGTGTGTTTAAAGAAATGGCATGAGACGCCAGATACGGTCAGTTTCGAGCTTGGCAGTATTCCCCAAGACCTACATTTCAATTTTAAGCCAGGCCAGTTCATCACCTTGGGCTTGGATATGCCGACAAAAACCGATTATCGCGCTTACTCTGTGGCTTCTTGTCCTGAAGATAATCGTTTGAAGCTGACGGTTAAGCGTGTTGAAGGTGGTTTGGTGTCTAACTTTATTGTCGATGAACTTGATGAAGGAGATGAGGTTGCTGTTTTAAAACCTGCTGGTGGCTTTAACTGCATTGATTGCATGCCGACTGAGAGCAAGAAGGTAACGCTAGTCAGCGCAGGTTGCGGGATCACGCCTGTAATGGCGATGGTGAAGTATTGGTTGTCTCAAGATAGTGAGATGGAGATAGACTTCGTCCATATGGCGCGTAACAAACTTGAGACTATCTATTTTGAAGAGCTTCACCAGCTCGATGAAGCGTATGAAAACTTCAACCTTAAATTGCTACTTAAAGATAACCAAGGCACTACAGCGCCTCAAGGTCGACTGGACAAGAACTGGTTGGTGAAACTGAGCCCAGACATCCTAGACCGAACCGTTTATCTTTGTGGCCCCGTTGGCTTTATGCAAGACATAGAAAGCTACCTGAAAGAGCTTGAGTTCAACATGGACAACTTTTATCAAGAAAGCTTTACGCCTGCTACTCAGAATGCTCAGTCAGAAGAGTCACAAGTAGAGACTTCTGGTGATACGAATAGTGCCTTTAAGGTATTTGTCCCAACGTTTGGCAAAGAAGTGGAAGCCGAGACGGGTACGCCATTAGCAGACTCTTTAGAACAAGCAGGTGTGCCCATTATTATCGCGTGTCGCAGCGGCATTTGTGGCTCGTGTAAATGCAAAGTGACCAAAGGTTCTGTGGAATCCAGCAGCCAAGAGACACTGACAGCAGAAGAGATTGAACAAGGATACGTATTGGCGTGTTCAAGCACGATTCAGTCGGATGTTGAGGTTGAGTTGTAACAGATATGAAGGCCTAGCAAGGCTGGATGTAAAAAGGCCACCTAGATCAGTTAGAGAGAGCAGATTTAAGTGGCAACCCTTTTGTTTATACGAGGGAGTAAAACAGAAGGGGTTGCGAAGCCTGAAACAGGCTTCGCAGATATAGTTATTATGTTGTGGAGCTGATTTTACTCAGAGGTCTTAAACCGCTGGGTAAGTCTTGTAGCGAACACCCATCATCTGTTCCATACAGTGAACAACTTGGCAGCTGTAGCCAAACTCGTTGTCGTACCAAATGTAAAGAACAGCGCGGTTGTCTTGCGCGATAGTCGCAACACCGTCAACGACACCAGGGTGGCGAGAACCAACCAAGTCAGTAGATACAATCTCAGTTGAATCGGTGTAATCAATTTGAGCTGACAGAGCAGAAGACAGTGCCATTTCACGTAGGTATGCGTTTAGCTCGTCTTTGTTAGTCCCTTTTTCAAGGTTTAGGTTTGCTACTGCCATCGATACGTTTGGCGTAGGGACGCGAATCGCATTACCCGTTAGCTTACCTTCCATCTCTGGCATCGCTTTTGATACTGCTTTTGCAGCACCAGTTGATGTCAGTACCATGTTCAATGAAGCAGCACGACCACGACGGTCACCTGAGTGGAAATTGTCGATTAGGTTTTGGTCATTAGTGAATGAGTGAACCGTTTCGATGTGACCCGATAGAACGCCAAACTTGTCGTGAACAGCTTTCAATACAGGCGTAATTGCGTTGGTAGTGCAGCTTGCTGCCGAGATGATCGTATCTTCTGGCTGAATCACATCTTCATTCACACCAAACACAACGTTTTTAATGTCGCCTTTACCAGGTGCAGTAAGAAGTACTTTGCTAGCGCCGTTACAAGCAACGTGTTGGCTTAGGCCTTCAGCGTCACGCCACACACCTGTGTTATCAACAACTAATGCGTTATCAATGCCGTAAGCGGTGTAATCGACTTCTTCTGGCTTGTTTGCGTAGATAACTTGGATGAAGTTACCGTTAACGATGATCGCTTTGCGTTCTTGGTCTACCACGATGCTGCCGTTGAATTGGCCATGTACTGAGTCACGACGTAGCAAGCTTGCGCGTTTTTCTAAATCACCATCTTTACCGCCACGAACTACGATTGCACGTAAACGAAGGGGGTAACCTGGGCCGCTTTTCTCTACAAGAATACGAGTTAGCAGGCGACCGATACGACCGAAGCCGTACAACACAACGTCACGAGGTTTCGTCATCGCGTCGCCTTCAAGCGAACCCATTAGAGCCGTTTGAAGGAAGTCATCCATCGCGCTAAGGTCTTCGTGGTTTTCCCAGTACTGAGCTGCTAGTCGACCAACATCAACGCGGCATGGAGACAAGCGCATTGATAGTAGATGCTGGATAATTGGTTGAGTTTGTTCTGCGGTTAGCGGTGAGCTAGTGTAACGTTTTGCGATGCGGTGAGCTTTGATGATGTCGATAGTGGTTGCGTTAACTAAGGTCTTACCGAAGAGGATAACTTCAACGCCTTTTTGGCGGTATAACTGACCTAAAGTTGGAGCGATGGATTCAGCAATAGTTTGACTAGTTTGCCAGTCTAGGAGGTGCTTTTCGGGACTCATCTTTACTCGGGACCTTTCACGTTAAGTTTCTGCAGTCATGGCGGTTGTAGGGAAGCCAATCAGCATAGGGGGTTGAGCTATCAAGCGGTGGTCTTTAATGCCACTTAATTCTGCGTGATATGCCTTGTGTGTAACTTGTAATTTTTATGTGGCAGGATTGTAAGGTACGACTGGTTATTCTGCTAGGAAAAATAAATGCAGATAAATTATCTGCAAGTTGGCGCGATAATAGCCATAAATCAAGATTTCAGTATTAAGAAAGACTATTGACTTTAACAATCTGTAGCACTTAATTTTCGCCAAAAAATACTTAAATCAAAATATGATATGTAATATAAGTCATACCGATCATTCAAGGTGTGATCGATAACTCAAGTTACACGGAATTGGTAAACAATAGATAAGCTGATCAATGGGTTTTGCTGTTCGACTTTCGAATAAGCCGAGGTTGAGTGGAAAAACAGCAAGACGCAAACAATTGGATCTCACAAATTTAACCTAATTTTCGACTTTGTTGGTTTGTAGGGCGGTTATTCGCTACCTCACGGCGTTGAACCTCTTTCTCTTTTACTTGTTATGCGAGTGATAATAACTCGGTAAACCTTTCTACTTTGAACGCACTGATATCGATGCTTGTTCATTTTAAATGTCCGTTCTGGACTCGGAGTATCGTTTGTTCATACCCAATTTGATCAATAACCTCTGTTAATGTCCTATTCTTAACTTGGGCTAGGTAAATTACTTTCGGGAAGGGAGTAGTTATAAAAATGATAAATATGTCAATTAGATGGCGTCTTATTTTTCTTTCCACCGTTTCTGTATTCATTATGTTTGGGTTTACAGTTAATGAAGTGCTAAAGAACGATAAGAAGATGAATCACCTTGAAACAACGCGTATTAAGGTCGAAGCGCTTCAATCTTTTAATACCATTTCAAGTAATGCTTATCGATGGCTGGTTCTGTCTAATGACTCCCCTGAGAAAGGTCAGTTGCTGTTAAAGCTGCAATCAGAATTGGATAAGCTCACTCAATATGAGGTTCGACTTCAACAGTTCGACAGCAACTGGAGCGTTGAACCGCAGTTGGTTGAGCTTAAAAGCGTGTTGATGAGGCTTGCTCAAGAGACAGAAGCCACAAACAACACACAATTGACCGAGCGCGCATTCGACTTGTTGAAAGATGTTTTGATGGAGTTGTCTGAATATCAAATGAGCTTAGTCGATGAGGATATTGGTCAAGCTGATGCAGTGTTCGTCCATCTCACTAACTATGTCTTCTGGACTCAAAGAGAAGCGTGGTTAAGCTACAGCCTGTATCGTACTCCAGAGTTAAAAAATCAATATCTATTGAGTTATGTTGGTGCTTTGGAAAGGCAACAACAGTTGTTAGATTCGTATTTTCGATCGGGCACTCGCTCCCCAGAAATTAGAGAACTGTTAAACGCTTTCTCCAAAGATGAACTTCGAAACAGCTTCACATCACGAATCCTCGAAGGGGACTTCTCGTCACCTGAAATCTATGACCACCTCAAAGGTTTGGAACTCAAAAAACGCGCGATTTCAAAAGCGATTGGCGCTTATACCAAGCAATTGCAGTTCGATCTAACAAAGAACATCGCTCTACAAAAAAGACAAACCTTGGTCATGACACTGCTGATACTGGCTGCTTCAGGTGTTTTGCTGTGGCTCGGTATCGCAACCTCTCTGCGTTTAAATCGCAACCTATCGCTGATTCTTAAAGGGGTAACAGAATGCGCAGATAGCTATGGCAAGCCAAAAGTGATTCACATTCAAGGGAACGATGAGCTTACTGAATTTACTGAGGCTCTGAACCGAGTGATGGAGCGTAACTATCATCACAACAAAGAGTTAATAAAAGCCAAGGAAGACGCGATTTCAGCGAATAAAGCGAAAAGTGCCTTTCTTGCCAACATGTCTCATGAAATTCGTACGCCGCTCAATGGGATTATCGGCATGGCGGAGATCTTGTCTCAGAGCCAGTTAAGTGCCAACCAACAAGAAGTACTCGGGGATATTGAATCGTCTTCTCACTCGTTGTTAGTGCTACTGAATGACATTCTAGACCTGTCTAAAATCGAGTCCGGCAACTTGATGTTGTCGCCACACAATGCTGATTTGCGTGAAGCTGTGTATGACTCGGTGAGTGTGATTTTATCCAAAGCGATCAGTAAAGACATCGAACTCGACATCAACATCGACTCCCAAACCCCGCCACAATTGTTCTTTGATGAGTACCGAGTTAGGCAAGTACTAACGAACCTGCTATCTAACGCCATCAAGTTTACGTCTAAAGGAACGATCACGACGGACATTGCGTACACGCCCATGTCTCTGGGAAGAGGGAAGCTAGAATGCAGTGTGTCGGACTCTGGGATAGGCATTGAACCAGAGAAGTTAGAATCGATTTTTGAACCCTTCACACAAGAAGATGGCAGCATCACACGTCAATTTGGTGGTACAGGGCTTGGGCTTGCCATTTGTCGACAGCTTGTTGATTTGATGGGTGGCTATATTACTGCGCGCTCAGTGAAAGGAGAGGGCTCGACGTTCACTTTTTGTTTGTATGTCGACATTGTTGAATCTCAGGTGCAAAGTTTCGAGAATTTGAGCTCCGTGACTGTTGTCTCGAACTCTTTCAATTACCTAGACCAATTGGTGAAAGAGTGTGAACGTTTGAATGTTCGCCCTAATGTCGTTTCATCTATTGCGGATCTCGATGACACCCTCAAAGAGAGCGACTTCATACTGTATTGTCATACGCTGCATCACTCTATGGAGAAGGATTTGGCGGCACTTAAGGCCGTATATCCACTTTCTCGCGTGATTGTGTGTCAGCATCACCTATTTAAAACCCACCTAATCACAGAGACAGTGCACTCGACTCATACCTTGCCATTTTTGGGTCGACGATTCTTCAACAGCTTGCAATCACTGGATGTCGGCGAAGAGCCAACACCGAAGGTGGAACCAAAGGATGAAGAGGTTCGTTCGCTGAATCGACGTATTTTGATTGTTGAAGACAATTTAATGAACCAGAAAATAGCGAGCTTCTTCCTTGAACAAGCGGGTTATGAGTATTTGATTGCCAGTAACGGACAAGAAGCGGTGGACGTGATCACTCAAGGTGCTCAGTTTGATGCCATCTTAATGGATTGTATGATGCCTGTGATGGATGGCATCACCGCGACTCGAGCTATTCGACAGTGGGAGTGTGAACAAGAAGCCACACCACTGCCGATCATTGCCTTAACCGCCAGTGTATTAGAAGAAGACATCAAAGATTGTTTTGAAGCGGGCATGAACGCTTACTTGCCCAAACCTTATAAATCCCATCAGTTATACGATCTTTTCAGTAGCCTTGATATCGTCTAGCGGACTTCTAAGCCAAGGTTGTACTGCGCAAGACAGCGACCTACATAGCTGATTTTCAATAATGCCGCGACCAAGATTGTGCTGATGTGAGCGACGATTTGAATCGGCAGTGAGAAGTGGTCGGCCATAGGATAAGCAACAATGATGCTGAGTAGCATAAGTAACGCGGTGATCGCTAAACTGAAGTTCGATACAGAAAGTAGAGTTTGAAAGCGTTGAGTTATAGTTTTCATATTGAATTCCTAATTGCTATTAGTTTCTTTTGATACTTAGTAATAGCAATTAGTGTTCCAATTTTAAATTTATTTAAATATCAATATCTTAATTAAATGCACGATGATTTTAGAGTCAAAAAGACACGCCTTCATATCGTGTCTTTTTGACATTGTTATGTTTATTTGTAATCACCAATTTCTGAAGCCGCAAGTGTCGATGTGGAATCGAACGCCTGCGTACAGGCCTAATCCTACGTTATTCTTCTGACCGTATTCAGCGTGAATTTTTTTGAGTTTAACGTGCAAATCTGCTCGAGAAATACCGTTGGCTGGGACAAGGTCTAAAGCGCAGAACTCTAAGTGCTTACTTTGCAGGGCACCGCCAGCTTGTTGATTGTAGAGTTTTGAGCGCTCACCAGAAACAGGAATAACCACACCAATTTCAGGCTCAATGTATTGTTGAATGTACTTTAAGGTGTTGATCATGTTGGGGAGGGTAAACAAGGTAGTGTTACTCATTGCCCAGTCTGTCCCTTGCAACAACACTAGATGTAAAGGCATGCTTTGTGTGATTCCCGCATCTTTGAGCTGTTGCCCGATCTCTCTTACTTGGTCTTCTGCGTGGTTAAGCAACATCCAGCCACGAAATGCCGAGCGAGTCGGAACCTTGTAACCATGAACATCCACCACGAGGTCTTCGTAGGTGATTTCAGTCTCTTCGGTATACAGTCTTTCAAATTCTTCAGGGTAGGGTTGAGTCGTTGATAGCGCTAAGGTAATTAGGATGCTTGAGTACATAAGGTGGCTCCATTACTTACGTTGGCTTTGCTAGTGACAGTTGAGTCAGTAAATGCGTAAGCTTAAGTATAGACACTGGAATTTATGTACAAAAAAACCCACTACAAAGAGTGGGTTACTAACATTATTACAAGTTAATCAACGAGGTGAGATTACTTCTTACCTTGGATTTGCTTGTCTTCTTCTGTTAGTTCACGAATGCGGCGGCTGATGTCGCGACGAGCTTTAGAAATCTCTGCGCTCTTGATGATGTGATCATCAACGCGGTCTTCGTAGTCTGCTTTCATGTTTTTGATAATGCCTAGGATCTCATCGTGAGTCATCTCTGGCTTGATGTAATCAAGTAGGTTATCAAGAAGGTCGACACGCTTGCGGTTGTCACGAACTTTCTTTTCGTTGTCTAAAAGTTCACGCTTAAGTTTGTTCTTACGTCGTGCTTGGTTAACAATTTCAAATACGCTGCTCATAGATTCCTTTTCCTATTCGTCAAATACGTTGTCTGGTTCTGATTAAAGCACATCAATTGATGATGTAACAGTCTTTAGATCAAAGCAAAAGTAAGGTTGTTTAATTATTCGTCACTCTCGCTGATGTGTGATTGTTTTTATCTCACCGATCAAGTTAGTATCCCATGTAGATACTGCATTGATACGAAATGTGAAATGAATCAACAACAATTAGAAACAGAAGAATTGGACGATAACGTCACTGAATCTTCAGCAGAACAAAACAAGCTTCGTGATGCGTATGTACAAGAGCGTACTTATTTGGAAGTCGTGGAAATAGAGCTAAACCGTTCTAAGATCATAATGATTGATGAACAAGGCAGAAAGAAACGAGTACCGATTTTGTCTGAGCACTAGTCCAAAGTGGCTGCATTGTTAGGTGTTGAGATGGAATTATCAAAATAATAAAAAGGAAAAACGATGAACACAGTACTTTCCCCAATTGAAGCGAGAATTATTGGTTGCTTGATCGAGAAAGAAGTCACTACTCCCGATCACTACCCATTAACACTGAATAGCTTAACAACGGCTTGTAATCAAAAGAGCAACCGTGAACCTGTTCTTTCGCTGTCTGAATCAGACGTTTTAGATGCGGTTGATGGTTTGATTTCGCGTCGCATGGTAAGCGACGAAAGCAGCTTCAATAGCCGCGTAAACAAATATCAACATCGTTTCTGCAACACAGAATTTGGTGATCTGCAATTTACTGAGCAAGAACGCGCAATCATCTGTTGTATGTTGCTGCGTGGCGCGCAAACTCCAGGTGAACTTCGTACTCGAACTGGCCGCCTAGCGAATTTCAGCGATGTAAAAGAGGTGGAAGCGACGCTTGAGAAGCTAGCTGCAAGGGAAGCGGGCGCACTCGTTGTGAAACTACCTCGTGAAGCGGGCAAGCGTGAGTCACGTTACCAACACCTGTTGAGCGGTGAAGTGGATGTTGAAGCGTTTTCGGCGGCATCGGTAAGCGCGACAGCACCTTCTGCATCGAATGAAAAGTTTGAAGAATTAGAGTCAGAAGTCGCAAGCCTACGAGCAGAAGTGGCAGAGCTTAAGGCTCTGGTTGAATCGCTGCTTTAGATGTCTGAGTCTGATAAAAATGCGGATTGGGTCGTGTACTTGATCCGCAATCGTCACAATGCTCTTTATTGTGGTGTGACGAATAATTTAGCTCGCCGTTTTGAACAGCATCAGACAGGTAAAGGCGCAAAAGCCTTAAAAGGTAAAGGCCCGCTTAAGTTGGTTTGGAGTTTCGATGTTAGGTCAAAAAGTGAGGCATTGAAAACCGAATACGCGATCAAACAATTACCCAAATCTCGTAAAGAAAAACTGGTATCACTCAAACTAATCATTGAGTGGCAAGAAGACCAAATTCAATATATCGAAGTCTCATAATTCATAGCTAAAATATTCGTTATTGACTAAATCTTAATAATATCTGGTTTCATATGTATTAAGGTTAACTATTTGAATTTAAATGATAAATCTATTTTGTTTGATCGGGCTAATTTCACTATCTAACACGCTAATCCTAATCTCTATTCCAAATTAACATTTCGCTCATTTAGAATGTCGTTCTAATTAGCGCTAGACGCTATCATTTCTAATCGTTGTCCTACATAATATCGTTCAGCCATACAAAGATATGGTGTCATGCTAGGTTAAAAAATGAGCCAGAGTAGCTCATATAAAACGAGAAAAATATGAAACGTTTACTGATGTTGTTTGGACTTGCCGTATTTTCTGCGTCCGCTCTCTCCCATGGTACTCATGTCCTCAATGGGTACTGGGAATACCAAGATTATCTTTCCAAGTTTCCAGAACAAAAAATATTGACCGATAAAATGGTCGAAGCTGTGCAAAACCATCCTGTGCCGTTGAGGCGACCTCAAGATCGACCGATCACGATCTCGGTTGTGTATCCAGGCCAGCAGATCTCTGACTATTGGGTTCGTAATATCCAAGCGTTTGAAAAGCGCCTTGATAAGCTGAGAATTAACTATCAAATAAATCAGGTATTTACCCGTGTTAATGCCGATCTCACTCAGCAGAGTATTTCTTTGCAAGAGGCGATCGAGAACAAAACGGATTACTTGATATTCACCTTAGATACCACGCGACACCGTAAGTTTATCGAACACGTGTTGAGTTCTACTGATACTAAGCTGATCTTGCAAAATATCACCACACCAGTACGTGCGTGGGCAGATAGACAGCCATTTATGTATGTAGGTTTTGATCATGCGACAGGCAGTTTAAAACTGGCAGATTATTTTAAAGA
Organism: Vibrio sp. ED004; assembly: GCF_023206395.1. Classification (NCBI taxonomy): domain Bacteria; kingdom Pseudomonadati; phylum Pseudomonadota; class Gammaproteobacteria; order Vibrionales; family Vibrionaceae; genus Vibrio; species Vibrio sp. ED004. Next base: position 1,667,666 of record NZ_CP066150.1, on the reverse strand, counting down.
AGTGAGCCAACCAGATAGTAAATACTCTGTGTTGTACCGCTCTGAAGGTTATATCAGTGATGCTCGTGGAGATACCTTTATCCATGAAGTGAACACCGACACCAACTTTGCCCTCAAGTCTTCGTTTTACACAAAGTCAGACAAAGAGACCGGTTACCAAGCGGCTAAAATCAGCATAGCGAACGATAAGGATCTAGACTTTATCTATGCATGTGCAACCGATGTCGCTCTAGGCGCGGCAGAAGCGATTCGCGAATCAGGTCGAGATATCTTGGTTAATGGTTGGGGAGGCGGTTCTGCTGAGCTTGAAGCTCTTGCGAGAGGTGACTTGGATGTGACCGTTATGCGTATGAACGACGACACCGGTATTGCGATGGCAGAGGCGATCAAGTGGGATCTGGCCGGGTTGGCAGTTCCTACCGTTTACTCTGGCGAATTTGAAGTCGTGACCAAAGAGGATTCTCCAGAACGTATTTCAGAACTTAAACAGCGAGCATTTAGGTACTCAGGTCAATAATGAAGAAAAGCTACGCCAGTACACCAAGGAACACCTTAGCCAAACTCATTACGCGTATCATTATTTTAGTGATAGGCGTGATGGCACTCGGCGTGCTTATTCACAATTATGAAACCAGCAGCAGCATCGTCAAACAAGAGACTAATCGAACCGTCCAGCAGACATCTAGTCTGATTCAAAACATGTTTGATTACCGCTTGTCGGTGCTGCAAATCCACCAAGACAGTAGCTCACACAACGCAACGCTAAAAGAGTATTTTGAAACAGGTAATGAAGAGGCTCTGAGCTACTTTTTCTTTGGTGTTGATCAACGTGAACCCGACCATGCACCGGATTTACGTTTTGTTTCTACTCATGATGGTTTGGCGTGGGAAGATGGCAACGGTCAGTTTTATGGTTTGGATACATCGAGCTTAAAACATATTTCGGACGAGGTGTCGTTCAGCAGTAACTGGCATTTTATCCAAGTAATGACCGAGATTGGCAAGCGTCACTTGTTGGCTCGTCGAACCCCGATTGTTGATAACAAAACAGGTGAAGTTCTAGGTCAGCTTTATATTGCTATTGTACTCGACAATAATTTCTCCCTTGTAGAGTCCATACAACAGGGCAGCAATTGCGAAAATATCGTGATTGAAGCGCATGGCACTCCTGTCACATCGACATTCAGTGGCGATGAAAGCTACACCATAGCCGATATCCTCAACTATAAAATATACGAGCAGTTGCCTCGTCATTTCGTCACGATCACAACCATCAAGATCAATGCGGTTGAAACCCCTCTCATTATTCGTGCTGTGCAGAAGAACACTAACTTCATCGCGCTAGAAGAGAACTATGAGCGAGCAATCATTGTTGTGATCGTGGTGATCGTATTCATGTCTTTCTTTGCGCGTGCTTGGATTCAGAGAAGGGTAGCGGCGGAGCTAGATAAATTGATGAACTTTACTCGTTCTGCCAGTGATAGCGAAGAGTACAATAAGTTCGATGGCTCCAATATATTCGAATTTCATCATATTGGCTGCACGCTTGAAGACACCTTTGAACGCTTGTCTGAGCAGAATCAAAAGTTCCAAGATCTATTCAACTTTGCTCATTCGCCGATTCTGGTATGGTCTGAAAAAGGCGATTTAATTCAGATGAACCCAGCGGCACGTATGGCGTTGTTCGATGACGATGATAACTATGGGGCTATGGCTCAAGAATTTGAGCATCGTATGTTGCCGAACATTCAAATGGTGGTTCAAGGAGCAAAGCTAACCGGTATTAATGTGCCTATTGGCGAAAAGGTATTTCGTTGGAATATGTCGGCCATTCGTGTTGAGCACGGCATCACAGGTGTGGTGGTACAAGGGCAAGACATTACTAAGCTGATTGAAGCTGAGAGACAAGCCGATCGAGCAAGAGAAGAAGCTGAGCACCTTGCCAATGTGCGTGCTGATTTCTTAGCGAAGATGAGCCACGAGATTCGAACACCGTTAAATGGTATTTTGGGTGTGTCTCAATTACTCAAACGCTCGATACACAGTGAAGATAATAGCGAGCAAGTCGATGTACTTTGTAATAGTGCGGAACATCTACTGGCGGTACTTAACGATATTTTGGACTTCTCAAAGATAGAGCAGGGGCAGTTCAATATCCAAAAGAAAGACTTCCGTTTGGGCGAGTTGGTCAACACCTTAGACAGCATTTATCGTCCGTTGTGTGAAGATAAGTCAGTCACGTTTACCATAGTGAATCACTTGGTAGACGACATCGAAATCAATACCGACCAAGTACGTCTAAATCAGATCATGTTTAACCTGCTGAGTAATGCGCTTAAGTTTACTCATCAAGGGGGCATTTCGGTCAGTTTTGAGCTCGAAAGCATCTTTAATTCCGATCAAGCCAGTTTGATTGTGCGAGTGAAAGACACGGGTATTGGTATCGATGAAAGCAAGATAGACGCAGTGTTTGAACCCTTTGTTCAAGCAGAAGAGACCACAACTCGTGAGTATGGCGGTACCGGTTTGGGGTTAACGATTGTAAAAAACCTTGTTGATATGCTGGAAGGGGACATTCAAGTCCGCAGTCATATCGGTCAAGGTTCTGAGTTCATCATCGAAATTCCTGTGGAAATACACTCTAAACCGTTAATCGATGCGAAGCCGCAATCTGATATCGAACCTGAAGCATTGTTTAGTCGCTATTTGAAGGTTCTGCTGGTGGAAGATAACCACACCAATGCCTTTATTGCGCAGGCTTTCTGCAAAAAGTATGGAATGGTGGTCACTTGGGCAAAAGATGGCTTAGAGGCTATCGAGATGGCGAAAACCACGGCTTATGATCTTATTTTGATGGATAACCAACTTCCTAACCTCGGTGGCGTTGAAACCACACAACAACTTAGAGAGGAAATTGGTGTCGTCGCTCCCATTTATGCGTGTACTGCCGATGCTCAAGAGTCGACGCGAGACAGTTTCATGGCTGCCGGGGCGAATTACGTGATAGTAAAACCCATTAAAGAAGAGTCACTTCACCAAGCCTTTGTGCACTTCAAAAACTCATATTGGAATGAGGCTTAGCTAAACAGCGGTTTACTGAAGTTGTGATTTGAAGCAGAAGTTTAAAGCCTAAATAGAGCCTGCTACAAAAGCTTGCTCTAAAAGCAGCGTTTTAGCTCATCACTCATATCTAAGTGCTCGGGGAATTGGATTCCTAATAGCCAACCCTGTCCCTGTCTTTTCTTACTCACGACTTTGTAAACCAAGTCGTCATCTAAGTGCTAGTTTAAGAGTGAATTGACCTTTATTTTCCAGCCCACGTCGATATCTGATTGCTGCGTAAGATAGATCCCGCAACCTGACACTGAAAAATCAACCAGAGTGGCATCTAATGACAAGGTGTCAAAGGTGACTTCACAGCTGAGGCGTACCTTGTATCTTTCGTGTTCACGAATCGGTTTAGTGGCAAAGTTTGAAGGTGGACGCAGGAAGATAAGATGCGTAGGGGAGGTAATATGAGCCAATACATTGGTTTTAAATGCGACGATGTGGCCAAGCTCAGTATCAGTAATAGCGCGAACAATAATATCGACGTTGATGAGCTTTCTGAGTGTCAGTGCTTCGGTCGCTTTTTGTGACAGCTCAAGGATAAGGTACTGATCTTGTTTGTGTCCGATATAGAGCGTACTGATTTGGATTGAGTCGTCTGGGCCAAATTCCAATACACCTGCTGTTTTTGTACCTGGTTTTAGGTATCTGAACAGTTCTAAGTTTTTATCTTTATGCATATTCGTTACTGAACAATGTTAACCATTTGATAAAATAATATAACGTCCTGATAAAACTATGTCATTAGTTTCATTGAAGTAATTATACTAGCAAGGCTAAAAAATGAATCGCTTAGCCAACTAAACAACGGCTTACTCTTATCGAAAAAAAAGATACACTGCTGTACGTTACTTACTTGATGGAGAAATAGTAAATGGAACTGGAAACCCTATTAAACACGTTGGCTGATACCCCGGAAAGCGTGCAATTTGAAGACACAATGCAAGTGATAGAAGCACACTATGACTTTTCAGAGTGTGAATTTCGCAACGGTGATGTTGTGAATACTGCTGGTCAGAATAACGGTTCGTGTAAGATTTTTGCTTTTGGTTTAGAGCAAGGCCTTTCAGCGGAGCAGACATTGGCTTGCTTTGGCCAATATTACCGCAATGACGTATTAGGTTTTCCTGAGAATACCGACCATCAAAATATTCGTAACTTCATGACTCACGGTTGGAGTGGAGTAGAGTTTTCTCAGCCAGCATTGGTTTTAAAGGCTAAGTAAATTGTTTTTAAAGATTCAGTAAATAGTTTTCGAAAGCTTAGTCAATAGTCTTAAAGACGAAGTAAACACTCACTAAGCAATAAGTATTTTGAAGCGAGACAAATCATATCTCGCTTTTTTAACTGCACAAGAACCGCTGTACAAGAATAGGCGCGCGAATTACTAAATCGGCAGCTCAGACAGGCACTTACGACACATGCAAACGCCAGTTTTTGGAATATCGCTCGTATCGCGCTTCTCTAACTCAAAACACCAACATGTGTCTTTACCGGCGCTGATATCGCATTGAGCGGGTTCATTACATTGTGGACATTGGTGAGTTGAACTCGCGCCACTGACGTTATCCATAACAGAATCCCTTTCGCTTTCAGATAAGCCTTTCCAACCTATAATTTCATCCATTGTGCGAAAGCAGCCGCTACACATACCGCCATTATTTTTACAAGCCGCTCGGCAAGGTGTTTTCATCTATCTGACCCGTGATTTATTTGGGCTGAAATGTAGCATATTTGTTTTCTTTTTAAGAGTCGCCAAAGCAAAAAATGACAGAGTAAAATCGACAAATGACCTCGTAATTTCAAGGCTTTTCATGTAGCATCTTGCCCCTTTTGTTGCGTGGGGAATATTATGTTTATTGGATTTGATTATGGAACAGCGAACTGTTCTGTTGCGGCGATGGTTAATGGAGAACCAAGCCTGTTACCATTAGAAGGTGACAACCACTATATTCCCTCAACTGTGTTTGCTCCTACTCGTGAGAGTGTTTCTGAGCATCTATTTCGCCATTTAAACATCAAGCCAAGTGATGCGGTCGGTGAGCAAGTGTTACGACGTGCGATTGCATTGAACCGAGAAGAAAGTATCGACCTAGAGCCGGAAGATATGGCATTTGGTCAGGCTGCGTTAGACCTATATTTAGAAGACCCTCGTGACGTTTATTACGTTAAGTCTCCTAAGTCTTTCCTTGGTGCAAGTGGTCTGCACGATGTTCAGGTCAGCTTTTTTGAAGATTTGGTGTGTGCCATGATGGCCAATATTAAACACCAAGCCGAGCGCACGACTCAAGAACAGATCAAACAAGCGGTTATCGGCCGACCAATTAACTTTCATGGTCGAGGTGGTGAAGACGCAAACAGACAAGCTGAAGACATCCTTACTCGCGCTGCTAAGCGTGCTGGTTTCCTTGATATCGCCTTTCAATTTGAGCCCGTAGCTGCCGGCCTAGATTACGAAAGCACCTTGACTGAAAACCAAACGGTATTGGTGGTCGATATTGGTGGTGGTACGACCGACTGCTCATTGCTAGAAATGGGCCCTAGTTGGTCTGGTCAAGCGGATCGTACTCAGAGCTTACTGGCACACAGCGGGCAAAGGGTAGGGGGTAATGACCTCGATATCTATCTAGCGTTCAAACAACTGATGTCACCTTTCGGTATGGGCAGTAAAGGTATCTCTGGTATTGATATGCCATTGGCTCAATTCTGGAACCCGATTGCAATTAACAATGTAGAAGCTCAGAAGAACTTCTATTCTCGTGAAAACCTTGCCGCATTGAAGCTACTCCGTAAAGAAGCGTCAGAGCCTCAAAAGTTAGATCGCTTGATTAAGGTTTATCACGACACTCTAGGCTACGGTATTGTTCGTCGCGCGGAAGAAACCAAGATTGCGCTAGCAGAATCCGCTCAGTATCGAACAGCAATTAGCGTTGCTTCTGAGTTGGTTGAGGTGGACATCTCAGTTGAACAGATGATTGATGCAATCGAAACGCCAAAGTCTAAGATGATTGAGTTGGTGAAAGAAGCGATACAACAGGGTCAGAAAAAGCCAGATGTCATCTACATGACAGGTGGTTCAGCTCGTTCGCCAATACTGCGCGAAGCCGTACAACAAGCTGTGCCAAATGTTCCTATTGTGAGTGGTAATTACTTTGGTTCTGTAACCGCGGGCCTAGCTCGTTGGGCTGAGGTTTGTTTTAAATAACAGCTTGATTCGTTTAGCTCCGATAGGGCTATTACGCACTTAGAAAAATGATAAATAGGGTAATTGGTCTTCGACTGGTTGCCCTTTTTTGTGTCTAACGCTCCAACTTGATATCAGTGGTATATCCATATATTAGTGAGTTCAGCTTTGACTTCGCTAGTAAGCTTTGGTTTGAAAGTTTTCTAGTAGATTCTAAATGTTACAGAATGTTTCAATGTCAGGTTTTTCCTATTCAGGGACGGTTCACTCTTTCTTTTCTTTGATTTTAAATGCTTTTTTAGTGATTAGAAAGCCAAAAAATCGCTTTGACTAATATAAATAAAACACAAATATTTTCTTGTAATTGTGTTTCATTTTGTTGTTTTTAAAGTGATTTTTGTTTTTTATAGTATTGTTGTTTTTATTTTATATATTTTAATGCAACTTTTTTGTCATTCATCGATTAGTGTTTGCCTACTTGTTAAATGCAGGTAACAACTTCTCCGTAAGCACGAGGTTGTTAGTGAATAACTCTCCCAGTTACATAATGGACATGACAAATGAATAAGAAACTTTTAGCGCTAGCAATTTCTGGTGCAGTATTTGGTACACAGGCAGTTGCAGTAGAACTTTACAACGAAGACGGCACAACATTCTCAGTTGGCGGCCACGTTTCAGTTGCAGTTGGTGATGTAAACAGTGATGACCGCCTTAACAGCGACGACATCGGTGTAGAATCTGTTTCTCCACGTATCAACTTCGGTGCAACTCACGACCTTGGTAACGGCTTCACTGCTGATGCTAAAGGTGAATGGGCGCTAAACATGCTAGACGGCGGTGATGAGTCATTCACAACTCGTCTTGGTTACGTTGGCCTTTCTCACGATGATTACGGTCGTGCAGCAGTAGGTACTCAATGGGCACCTTACTACAACGTTGCTGGTGTAGCTGATATGCCAATCGCATTCGCGAATGACTTCATCTACGAAGATCACGGCAACCTAGGTACTGGTCGTGGCGAAGAGATGGTGAGCTACGGCAACGCTATCGATTTCGGCAACGCAGGTTCTCTAAACGTTGGTGTTGCATGGCAAGGTCGCAAAGCTGATGGTGCGAACGAATACGGCAACCGTGGTCAAATTGCTTTGAACTACGCGATCGCTGATTTCACTGCAAACTACGCATACAACACAGGTGACGTAACTTACGCTCTTGCTGGTTCACAAACTGCTGATTCACATGTAGTAAGTGCAACTTACGGTTCATACGGCGCTGAAGGTCTTTACCTAGCTGGTGTTTACGCAATGAACAACTACATGAACTCAAGCTCAGGCGTTGCTCTAGAAGAGACAGTTGCAGTTGAATTACTAGCGTCTTACGCTCTTTCTAACAGCCTTAACCTAAGCGTTAACTACGAAGCTGTAGAAGACGACAAGAGGAGCGAAACAGTATTCTCTACAACAGCTCTACAAGCTGAATACAACTTCACATCTCAGTTCGTAGGCTTTGCTGGTTACCAGTTCGACCTACAAGGCTCTGGTGTGTACAAAGAGAAAGCTGACGACCAGTGGCTACTTGGTGCTCGTTACTACCTATAAGTCGCAGACTGATTTAGCATAGTGTTTACTCCTTAGGTTTACCTTTTAGGATACTGTCCTAGACACCATGCTAAGCCCTCTCAAACCTTTTGGTTAGAGAGGGCTTTTTTCGTTTTGGGTTTTTGTCTTGAATGGTGATTTCGTGCTGTCGCGATCTTCGTATAAACGCTTTCAAATCATCGAATTGAGCTGAAGATCAGAATTTAGATATTGGTAACCATCTTGTCGAAGACTCTCATTTTGTGATGCGGTAAACTCTGCGTTCCAAAAATAGTTCAGGGACAAACTATGAGCAGCGTTGTTGATCAGGAACAATTGATGAATTCGAAACGAACCGCGACACCAACCAAAGTGTTGTGTGTTGGGCGTAACTATGTTGATCACATTGAAGAACTTAACAACGCGATCCCGGACTCGATGGTGGTGTTCAATAAACCAAGTACCAGCGTGACTTCCTCTCTTTCTTCATTCCATCAAGAAGCACTACATTACGAAGCTGAAATCTGCTTTATCGTTGAAAATGGTCAATACTCAGCCGTGGGCTTAGGGTTAGACCTCACCAAACGTGAGTTGCAAAGTAGCTTAAAAGCGAAAGGCTTACCTTGGGAACGCGCTAAAGCGTTTGACGGTTCAGCCGTTTTTAGTCGCTTCGTTCCAACTGATAACTTAGATCTAATGGACTTGAATTTAGAACTGTTTATTAATTGCGTCCGCGTCCAGAAAGGACATGTTGAGCAGATGCTTTACTCTCCACAAACTATCCTAGAAGAGCTGTCTTCTTATACCACCTTGCTCGATGGCGATGTTGTGATGACGGGTACTCCAAAAGGTGTTGGTGCTGTACACAGAGGTGATATATTCCTTGGCCGCCTAAAGTGTGGTGATACGACATTGATTGAGATCGAGTGGGTAGCAAGTTAGTTAGTCTTTTCTATTAAGTTAATAAATTGGCTTTGTTGTTTGATATTGGTTTTTAATTCGAGTAAATAAACGTCGAACAACTGATTGCATCTGGAAGGGTGTTGGTAATTGATATAAAATCCGCCTCCGTTTTTATCAATACTGAAACCCATGATCGACTTAACCATTTTACCTGTCTACCTGACTGCCGTTGTTGCACTTCTCCTTTTGCCTGGCCCTGATATGTTACTGATTGCGAGTTCAAGCATGAGCTATGGCCGTAAGGTCGGCGTATTTGCAAGCCTAGGCAACGCGACTTCTGGGATCATTCTGACAGTATTAGCGGCTATGGGTGTATCAGCTTTGATCGCAATGAGCCCAATAGCGCTTAAAGCTCTCCATTTGTTAGGCGGCGCGTACTTGTTGAAAATGGGTTGGGATTGCCTGCGAACAGAGCAGGGGAATGCGCCGGAGTTAAACGATAATTTTGCTGCAAAAGCCTATTATCAACGAGCGCTGATCAGCAACCTGCTTAACCCTAAAGCCTTGGTATTCTTTGTGATGTTTTTGCCTCAGTTCGTGTCGACGAATATTGAAGCGACTTCGGGTGAGCAGATGTTAGTGCTTGGTTTACTGCTGAATGTCTTAGGTTTAACGTTCAATTTCCTGCTGGTAGCACTGGTGGGTACGATTGGTAAATCTCTGGTAGAAAATGCTAAGTTCCGTACTTATCAGCAGAAAGTGATGGGCGGTGTGTTCATCGTGTTGGCGATTTGGATGTTGTCTTCTTTCTTTACTTCGTAAAAGCTCCGAATAAAACATATTATCGCGGTTTGCCGCCGAGAGAAGAATGGACGCTTAGAGCGTCCATTTTTTGTTTTCAGCCCTAAACCACCTACTTCAGTAGGTGGTTATCATTCAGTTTGGCTTTGCCTGTAGTTCTACCCATGTTAAATGCTCCCTTGATTTTTAGCGAAGTCAAAGAGGACAAATAACATGAGCAGATATAATCAAGCTTCCCACGTATTTTGGAGATGTCAATATCACATAGTGTGGACACCAAAGTATCGATTTAGGATTTTGAAAAACAATGTAGGTAAAGAAGTTTATCGATGTATAAACGTTTACTGTAATCAACTTGGATGTGAAGTCGTTGAATTAAACGTTCAAGTTGACCACGTGCACTTGGTAGTAAAAGTTCCGCCTAAGTTATCGATATCCAAGTTGATGGGCGTATTGAAAGGCAAAATAGCTTTAAAACTCTTTAGTAAATTTCCATATTTAAGGAGAAACAAACTCTGGGGTAACCACTTTTGGTAAAGGGCTATTTTGTCGATAGCGTAGGGGTTAATGAAGAAATCATTCGACGCTATGTAAGACATCAAGAGAAAAAAGAGCGCGTGGAGCAGCAGCAATTGGCGTTGGACTAAACAAAAGCCCCCTTTTAGGGGGCTCACATAAAGCCACCTTCTTTAGAAGGTGGTAATTTACTTTAGCCGTTATATGTTGAACAAACCAATAGTTAAGAATTCAGTTCTTGCTGGTGTTGTTCTATGAGTTTGTCCATATACTCTTCGCCACGTAGACGAGTGTCTTCGTAGGTTTCTGTTCCTTCGAATTTTGTCACCGTCTCATAGTAAACCTTAACTTTAGGCTCGGTTCCTGAAGGACGGACGATAATGCGCGAACCATCTTCGAGGTGATAGATGAGCACATCACTCGCGGGCAGGTTAATCGCTTCAGTATTCCCGCCAATAACAAAACGTAACGATGATTGCAGATCTTCAATCACTGATATAGCGACACCATTGATTGCTTTGGGTTGTGCTGACCTAAGCTTAGAGCCAATCGACGGTGAATCTGGGTCAAGCGCGATACTGCGTTGTGCGTTGGTATGAACACCATGCTCCAATGATATCTGAGCAAGAAGATCCCAGACCGTTCGACCTTGAGATTTCAGCTCTTCAACCAGTTGAGCGAAAACAACGATAGCAGACAGCCCGTCCTTATCTCGAACCTGAGTACCAATCGTATAGCCTAGCGCTTCTTCATAGGCGAATAAGAACTCACTGTTTTCGTCTTCTAATTGCATGCCGATGTTGGCCAACCATTTAAAGCCTGTCAGTGTTTGGAAATAGGTAGCACCATGGGCATTCGCCACTTTTTCAAGCAGCGTTGATGAGACGATACTATTACCAACCAACTGATTTTTAGTGTGTGGCTTTGACAACAAGTAATGCGCGAACAACACACCTACTTGGTCACCCGTGAGCATTTTGTACGAGTCGTCTTCAGTTCTAACCGCAACGGCGAATCGGTCTGCATCTGGATCGTTGGCACAAGCTATGTCTGCATCGACATTTTTTGCTAGGTTGACCACAAGGTCCATTGCCCCTTTCTCTTCCGGGTTAGGGAAGTTGACGGTTGGGAAGTTACCATCGGGTTCTCGTTGTTCTGCAACGCTGAATACCTTATGGAAACCGGAGTCATGGAGCAGATCTTCAGCCATTTGTGCGCCTACACCATGCATGGCGGTGTAGGTGATGGTAGTGTTCGCTGATTCAATGTCTTTACTCACATATGGACTCTGATTTATCGCAGCGCGATACGTTTGGTAATAGCCCTCAGTCAACCACACTAACTTGCCTTGTGCCTCCGCGTCACTCAAGCTCAGTAAAGGAATCGGCTTGGTCGATGCGATATCGATTTCAGAGGCAATGGCAGCATCATGCGGTGGAATGATTTGAGCACCATTCTCCCAGTACACTTTGAAGCCATTGTATTCTGGCGGATTATGGCTAGCTGTGACCACAACGGCTGCGGCTGCGTTAAAATGTTCAATGCCGAAAGCAACGATAGGGGTTGCAGCGACATTCGAGGTTAAGTAAACCTTAATACCCAAAGCCGTGAGTACAGAAGCGGTATCAATAGCGAATTGCTTTGAATCTAAGCGGCCGTCATAGCCCACAACAACACCACGAATCTTGGCATTTGCAACGTGCTCTATCAAATAGTGACCAAGCCCTGTCGAGGTTTCTTGTATCACTAAGCGATTCATTCTGTTTGGACCACATCCAACTTTGCCACGAAGACCTGCTGTCCCGAACTCTAATCGCTGCGTAAAACGGTCTTCTAATTCGTCGAGCATTCCTTCATCGATGAGGTGTTGAAGCTCTTCACGAGTTCTCGGGTCTGGGTCTCTCGCTAACCAATTCATTGCATCTTGCATAATCACTAAACCTTTTAATGTCTGTATGACTTACTGTTGATTTAACTTAAGTGATATTGATTATCATTTCTATGAAAGCAATCGTAAAACTCGATATAAAATAAATTCCAACGGCAAGAGGGCATGTAGCTTAGTCACTTCAAATAATTGACTGTTTAGTAAGTAAACTTACCTTGAACAATTGGATATCACTAACTAGCCTTTTACATAAATATAACAAAATTTAACAGATTCGCCGTTTTTGAATCTTTCACGGAAACCCCCAACGCTTTTGAGCCGTATTGGCTCATAGGAAGATATGAGGTTGATAGTGCTTTAAAGCTATCTCCATGTGAGTTGTAGATTGAGATTCAGCCTTTTCATGTGTAGTCGGGATAACAATGAATGTTGTCCGGCTCATAATGACATATAGCTTGTAATGAAACTTAGCTCATAACGAAATATGGCTCGTAACGACATTTAGGTCGCAAGTATCCTATTAGGAAGGATAAGGAGAGATCTTTTGAAAAGATTACTGGTTAGGCTAGCGTGGCTTTTGAAGAGTTTTGTTGTGGTTTTAGTGTCGCCTTTAGTGCATGCAAGTAGTGAATATAACATGACAAGAGGTGTAACTGAGATCAGCGGTGAGGTTTATGAACTTCATATGCTTATCTTTTACATCTGCTGTGCAATCGCCTTCGTCGTTTTTGGTGTGATGTTTTATTCGATTCTGAGGCACAGAAAGTCGAAGGGCGCGGTAGCCGCTCATTTTCACGAAAGCACCAAAGTTGAAATCCTCTGGACCATCATTCCTATTATTATCCTCATCGCAATGTCGATACCCGCGACCAAAACCTTGATAGCGATGGAAGACACTTCTCAGTCCGAACTCACCGTTAAAATTACTGGCTCACAATGGAAATGGCATTACAGCTATTTTGGCGAAGATGTTGAGTTTTTCAGTTTGCTGGCGACCAGTGATAAAGAAATTGAAGGCATTGAAGTGAAAGGGGCGCATTACCTGCTAGAGGTTGATAAACCCTTAGTCCTTCCTATTGATAGAAAAGTTCGCTTCTTGATGACCTCTGACGATGTGATTCACTCTTGGTGGGTCCCGGCCTTTGCCGTTAAAAAAGATACCATTCCGGGGTTCATTAACGAAGCGTGGACAAAAATCGATGAGCCAGGTGTGTATCGTGGTCAGTGTGCTGAGCTGTGTGGTCGAGCTCATGGCTTTATGCCGATCGTAGTACATGCCATGGAAGAAGATGAGTTTGATGCGTGGTTAGCAGAACAGAAAGAGTTAACGATTGCCGCACAACAAGCAGCTCAAGATGCATTAGACGCGTCACTTTCTTTAGATGAGTTGAATACGATAGGTGCAGAGGTTTACAAAACTCGATGCGCGGTTTGTCACCAAGCGAACGGTGAAGGCATTCCAGGGGCATTTCCAGCGATTAAAGGTAGCCCGGTAGCTCTTGGGGATGTCGATGTGCATATCGATACCATTGTTTATGGTCGTGGAGGCACGGCAATGCAAGCCTTCGATAATCAGTTAACCGAGAAAGAGATCGCAGCGGTCGTTACTTACCAAAGAAATGCTTGGGGTAATGATACGGGCGATATTGTTCAGGCTTCAGACATTAACGCTTACAAGGTTAAACAAGAAGGCAGAGCCCAAGCACCTGACGAACAGGGCTCAACGGATGAAGCACAAAGTGATGCTAAGGAGCAGCTATGAGTTCACCAATTAATAAGCCGGTGAAATCGGCGCCTGCAGAAGATCAGGCCTTAAGCCATTCTGTGGAAGGCACATTGGACAGCAATGATTTGCCTCTGGATGATCACGACTCTCACGCCGCTCCAAAAGGGTGGGCGCGTTGGCTCTATTCAACCAATCATAAAGACATCGGCACTTTATACCTGTGGTTCAGTTTTGCAATGTTCTTAACGGGTGGTGCCATGGCAATGGTGATCCGCGCCGAGTTGTTCCAACCGGGTTTGCAGCTTGTTGAACCAGACTTCTTTAACCAAATGGCCACAGTGCACGGCTTGATCATGGTGTTTGGTGCGGTAATGCCTGCATTTACGGGGCTTGCTAACTGGATGATCCCTATGATGATCGGCGCGCCCGATATGGCGCTGCCTAGAATGAACAACCTCAGTTTCTGGATTCTGCCTTTTGCTTTCTTAATCTTGATTGGATCTTTGTTCACTGAGGGTGGCGGTCCGAGTTTTGGTTGGACATTCTACGCACCGCTCTCAACGACTTACGGCCCTGACAGCACGGCGCTGTTTGTGTTCTCTGTCCATATTATGGGGATCAGTTCGATCATGGGGGCGATCAACGTCATCGTGACCATCGTTAATATGAGAGCGCCAGGTATGACTTGGTTCAAACTACCTATGTTCGTATGGACATGGTTAATCACCGCTTTCTTGCTGATAGCCGTGATGCCGGTTCTCGCCGGAGCGGTGACCATGGTATTGACCGATAAATACTTCGGGACAAGCTTTTTCGATGCGGCTGGTGGTGGTGATCCAGTTATGTTTCAGCACATATTCTGGTTCTTTGGACACCCCGAAGTGTACATCATGATTCTACCGTCGTTTGGTATTGTCTCTGCCATAATCCCAGCCTTTAGTGGAAAGCGCTTGTTTGGTTACCATTCGATGGTGTACGCGACCTGTAGTATCGCCATCTTGTCCTTCCTAGTTTGGGCACACCACATGTTCACTACTGGGATGCCGGTCTTTGCTGAGTTGTTCTTCATGTATTGCACTATGTTAATTGCGGTGCCGACGGGGGTGAAAGTCTTTAACTGGGTCGCGACTATGTGGCGAGGGGCATTGACCTTCGAAACACCAATGCTTTTCACCATCGCCTTTATTGTGCTGTTTACGATAGGCGGCTTGTCTGGATTGATGCTCGCCATCGTTCCTGCTGACTTCCAATATCATGACACTTATTTCGTGGTGGCTCACTTCCACTATGTTCTGGTGACTGGTGCGGTGTTCTCGATAATGGCTGCCGCCTATTACTGGCTGCCTAAGTGGACCGGGCATATGTACGACCACAAGCTCAGTCTGTGGCATTTCTGGACATCTGTCATATCAGTCAATGTGCTTTTCTTCCCGATGCACTTCCTAGGTTTAGCCGGGATGCCACGTCGTATTCCAGACTACGCTATTCAGTTCGCTGACGTTAACCAAGTGGTGTCGATAGGTGGTTTTGCCTTTGGTTTATCGCAACTTATCTTCTTGTGGCTGGTCATCAAGTGCGTGAAAGGCGGCGAGCCTGCATCAAGCAAGCCATGGGAACGTGCTGAAGGGCTAGAGTGGACGGTACCAAGTCCAGCTCCTCATCATACCTTTACTCATCCACCTAAAATTGATTAGAGAGATGAGCTATGAGTGATAAGCAAAGTGATTCAAATCACGATGAAAAACAATCCAAGCGGTTAGCCAAGAAGCGTTCAACTAAAAAGCTGACGGGCTACTTGGTATTGAGTGTGGTGGCGATGTTTGGCTTCGGTTTCGCTTTGGTGCCGCTCTACGATGTGATGTGCGAGGCTTTGGGAATCAACGGTAAAACCAATACGGTTTCTGCGGTTCAACCTCAGGGGATGCAACCTGATTACTCTCGGACGATTCGGGTGGAGTTCATGTCTCATATTAAGCCTGATATGCCATGGACGTTTTCGCCTGAAGTACGTGTATTGGAAGTTCATCCTGGCGAGGTGGTGCAAACCAATTATATCGCGAAGAACTTATCTGCGAGTTCATTGATTGGTCAAGCTGTGCCATCGGTGTCTCCGGGAATGGGAGCGACTTATTTCAACAAGATGGAGTGCTTTTGCTTCAATCAGCAACCTCTTGATGGCTTCAAGAGTGCGGAAATGGGTTTGATATTTTATATAGAGCCAGACATTCCAGAGTCGATAAACACGCTGACGCTATCTTATACGTTATTCAATATCACGAGTGAGGTGGTTGGGGGAGTAAACGAACCTGAGCCAAACGTACTCGCGAGTAATTAATAAATTACAGAACCAGAATCAACAAAAGGAGTTGAGCGATGAGTTCTAAAAAGGAAGTGTATTTCGTTCCACATCAAAGCCATTGGCCGCTAGTCGGTGCCGTTGCTCTGTTTCTTGTTGCGGTCGGAGCAGGCTTAACCGTGCAAAACATGGGAACGGATGCCGCAGGTGGAGTGTTCGGTAAAGCGGTGTTGTTAGTTGGTTTTGCTGTTCTTCTGTATATGCTTGCGGGTTGGTTTAGCTACGTGATTACAGAGTCATTGAGTGGTGTTTATTCCGAGCAAATATCTCGCTCCTTTAGACAAGGAATGAGCTGGTTCATCTTCTCTGAGATCATGTTCTTCGGCGCCTTCTTTGGCGCGCTTTTCTACGCTCGAATGATTTCAGTCCCTTGGATTGGTGGGGCGGGCAACAATGAAATGACCCATGAAGTGCTGTGGCCGATGTTTCAATCGATGTGGCCGCTGACCACGACACCGGATGGTGTGACGACACAAGCGATGCCTTGGCAAGGTATTCCACTCAAGAACACCATTATCCTACTGCTTTCATCCGTAACGCTGCACATGGCGCACCTGAGTCTTGAACAAAACAAGCGCATGGCGTTAATCGTTTGGTTAGAAATTACGATTGTTCTGGCGGGCTTCTTCCTATTTTTCCAAGTCGAAGAGTATGTTCATGCTTATCAAGATATGGGGCTGACCCTTCAATCGGGTATCTATGGCAACACCTTCTTCTTGTTGACGGGTTTCCATGGCTTGCATGTTTGCTTGGGGACGATCTTTTTGATTGTGTTACTGGCAAGGGTTGCGAAAGACCACTTTACGCCCAAAGACCACTTTGCGTTCCAAGCTGGCAGTTGGTACTGGCACTTTGTTGATGTGGTTTGGTTAGGGTTATTTGTGTTCGTCTATGTCCTCTAACGACATAGACCGCTTTAGCTGTTGGGCTTATAGGGCTTAATAAGGTCGAGGGTTTGGCGTTATCACTCCTGTTCCTAAAGCCAGTAACAACATTAACACGACAACGGCTGACCACATGACTCGACGTCCTAAGAAGTGACTCAACCTTTTGCCATTGTGTTTGCCAGAAGCGATTTGGATGAGGCCTTTCATTAAGTTGAAGGCGATGAAAAACAGTAGAGCAACCAATACAACTTTGAATAACAAGATAAAGGTGGATGACGCCATAGTGATAACTCCAAACGGTTTGAATCATGATGAACGAAAGTTCCGCAGTAAAGGTTTTTGGGTTGCGGTTGTTTTAACTTTGGTTTCAGTCGGCATTTTAATCAAGTTGGGTTTATGGCAATTAGACAGAGGTAACGAGAAATTACGCTACGAGCACCAGTTATCGCAGAGAGCAACGCAGTCCTCTAGGCCTCTAGATATCGTGATTTCAGAATGGCGAGAAGAAAGCGTTCGAACTCAGCAGTCATTGAATCCTTCAACCTTAAATGGTTTAAAAGCTGACGTTCAATTAGTAAAAACAAGTGGTTTGGTGTTCTTGTTGGACAATCAAATCAACCAAGGAACGGTTGGATATGTGATTTACATGCTCGGTGAGGTTCTAACACAAGATGGAAGAAAACAACTGTTGATCGATCTTGGGTTCGTTGCAGCAAGTAATGATAGAAGAGCTCTTCCAAAAATAGGAAACGTCACGCTACCAACCAACATGTCTGGGCGTTTGTACACACGTTCAGTTAATCCGTTAAGTCAGGAGCTTGGGTTAGAAAAGACAACACCGACAAGAATTCAAAACATCAATATAGAGGCGTTATCACAATACACAGGCCAAGAGGTGTTGCCATTTATCTTTCAACCTCAGAGTTTAAATTCTTGGCCCTATGAGATGTTATGGCGCCCTACGGCGATGAAGTCTGAGAAGCACTTTGGTTACTCATTTCAATGGTTCGTGATGGCTGCGGTACTGCTCTCGCTGATGTTATTGATTGGCTACCGACACTTAAAGAAACATAACCACATTAATAAGAAGTAAATGCTCGGAATGACATAAATACAGATAGCGAACGGCAGCGCTTAATACAGGGAATTAAAATGGATAAGCCTCAAGTACAAATGAACAAGGAAAGTACCGATGCGAACTTGGCTGCGTTTAAACAGAGTCGCTCACGTGGTCGCCTTGTATTAATCGGATTGATTCTGATCTTCGCCTTACCTGCCATTATCGCTAAAACCGTGTTGGAGCAAAATTGGTACACATCTGGTGTGACAAACACGGGGGAGTTGGTTGAGCCAAGAGTGACGTTACAGGATTTTGGATTGACGGCTCCGGTGGAAGGAGAAGGATGGCTGGTGGGTTACATTGCGCCAACAGAATGCGATAGCTTGTGTGAACAACAGCTACATTACTTGAATCAAAGCTATTTAGCGTTAGGGAAAAATAAGGAACGAGTGACAGCGGTGGTTTTTGTCTCTGAAGGGGATGCGCTACCAGGAGCATTTAACAAACCGGATCTGTCGTTTCTATCGGGTGGAGATCAGTTGAGTACCAAGTTCGCGCCAGCTTCCATTGTAATCATCGACCCTCTTGGGCAACTCGTTATGGAATACAAAAGTGTCTCAGAACCGTCGCAGTTAGTCGGGCAGTCTAAAGGCATGATTCATGACCTGAGAAAGCTTCTTAAATTGTCGCGCGTTGGTTAGCTGATAGAGCATTCGTGTTTGAACGTAACGCTTGAATTCTATTAGGGACAGGGAATAAATATAGGGAGATAAACGATGCAGAATAAAGCCCCTGATTTACTCATGCTCGTGATGCGAGTGACTATCTTACTGACGCTTACCGTGATTGTGTTAGGTGCTTATACTCGTTTGTCTGATGCTGGTCTTGGTTGCCCTGATTGGCCTGGGTGTTATGGGAAAATCACCGTTCCTTCTGATGCACAAGCAGTTAATCAAGCCAATCTCCAATTTCCTGAACGCGCTCTTGAAGCAGACAAAGCATGGATAGAGATGATACATCGCTACTTTGCGGGTTCATTAGGGCTTCTTATCTTTGTTGTGGTTGCTTGGTGTATTAAGAAGAACATCACCGCTGCTGGACTGCCGTTATTGATCTCGGCAACTGTGATTTTTCAGGCTTTATTAGGCATGTGGACTGTGACACTCAAGCTGATGCCTGTCGTGGTGATGGCGCACTTGATGGGTGGTTTTACTCTGTTGTCTCTACTGTGTTTACTCTACTGTCGTCTCTCTAATTTCCAAACCCGATTTGGCGAATCCTCTTACGCGCCTCAGATTAAATTCTGGGCCTCGTTGGGTATGGTGATTGTGGTGGGGCAGATATTGCTTGGCGCGTGGACCTCATCAAACTATGCCGCGTTGGTGTGCACCCAGCTACCAATTTGTGAGGGGAACTGGACAAGCTATCTAGATTTTAAGAACGCTTTCGACTTTGCACAGAGCGGCCATGAGAACTATGAGTTCGGTGTATTGGAGTATCCCGCAAGGCTCACAATACATGTCATGCACAGGTTTGGCGCTATTGTGGCAACGTTGACGGTGCTAATGGTCGTGTATCAGTTGTGGAAGTTTGGTCAAACAGCGCATCAAAAGCTGAGCGTGATTGTCGCAATCGTGTTGGTTACTCAAATCAGCCTTGGAATCAGCAATGTGTGGTTTCACCTGCCAATCTCAGTCGCGGTTTTGCATAACCTAATCGCGGCGATGTTACTTATCAGCATGGTTGTGACCAATTTTGTCGTGTGGCAGCGAAAACCAAGTGAAAACTTGTTGAAGAACAGTGTATTACAAGGAGGTAATCATGGTCAGTAGAGTTTCAACACAGCATGAAGTGGTGGTTCAAGCCCCAGTTTCAAGTAATGAAATGGCTGCAAAAAACAAAGCTGCTTGGAAGGTTTATTTAACACTGACCAAGCCTAAAGTGGTTGCTTTGATGTTGCTAACGGCATTAGTCGGAATGTGTTTGGCCGTGCCCAACGGATTACCTTTGCAGCAAGCGTTGTTCGGCATGATAGGGATAGGGTTAATGGCAGGTTCAGCCGCTGCATTTAATCATTTGATCGACAAGAAGATCGACGGGCAAATGTCTCGAACCAACCGACGGCCTTTACCATCGGGTGAGCTTAGCAGCGTACGAGTGTTCAGTTTTGCCGCGGGCATTGGCTTGCTTGGCTTCGTCACCTTAGTAATGTTGGTCAATCCGCTTACAGCATGGTTAACCTTTGCGAGCTTATTGGGCTATGCGGTTATCTATACCATGTACTTGAAGCGAGCGACGCCGCAGAACATTGTTATAGCTGGAATAGCTGGAGCAATGCCTCCGTTATTGGGATGGACGGCTGTCACTAATGAGCTACATTCAAGTGCATGGCTGCTGGTGATGATCATCTTTATCTGGACGCCTCCACACTTTTGGGCACTTGCGATTCATCGTCGTGACGAGTACGCCAAAGTGGATATCCCGATGTTGCCCGTGACTCATGGGATAGCCTACACCAAGACTTCAATTTTGCTTTATACACTGTTGTTAAGCATCGTATGTGTGCTGCCAGTGTTAGTTGGCATGAGCAGTTGGATATACCTGAGTGCGTCTTTGGTGCTAAACGGTGGGTTTGTCTACCACGCGTGGATTCTTAAATATCGTGATGAGCCCAACATGGCGATGAAGACGTTTAAGTTTTCTATCTATCACCTTATGCTCTTGTTCGTAGCTCTGTTGGCGGACCACTATCTACTTTGATAACTGACTTTTCAGATGTTATTGAACAAGAAAACGGATGCGCTAGGCATCCGTTTTTGTTTGATTGATTACTAACTCTCATCTATTAAGAGGAGGTTTCTAGCGATCAATTAGTCCACTTTGTTCCAAGCATCTTGCCAGTGTGAACCTACACCTGGTTCGTACTGAGTTGCTGTTGGAGCCCATTGAACACAGTAACCAGAGTATGGGAACACTTTACACTGATAAACGTTACCATCGCTGCTTAGTACTGTAGTTCCCGCTGTGTAAGACTCAATGCTTTCAGGGAATACGAAATCGTAATCGCCTGCTGGTGGCGGTGTTTGCTCATCCATCAGATGGAAATCAAGCGTGTTCTGATCCACTAAGTTACTTTGGTCATCTTTCGTCACAACCACAAGCATGTGGTGGCCAGCTTCAGATTTAGACAAAGTCAGTTGAACATCTTCCACTTGTCCGTCTGCTAATTCAGATTTTTGAGAGGCAAGCGCTTCACGATGATGGTTGTACACAGTCAATTCAGCTTGAATATCGCCTGTTGCTGCAAGAGTAAGGTCAAGCTGTGTTGGCTGGTTTTCATCAATAATGTATTCAGACTCTAAGCCTGTTACTTCTAGCTCATGGTCTGGTTCTGGAGTATTAATCTTGTAACCGATCTCTACGCTGTTAAAGCCTGAACCTGCTTTTAAGTAAATAGGGTTCGAACCGTATACAGGAGCGAAATCGCCTTGCCCGTTTAATTGACCTGCTTTGATTTGCGTCTGTTCTTGGTTGATCTTAGAGGCAAGTGCGTAAGACCAGTTGTTTACTTTGCCTTGCTCGTTGCTTTCAATCACTAGCTCAGTGCTGTATGAAGCGTTCTCACCAGATTGGTCGAAGACACGAGTGTATACCGCATCACCAACGTTCAGGTCTTGAGTTGGGTTGATCTGACCGCCTTGATCCCAATCCGGAATGATAGGGCCGTCGCCATCAAATTTCACATCGATAACGTTGTAGAAAGCTGCAGCAGTGTCACCTACATCCCATACAGCAAGGATCACTTGATAACCTTCGCGCTCTGGAACATTACACAAGTGGCTTACTTGCATAGGTGGCTGTTCCATATTGCCTTCAACAACACAGAATGGCGTTAAATCAAAAGAGCTGCGTGCCAAAGGCTGGTTTGGATTCCAATCTGGTTGAGTAATGTAGTATTTCCAATCGCGAGTCTTGTGATTCGCAGTGAACGTCCACTCAAAATATTGAGAACCAGACTTGATAGGGCGTTTAACCCAGCGGTCTGCGGTTTGTTCGTCTAGTGCTGCCGCTAAAGAAGATTCTGCACTGGCGATTTTTCCATCGACAGGGCCGACTTCAGGGAAACCTTCAGGGCCTTCCACACTTTGTGGCTCGTATTGGATACCACCACAGTCGGTGTTTTTCTGTTGTGTGTCACTCGCAGGGAACTTACATAGGGCGACACGGCTCTCAGCAACGCCATTATCGTATGCTGAAACATAACCGTGACCGAAGCTTGCACCGCTTACGCTAAGTAGCGACAGCGCGATGAGTGATTTTTTTGGGAGTTATTTCATTATTTGTCCTTACTGTATTTGGCCGACAAAAAAGAGAACACTCCGGCATGCATGTGCACTTAAATCCTATTAAGTGGCGGCCCCGCTATCATAGACAGAATATTTGTCGACAGACCGGTGGCTTTGCGTCCTATTCTTTCAAACAGTTTGCCAGAAGTGCGTTTAAGCAACCGGAATGTAGCCAACCAGTTTTATAAATGCGAATCAATAGATTGAAATGTGGAATGCTAATCTCGAACTTTTAATTATTAATACAAATTAACTTGCTATATGTTTCGTTAGTCAACGTATAAATTATTGATATAAATAAATAAAGAAAGTATTTGCTCTAATCGTTTTTGTGAATGCTTTTGGGTTTTTGTGTTCTGTTCTGTACAACAATTGCACTCATATCAAAACCAAACCTTTGGTTTCCACTAACCGAATCCTGACATGTCGTGTATGAAAAAACGGACAATTGATTGGTATGAATTATATAAAGAAGTTGGTATGGAATTCACAGAACAAGACAGAGATGCGTTGTATCAAACGTGGATGTCACAAAAATCGCGAATGCGAATTACGCAGATGGAGTTTTCAAAAAAACTAGGAATGAACCAGCTTGATTTCTCAAGAGTGTTAAGAGGGGAGACGCCATTGACCATGTCTTTCATCAGTCACTTTTGCCGTTTACTTCATTTAGAACCTAGAAATGTGTTTCCTTCACTGAAAGAAGGTAATGAATCTGGACCTAAAGTGGTTTATTTGAAAAGTAGAATGAGTGTTGATGGTGAGATTCAAAACGCTTATATCGAAGGAAATCAGGTGATTGTAGAGTATGCTCACACTGTGCAGCATGACTAATTTTAGAGCTAGCTCTGAGTTTTAACCCCTTTTTCTACAATCTTTTCACATAGGGTATGGCATACTTAGTTAGATTCTTCTTTTTAATGTAAGTGCGCTATGAAATCTATAAAACTTCTCTTGCTTGTTGCAACCAGCATTTTTTTGTTTGGTTGTGCAGGCGGTCCAATTAAAACCGCAACCAAATTCACCAGTTATGAGGATTTTCAGCCAGGCCCTGACGGTGGAGTTGACTTAGTTTGGGCTAGAATCGGCCTGCGTGACGCACAACGTTTGAAATCTAAGTTAGACGATTATGATTCTGTGGTGATTGACCAAATCTTTGTACTTGCAGAAGAAGGTTCGCTCGATCAGGAAGAGATTCAAGAGCTGACTGATCACATGGTTGCACGCTTGGAAGATAAAATATCGCCTCATAAAATAATTGTCGACGAACCCACGGGTAAGACGTTGCGACTAAGTATCGCCTTGAGCAACGTTGAAACACCAAACCCTATCTTAGCCGTGACGAGTAGCGTTCTGCCATTTGGCCTTGCGATGTCCACTATTTCTAAGGTGGCAACAGGTGAGCACACCAATGTAGGAAGCGCCAGTGTCGAGCTGTTGGTGAGTGATGCTCAAGAGGGGACGCCATTGTTCGCAGCTATCGACCGTGAAGCTGGGAACAAAGACTTTTCGACTATGATTGATTCCCTAGATGATGCCAAAGACGCAATCAACTATTGGGTTGAGCGTTTAGGTGATACTCTACAGAACATCGATGACGCATAGAAAGAGCCTGTAATGCTAGAAAAAGAGAACCTCATCAAACTTGCCAGAATGCAGATGCCTTTTGGCAAATACGCTGGTCGTACATTGATCGATTTACCTGAAGAATATTTGCTGTGGTTCGATAAAAAAGGATTTCCGTCTGGTGAACTGGGTGACCTATTAAAGCTGTGCCTTGCTCTGAAAATCGAAGGGCTTGATAGTGTCGTCAAGCCATTGAAAAGAATGTAATTAAATTAAAGCTCACGCTAATCACGTGAGCCTTTTTGTTTGCCCAGCGAAGCTGGCAAACCCGTTAGGTTGAAAGAAACCTGAATCACCCCGACTGAGGGGAAGATAATCCGAATCGCAAGGGCGTTGCTGGCTAACGGCAGGGTCTGAAGGAAGCGATAGGAAGTTAACAGTACACAACGCAAGTAAACCTGCTTCGGCAGTATAGGTGGGTAAGCGTCCGAAATAGCGCGAAGCCCTATACTCAGTCAGACCTATGCTGTGCTTGAGGTGGCATTGTTAACAGGGGAGCCAGTGCAGTAACTGGGGAAGCCTGACACCACATCCAAAGTCTGGAAGCACAAACTCGAAGCGAAAGCTAAGAGCTGTGTTGGTGCGAGGTGGCAGATGAATCCGTAGTAGTGAGTAAGGCTAAGCCGAGAAGCCCAGTAATGGTGTGGAGGAGAAAACTTAGCTGACCATCAGCATCAAGTCTGATGGAGCACTGAAATGCCAAAAGCACTCAGTGCTGCGAAGGGAGGAAGTACACTTTAAGTCTGTGATGAACAGATGTTTTTTTCAGTGATACCCAAACCGAATCGCTATCGGGGTATTCCTAGTTTGGTTGATTGTGGAAGCAAGATACTGAGCTAAGAAACCGTATAGGGAGTAACTCTGACACACTTCAGTAAATTGCCATTGAGCTAGAAGGCTGAATAGCAGAGAGAAATAACACCCACACTGGACATGAAACACTTGTCCCCACACAGCACACAAC